>NZ_CP015027.1:0-370000 GCF_002077155.1 Sporosarcina sp. P33 | reverse complement strand
TATAAAGAATAGGCGGTGGCTTCATGAATCCTATTATAACTATTATAGAAAAAATGTCGTCCATCGCCGGTAGAATCGCAGGTTATCTGATGATTCCGCTGACACTTATCGTTGTCTATACCATTATTATGCGGCGATTTTTGCACGATGCACCCGATTGGGGATTCGAAGTGCCGATTTTCATCTATGGAATATCAATACTGCTGGCAGGTGCTGAGGTGCTGCGTGTGAAAGGGCATATTGCGGTAGATATTATTCCGCGATTGCTGTCACCGGGATGGAATAAGGTTTTTGGTATTTTCGCCATGCTGCTGGTTATTTTCGTCACCACTTTCTTAATCTATCGCGGTTCCATTATGGCAATTGAATCTACGATGATTATGGAGCATTCTTCACATCAGAGTTCATTCAATCCGCAAATTTGGTGGTTCAAGTGGTTTATTCCGCTCAGTGGTTTTCTGATTTGGCTGCAGGCCTGGGCTGAAATATATAAAATCGCAAAAGGGGGCTATACAGATGATTCTGCTATTTGAATATGCCCCAGTTGCGATGTTTGTACTTTTGCTGCTGCTTCTGTTTTTAGGTGTCCCGATTGCATTCGCATTATCGACAGTCGGCGCAGTCTTTGCTTTAATGATGTGGGGCGTTGACAGTACGAGTCTTTTGACGAGTGCTGTGTGGGGAGTCATGAACAACTTCACATTAATTGCGATTCCATTATTCATTCTGATGTCGGTGTTATTGGAGAAATCAAACATTATCACCGATTTGTATGACGCAGTGTATAAATGGTCAGGCGCATTGCGGGGCGGACTCGCAATAGCAACTATTTTAGTAGGTGCCATTATCGGTGCGATTTCAGGGGTAGTCGCTGCCGGTGTCATCGGCCTTGGACTGATTGCATTACCGCAAATGATGAAATATAAATACAATGAATCGCTGAGCTTGGGTTCAATTATGGCAGGCGGCACGCTCGGACAGCTTATTCCTCCTAGCTTGAATATGGTCGTGTACGGTGCCATTACGGGCGTATCGGTGTCCAGTTTATTTGCCGGAGGCTTGGGAGCGGGATTCATTTTAATCGGTTTATTTATTGCCTATATATTATTCCGTGCGTATAAAAATAAAGAAGCGGCGCCGGCTTTAGCGAAAGAAGACCGTGCTTCGATGCGTGAGAAATTACTGGCTACGAAATCCGTCATTCTGCCAATGATCTTAATCGTCATTGTGCTCGGATCGATTTTCACAGGAATTGCCACTCCTACTGAAGGAGCGGCTGTCGGGGTGCTAGGCACGTTGTTAATCGGACTGTTTACGAAACGTTTAAATTTGCCGAAAATTAATCTGGCTTTGAAAGAATCCACGAAAATGACCGGGATGGTAGGCTGGATCCTGATCGGTGCCGCTGCATTTTCAGCAGTGTTCTCAGGTGTGGGAGGCAATCGGTTTGTATCCGAAATGGCTCAAATGGCACCAGGAGGAAAATGGGGAATTTTATTTTTCTCGCTGGCATTCATTATATTACTCGGTATGTTTCTAGAAACGATGGCACTTATCATGTTGGCGGCTCCGATTATTTCACCAATCATTGCAGATGCAGGATTTGATCCGCTGTGGTGGGGTGTCGTCTTCATGGTAGTCCTGCAATTGGCGTATCTGACACCGCCATTCGGATTCGCGATCTTCTATTTAAAGAGTGCAGTCGGGGAGCGGGTCAGTATCGAGAAAATTTACCGGGCAACCGTTCCGTTTATTATCATTCAGTTGATTGCGACAATTATTTTCATCCTATTCCCAGCGCTGGCTACATGGCTTCCTGAAGTATTAAGTTCAAAATAACTTATGAATGGAGAGAAGATTCTTGAAGAAATTTCAGGAATCTTTTCTTCTGTCTGCATAGAATGTAGTGAATGTTCAGTTGTTTTGATGATAGAATAAAGCGAGAGGGAGTACACGGCAAGGGATGGATGAAAATGGATGCAGAATTAGGAAAAGAAATTAACCGTATTCGGAAAATGAATAAATATACGTTGAAAGATGTAAGTGAAAAAAGCGGCTTATCCGTCAGTTTTCTTTCACAAGTGGAGCGCGGAGTCAGTTCTGTAACATTCACTTCATTGCGCAGAATTGCGGAAGCACTTGGTGTACATATTAATCTGTTTTTTGAAGAGCCGCAGGAAAAATCACCGCTTAAGAAGCAGACGATTAAAAAAACGGCAGATCAGCCGAATTTCACTTTTACGAATCTTGTGGGAGATATGGAAAAACCATTGTTTTATCCGGCAAGAATTGAATTGAGACCTGGTGAATCACATACGCACCCTTATGCGCATGAAGGGCAAGAATTTGTCTATATACTCGAGGGACAGCTAAAAGTGATTTTGGAGGATTATTCGGATACGTTTTATGCAAATGAATCTTTTCATATTGACTCCATGCAAGAGCATATCTGGTTTAACGAAACCGAGAAGCCGGTGACATTGCTTGTTGTCAGCGCGACGATACATACGTAAACGGATGAAAAATTCATTGCTTATCTCAAACTTAATACGTTAGAATGAAAATACTGCAGACAATACTCTAACTGATAGAGAAAAAGGTGACATCCTGGACAGAAACAATCGATTATTCATAATTACACTCATCGTCATCGCCTTATTCACATTAGGCGGATTTGCTGTACAAAAAGGTTTCATCACATTTTAAAGTTTTTTAGAAATCATCAAGGTTGCCGGGCTATAAAACAGCAGCACCTGTTTTGCCTGGCACAATAAAGAAATCCGGATATCTGCATTTGATATCCGGATTTCTTTTTATTTATTTTGCGAGACTCTTGAGTTCCTCAGAAGTTAAGCCCATATCCTGTAATGTTCTGCCGGTTTTAAAATAATCTTCATTATTATATGCAGAAGCGATATGGATACAAGACTCAACGATCGGCACCCGTATGCCGGCAGCTGTTGCTAATTCAAAGCAAGGCACAAGCAGATAGGGTACGTCTTCAGTTATATAGCGATTTTTGGAACTGTCAGGCGCAGTATTGATTTTTCCGTGCGTTTTAGAATCGCGGTTGAAGTCATAGACAGTTTCGTAGTTTGTGCCATAGAGTGCATTCATCGCTTCTAATTCAGTCTTCAATGTAAATCCGAGCGCTTCTCCGACAGCCAGCCGCTCCTTGTCCATCTTGGCTGCCGCATTGGCAGTTGCCGGGCTGCAGCAGTCACGATAGTAGTTGAAATCTCCGCGGAAGTTTTCCAGCAGCCCCATATTCAATGCAGTCAATAATGGATGTCCGCCGAAGTTAATATTCTCTAGTCCGGCAACTACAGGATTTGCCAGGAATTCAACAGAAACTGGAAGTGAATCTGAAATCAGCTGCTTTACTTTATCTGTTGCATGCCCCGAAGGAAAAATACTTACTGAAATATATTCTTTTAGCCCCATTATTGTCAGCACACCCGGTTCCACAATACGTGTTGCCCATGGAATGCTGATGCCGTCCGCAAATGTAATATGAAGATCCTTTTGCGGTGACACATTTTTCATTCGATTCAAAACGAGTCCGCCGTAATTCCCCGGCATCAGAAAAATAATGTGACCGTCTTTTAAGTGTGGCAGCATTTGTTCAAATAATAGTTCTTGAGCGAATGAAGGGCAGATCATGATAACCATCTCCGCAAAATCCATCGCTTCTTTTATATCAGTGGTTGCATGGCTGATTTTTTCAAAACCCGGGAACATCATTTCTGCCCCGTGGTCTTCTGTGAGTGCTTTGATGCCTCCCTGCGTCTTCACTGCGTTTATTTGTGTATCAAATTCAGGGGAGTCATACAGGCAAATGCTGTGACCAAGTTTTGATAAATGATAAGCCGCTGTTAAGCCGCCGTTTCCTGCGCCAATAATTGAAATCTTATTCATACGAATTCCTCCTGTAAGTTATATAATGGATACAATAGTCAAAACGACAATCGTGATGAGCATGATTCCCAGTACAAATGGGATAATATGTTTCAGCCAGCGGTCGTAAGGTATATTTGCCAGTGTTAGAGCACCTACCAAAACTGCCTGTGTAGGAGAGAACAGATTCATCGTTTCAGCTCCGGCCTGCATGGCGGTCACAATATATTCACGGCCGACCCCTGCGAAGTCTGCAAGAGGAGCAAGAATAGGAATCGTAGCTGTGGCAAGTCCGGATGACGAAGGGATCAGGAATGCCAGCGGAATGTATAGAATGTATGCCAGCGGTGCCACAATGGAGCTGCTGACATTTGCCAATAGATGTTCTCCGAAGTTTAAAATTGTGCCGATAATTAAACCGTCCGTCATGACAACCGAAATACCTTTGGCTACCGCCAGAATCAATGCAACACTAATCAAATCTTTTGCTCCGCTTAAAAACAGCCGGACAATTTCATCTTCTTTATAGGAATATAGTTTTCCGATGATGATGGAACCGATGAAAAACAAAGCGGTTAATTCTCCGAATCCCCATTCGCCGAGCGGTGTAATATGTCCTAATGCAACGCCGATGACAGGTATGTTTTGTATCGTGTCATGCAGCGTGTTGAAAATGGAAATTCCGAACTTATCCTGCCAAGGAATCAGTGCGACAATCATGATCAGGAAAAAACTGCCGAATACAGCTAGGACAGCCTTTCGTCTGCCTGTCAGTTCTGCAACATCATCTGGATCAATTTTTTTGAATGGCTCTTCCACTTTACTTTTTATATCATAGACAATAGATTTTTCAGGGTGCTTTTTCACTTTGGCTGCATATCGCATAACAAATGTAATGCCGAAAACTAGGAAAAGTGCAAAGAGCAACAGACGGTGGAATATTCCGTCCCCGATTGAAATGCCTGCCAGATTGGAAGCAATGCCGACAGAAAACGGATTCGTAATTCCTCCGGCCACCCCGATGCCTGCTCCCAGGAAAATCACCATAACGGCAGTGACGACATCGTAGCCGGCTAACAGGAGAATAGGCACAACTATCGGATAGAACGCGATAGTTTCTTCAGCCATCCCATAGGTCGCACCGCCGATTGCACAAATAATCATGAGTATAGGAATCATTAATTTTTCGCGTCCCTTTAATTTAAAGACGACTTTAGACAAACCGGCATCGATTGCTTTAGTTTCAAACACAATCCCTAAACAACCGCCCAGAACGAGAACGAAAATAATAATATCCACTGCATTAAAGAATCCGTTAATCGGCGCGGAAAACACATCCCACAGTCCTTGTGGATTTGCATCGACTTGCTCGTAAGTCCCAACAATCGGCGAGCCGTCGTCATTGTAAGAGTATTGGCCGGCAGGTATGAGAAATGTCAAAATTGCGATGCCCGCTGTGATAATAAGTAATGTAGTAAAGGCGGTAGGCAATTGAAACTTCTTCTTTTCCATGAAAATCCCCCTAAATATTTTTTTGTATGCGCTTTCTTTGGATTTGCATTTCGTAGTACATTTCTAATAATAAAGAGTGATTATGCAAGGGGTATCACGCAAATGTATTCAATTGTGCAAGAATTGTGTTTAATTGTGTCCGGCGCAGGTGAACTCTACATTTAGGGAGAAGGATTGTATACTGAAGATAGAACGATACAAAAGGAGTGAGTATGATGAAAACAATCTGTCTTGTCGAGGATGAACAGGATTTGCTGCAAATACTTTCCGTTTACCTAAAGAAAAATGATTGGAAGGTGTTGTCTTGCAGTAATCTTCAGGAGGCGTCGGAGCAGCTTCACACGCATGTCGACTGCTGGGTAGTGGACATTATGCTCCCTGACGGCAGTGGGTTTGAATTATTAAAAGAAATTAAAGCAATTAATGAGAATACACCCGTCATTTTAATTTCCGCAAGAGGAGAAAGTATAGATCGGGTGATTGGCTTTGAAATTGGCTGTGATGATTATATAACTAAGCCTTTCTTGCCGGCAGAATTAGTGTTGCGTATAAAGAAAATCTTGCAAACTAAGCCGCAGACTGCTGCAGCAAATTTGCTTGCAATTGGCCCATATATAATGGATGAAAGCCGCAGAATGATCATGAAGGATCATCAAGAATTGGATATCACCAGCCGAGAATTTGATATCATACGGTTTTTTGCTAAACATAACCATGCTGCAATCCCGCGTGAGTTATTACTCCAACAAATTTGGGGAGATGATTATTTCGGCAGCGAGCGGGTGGTGGACAACTATATCAAAAGAATCCGTCAGAAAATGCCTGACTTTCATATTGAGACCATCTACGGTTTCGGATACCGGTGCAACTTATGAAAAAGCGTCAGACATGGCTGGCATCCAGGTTTACGATTCTTATGGCCGTTTTCATTACACTGATAAGTATTACCAGCATTACGATTGTTTACTTTTGGTCGTACTATTATTTCGGCAAGATCTTTGAAGACCGCATTATCGATGAGTATACCTATGAGAAAAATGAAGAGCGGGGAGTGTATAATGAATGGATTCTGGGCGTAACGGCGCATAGCATCGATATAGTGGATGCAATTCACGGGGAGCCGACAGCGGAGTACATTATGGATCAGGCAACAGAACAGATGGAGGAAAGCAAAGTATACCGTGAAGAAGTGGACGGGAAATATTTACTGTACAAAATTGACTTGGACTATGAGAACGGTGAAAAAGTATACAAGTACTCTGTAGTAAAGGATATATATAAAGAAATACTTCCGAAGATGCTCTTATGGTTTCTGGCTATAACTGTAGGTGTTTTTATATTATCAGTACTGCTGACAAGGACGATAACGAATAAATTATATGACAATATTTATAAATTGAAACAGTATATAATGCAGACCGGCACAGAAAACTGGGATACAGAACTCGTACTGGAGACAGAAGACGCTGATATTCAAGATTTGGCTGCTTCATTTTCTGCAATGAAGCAAAATTTGAAGCAAAAGGATGTAGCACAGCAATCGATGCTGCGGTACATCTCCCATGAACTAAAAACACCCATTATGATCATTTCAAGTTATGCAGAGTCTGCCAAAGAAGGAGTTCATCCGAAGGGCAGCCTGGAAGACACATTGAATACTATAACCAAACAAACGGCCAGGATTGAAAGCAGAGTAGAGGACTTATTATTCATTGCAAAGTCCAACGTACAGGAATTGGGGAATGGACAAGATATTCAGCTTGTACAACTAGATGAACTGATCGAACAGGTGGCGGAAAATCTGACTGTAAATGCATCTGGTCTGACTGTAGATTTACAGCTTGCGAAACAGCTGACCATCATTGGTTATCGGCACGAAATGGAAATTCTGATTGAAAACATGCTGGACAATCAATTAAAGTATGCGGACAAATTTTTGTCGATCCGATGTGTGAAAGAACACGGCAAGGCTGTTCTTTACTTTTATAATGACGGGGAATCGGTGGATCCTTCTATTAAAGATCAGCTTTTCACGCCATTTACAAAAGGAAGGGACGGAGCTCACGGACTGGGCCTGTCAATCGTCAAACAAATTGCAGAAAAGCATCACGGATCGATTGAGTTATTGGAACAACCAGAAGGCGTGACGTTTAAAATCATTTTAGGGAATTGTATACACAGCGGAATTAACAGGCAGTAATCCTCTTCCAATAGTAAAAACAAGGTATGAAACGGCAGCATGGTTGCATAGAAGTAAGAGCAATCATAAAAGGGGAGTGTGCCGTATGTATAATGAAGAGAAAACTCGTACAATAACTGTTTTTGGTGAAGGTGCAGTCAAAGTTTCTCCTGATACTGTCCATATCATTTTGTCCGTCGTATCAAGAGGCACCGAGCTCGGAGAAATTCAGCAAGAGAACGCCAAGCGGATGAATCAGGTAATTCAGGCGCTTCTTTCGGCAGGCGTCGCAGAAAACTCTATTCAAACAATTGACTTTCAAATTCGTCCTGTCTATGAATATATAAATGGTGAGCAGCGTTTCCAGGGCTATGAGGTGATCAACTCGATACGCGTCACGAGCGCTGATCTCTCAAGAGATGGTGAACTGGTTGATTTGGCAGTCAAAAACGGCGCCAATCAAATCGGCTCCATCGAATTTAAAATCCAGGAGCAGGATATGTATTATCAGCAAGCTCTGGCACTCGCGCTGCAAGACGCTGAGACAAAAATGGTGACCATCGGTACATCATTGAAGCTGCCGAATCGCCCAATTCCTGTCAAAGTTGAAGAACAGCATACGACGCAGCCTATTGCTTTCCGCGCAATGGCCATGGCAGATACAGGAACTACGCCGATTGAGCCGGGTACGATTACGGTCAGCGCGAGTCTTCTCGTGAAGTATCAAATGATCTGACAATCATTCTAGTAAGTGATTTGTCAGTCTGCTACTATAGTGGAAACGGTTTGTGAAAGAGGCGTGGCATATGGATGTGCATTTCATCATCAATGAACAGGCGGGTGACGGTAAAGGTGCAAAAGTGTGGGCTGAACTCAAGAAGGAAAATGTCTATCCTTTCGACTTGACAGAATACCGCGGTCACGCGACGGAGCTGGCTTTTCAGCTGGCGAAGAAATCAGATGAGGCTCTGCTGCTGGTCGTTATCGGCGGAGACGGCACAATTCATGAAGTATTGAATGGGGTGGCGGGCTTTGCCCATGTGACGATCGGCGTCATGAAAGCGGGCTCTGGCAATGATTTTGTCAGAGAATTTCCTGCGTTTTCACGTCTGGATGACATTCAGAACTATGCAGCTGCAAAGTCGCCCAAACGAAAGGCAGTAGATTTTGGTTCTGTCCAATTGGAAGACGGGCACAAGCGGTATTTCGCAGGCAGCAGCGGTTTTGGTCTGGATGCGGATATTTCACTTGCAGTCAGCCGCTCGCCTGTCAAACATCTGCTGAACAGGTGGAAGCTCGGAAGTGTTGTCTATGCATTGACTGTCGTACATTCACTGCTTACATTTACACGTTTCTCTGCTGCCGTGCAAATTGGCCCGGATACCCGGCATTTTAAAAAGGTCTGGATGATTACGGTCAGCAATCAGAAGTATTACGGAGGCGGTATGAAGATTTCTCCCCACTCCGTTTATGATGATGGAGAATTTGAACTAACCGTGGTTCATTCGATTTCATTGATCAAATTTCTTGCCGTATTTTTGACGGTCTTTAATGGCAGTCATACCCGATTTCGCGGTGTTTCTGTTTATAAGGCCAGGAAGTTCATCATTAAAGCCGACCGGAAAATAGGATGTCATACAGACGGGGAGTTTATTGGGACAACTGCCGAACTGCCTGTCATCTGTGAAGCAGACGTACGGCAGTGGTATGTTGCGGACAATTCGCATAAGTAATCGTGTGATGTTTTTCACTGCGGCTGAGTGGAATCCGATTCTGCGGCTGTGATATAGTGAAAGTTAACAAAGCAGGCAGGTGAACACAGTGCAGAAAAAGCGAAGACAAGTGATTAGTAAAGGAAATGTGGTTGTCTTTCCAGGTACACTCGAACGACTGCATAGGGATGCAAAACAGGCGATGGAACGTGACCTTCATAAAGAGGCTATTCTTCATTTCGAATCCATATTGGAAATTGATCCAGAAGACTATTCTGTGCTGGACGGAATGGCCATCTCCCTTTATGAAACGAAAGATTATCAGCGGGCAAAAAAGTTTGCACTTCTCGCAATGCAAAATCAGGCGGGGGACTACATAGAGCTTCTGGAGCTGTACTTATCCATTTCCATTCAATTACAGCAATACGATGAAGTGGAGCTGACGATTCAAGGTTTATTGGAAAAAGAAATCATTCCGCCCCACAGCTTGCAGAAGTTTCAATATTTACGCGAACTCAATAAACGTCTGTCTGACCGCTACGAAGAACCAGCTATAGAGGAGCCTCCGCTTACTGCCCAGGCATTTAAAAAAATGAATGCAATGGAGCAGCAGGAATTTTTATTGTCTCTGCAGCATCAGAAGCTGCAGCCGTATATTCCCCTCTTAGTGGAAGTGACTGAAGCGGCAGATTCATTACCCATCGTACAGACATACGCTTTGATGTTATTGCAGCAAATCGGATACCAGGAATCACTGGCTATCCGTAAATATCATTTTGAAACGGAAACCAATCCGTCGAGGCTTGTATCTCCTGAAGAAGATCAATTCCTAGGCGAAGTGCAGTTTCTCGCAAAGTCCCAATTTGAGAAAGATCCGACTGCCAGTGAACTCGTCGTTAATCTGATTCTTAAATACAGCGTGCTGCTGTTTCCGTTTCACTGGGGGCCTTACACAGCAGAGGAAGTGGCGGGAGCATACGTTGCCTATACAAAACAGCTGCTGTACGGCAGGCAGGCTGAAGAATCACCGTTGCTTGCGTTCATACGTTCTGTAGACGAAGAAATGGAAATCTGACAGTGATTAATTCTTGAAAGATGAATAGACTATGTTATACTAAAATGGTTGTCAACTGCTTATCTGGCTTC
Source organism: Sporosarcina sp. P33 (assembly GCF_002077155.1). Classification (GTDB taxonomy): domain Bacteria; phylum Bacillota; class Bacilli; order Bacillales_A; family Planococcaceae; genus Sporosarcina. The sequence goes on along the minus strand of NZ_CP015027.1, from coordinate 359,554 downwards.
AGCCATGTTCGCGCTAATTACAGGCGAAACAAAATTAGCTGAATCCGGATAAAACCTTCAAAGGGTAGCGAAGATTTTTTAGTACACATAAAAAAATTCAGACACCACTATGCGAAGGTATATTTGATTAAGATAAAAATACGAGTAATGCAAATGATTTGGAGGTCATACATATGACAGTTAAATGGGAAAAATTAGAAGGCAGTGAAGGGAAACTGACATTTGAAGTTTCCGTAGAACGTTTTAACGAAGGAATGGACGAAGCGTTCAAAAAAGTAGTAAAGAAAGTACAAGCGCCTGGTTTCCGTAAAGGAAAAATGCCGCGTAAAATGTTCAACAAAATGTACGGAGAAGAAGCGCTTTACAACGATGCGATCGATATCGTACTTCCTGAAGCGTACTCTAAAGCGGTAGAGGAAGCTGGCCTGGAACCAATCGCAGCTCCTGAAATCGACATTGAAAAGCTTGAAAAAGGCGAGCCGGTTGTATTCACAGCTGTTATCGCATTAAAGCCTGAAGTGAAGCTTGGCGAATACAAAGGACTTGAAGTAACTCGTCAGCCGGTTGAAGTGACAGATGAAGAAGTAGACGCACAACTTGAGCAGCGCCGTGAAAGTCTTGCTGAAATGGTTGTTAAAGAAGACGGTGCTGTTGAAGAAGGCGACACAGCTACAATCGATTTCGAAGGATTCGCTAACGGCGAAGCATTCGAAGGCGGAAAGTCTGAGAACTACGATCTTGAAGTTGGATCCGGTTCATTCATCCCTGGATTTGAAGAGCAAGTAGTCGGAATGAAAACAGGTGAAGAAAAAGACATCGAAATTACATTCCCTGAAGAATACCACGCTGCAGAATTAGCTGGACAACCTGCTACATTCAAAGTGAAAGTAAATGAAATTAAGTCTAAAGAAGTTCCTGAACTTGATGACGAGCTGGCAAAAGAAATCGATGAGAGCGTTTCTTCAGTTGAAGAACTGCGCACAAAGTTGAAAGAAGAAGCTGAAGAAGTGAAAAAGAATGATTCTGAAACAGCTCTTCGTGACGATTTAGTAGAACAGGCTGCAAGCAACGCTGAAATGGATATTCCGCAGGCGATGATTGATTCAGAAACGGACCGCATGATGCAAGACTTCGAACAGCGTCTGCAAATGCAGGGCATGAACTTGGATCTTTACTTCCAGTTCTCTGGTCAGGATGAGCAGGCTCTTCGCGACCAAATGAAGGACGACGCACTAAGCCGTGTTCGTGTGTCATTGACACTTGAAGCAATCGGAGCTGCTGAAAACGTAGAGGTTCCAGAAGAAGAAATTAATGCAGAACTTGAAAAAATGTCTGAGCAATTCGGTATGGAAGTGGAGCAGATCAAGACAACTCTTGGCGGCACAACTGTACTTGAAAACGATCTTCGCTTCAACAAAACAGTACAATTACTTGTTGATAACGCAAAAATCATCGACTGACTTTCTATATAAGTTGAACTGAATTCTTCTTGTGAAATACTGGCAAACAGAATGCCAAGTTGATTGCAGTGCTGGGCAGCTGGAAAGATTCAGAGTTGAATCTTTCGTCCGAAACCGGAGCAGCGCAGCAGCAGAAGCAACTGTAAAATGGTTGAGTCAGCATATATAGATTACACAAGGTACGGTTTGCCCGTACCTTGTTTTTCTTAAATGAAGAACTTCATGTATAGTCTTAAGGAAACTCCATAAGCTAGGGCATATATCCATACATAGCTGACCGGCTTCTGTCGGTCAATAAGTTCTAAATAGTTGATTAAGTCATGGTAATCTTGTAGTATATTCACTTGAATAGGGGTGAGCATAATGTTCAAATTTAATGATGAAAACGATAACCTGAGCTGTTCTTTCTGCGGAAAGTCACAGGAGCAAGTCCGCAAATTAGTAGCAGGTCAAGGGGTATATATTTGTGATGAATGTGTTGAACTTTGTGCGGAAATCGTCGAAGAAGAAGTAGGTCTTGAAGAAGGCTTTGAGCTGAAAGACGTTCCGAAACCAAGGGAAATCCAAAGCATTCTGGATGAATACATCATCGGTCAGGATCGCGCAAAGAAATCACTTGCGGTAGCTGTCTATAATCACTATAAACGTGTAAATTCAGGCAGTAAAATTGATGACGTCGAACTGGCAAAATCAAATATCGTCTTAATCGGACCAACGGGCAGCGGTAAAACCTTACTGGCGCAGACGCTGGCTCGTATTCTGGACGTGCCATTTGCTATTGCAGATGCCACTTCACTGACTGAAGCGGGATACGTCGGGGAAGATGTTGAAAATATTCTTCTGAAATTGATTCAGGCAGCAGACTTTGATATCGATAAGGCTGAAAGAGGAATTATTTACATCGATGAAATCGACAAAGTCGCCCGTAAATCTGAGAACGCATCGATTACACGTGACGTTTCAGGTGAAGGGGTTCAACAGGCTTTACTGAAGATTCTCGAAGGAACAGTTGCGAGCGTGCCTCCGCAGGGCGGACGTAAGCATCCGCATCAGGAGTTCCTGCAAATTGATACAACGAATATCCTGTTTGTTGTTGGGGGAGCATTTGATGGTATAGAAGATATCGTCAAACGCCGCATCGGACGTAAAGTCATCGGTTTCGGTTCAGATTCCACTCAGGAAATTGATGAAGAAGAAAGCCTGCTGGCAAAATTAATTCCTGAGGATCTCCAGTCATACGGGCTGATTCCGGAATTTATCGGCCGCTTGCCGGTTATCGCTACATTGGATTCGCTGGACGTTGATACATTGTATCAAATCCTGACAGTACCAAAAAACGCGATTGTAAAACAATACCAGAAGATGGTCGAACTTGATGATGTAGCTCTTCGTTTTGAAGAAGATGCATTGCTTGAAATCGCAAGAGAAGCAATTGCACGCAAGACAGGTGCGCGCGGATTACGCTCGATTATTGAAAATATCATGCTGGATGTAATGTATGATCTGCCGTCACTTGAAGAAGTGAAGGAATGTATCATTACAAAAGATTCCGTTCTTGGCAAATCAACGCCGATTTTATATAAAGAAGACGGTACGATATTTGAACCGGGCAACGAAAAAAATACCGCATAACGCCGAAATGGCAAAAAAGCCGGCTCCACCGATGCGTATCTCATACGTTCGGCAGTCGGCTTTTTCTTACATAAGATTTCATCTGCATGTCCTACATATACATACATAATTTATTGGAGGTGGCTTATCATGCCGACGATTCAAGAGCAGAACATCCCATTATTGCCACTTCGCGGAGTGATTGTTTATCCGACGATGCTATTACACATAGACGTTGGCCGGGAACGCTCCATTTTTGCAATAGAACATGCATTAGCCGGAGATCATAAAGTCTTTCTGGCCACACAGAAAGATCTGACTCTGGAAAATCCGGAAAAAGAAGATTTGCATAAAATCGGCACATTGGCCAATATCAAATCTATAACGCAGCTGCCAAACGGCACATATCGTGTGTTAATTGAAGGCTTACACCGCGCCCTATGGAATTCATATAAAGAAGCTGATTTGTATCCGGTCGTCAATGCCGCATGCTACGAAGAAAATGATGAAAAAGATGTAGAAGATGAAGCGCTGATGCGTTCGCTCGTTGCACAATTTAAACGGTATGCGAAAAACAGCAAGCGTATTTCGGACGAGACATTAGAAACTGTTGAAGGCATTCAGGAACCAGGCAGACTGGCAGATATGATCGCATCCAATTTGCCGTTAAAATTAACTGCGAAACAAGAAGTGCTTGAAATGACGGATGTGCCAAAACGGTTAGAATGGCTCATCAGCCGTATGTATAACGAGCAGGAAATTATGGAAATGGAACAGAAAATCAACGAGCGCGTCAAGGAAGCAATGGAACGTACGCAGAAAGAGTTCTATTTGCGCGAACAATTAAAAGCCATTCAGACAGAGCTCGGCGATAAAGACGGAAAAGGTCTGGAAGTATCTGAACTGACGAAGAAAATTGAAGAATCTAATATGCCGCCATCGGTGAGAGAAACTGCCGAGCGTGAGCTGGAGCGTTATGAAAAAATCCCTTCGATTTCTGCGGAGAGCGGAATCATCCGTAATTACATCGAATGGCTCATCATGCTGCCCTGGACATATGCAACAGAGGATCAGCTGGATTTAGCGCGTTCAGAAGCAATTTTACATCGCGATCACGAAGGACTTGAAAAAGTGAAGGAACGTATTCTCGAATTCCTGGCTGTTCGTCAGATGACGAACTCTTTGCGGGGACCGATACTTTGTCTGGACGGACCGCCAGGAGTGGGTAAAACTTCATTGGCCCGTTCGATTGCCGAATCACTCGGCCGTGAATTTGTCCGTTTGTCACTTGGCGGCGTTCGTGACGAATCGGAAATCCGCGGACACCGCAGAACCTATGTGGGGGCTATGCCGGGACGTATTATTCAGAGTATGAAAAAGGCAGGCACAATCAATCCTGTATTCTTGCTGGATGAAATCGATAAAATGTCTAATGACTTCCGTGGTGACCCGTCATCCGCAATGCTCGAGGTATTGGATCCGGAACAGAACAGCACATTCAGCGACCATTATATAGAAGAGCCGTATGATCTCTCTAGCGTACTGTTCATTGCGACATCGAATGATCTGGGAGCTATTCCCGGACCGCTGCGTGACCGAATGGAAGTGATATCAATACCAGGTTATACAGAGCAGGAAAAACAGTCGATTGCAATTAATCATCTCATACCAAAACAAATGAAAGAACACGGACTGAAGAAATCTCAGGTTCGTTTTCAAGAGGATGCAGTACTTGAAGTCGTGCGCTATTATACGCGTGAAGCGGGTGTGCGCTCACTTGAGCGCGAAATTGCGAGCATTTGCCGTAAAGCCGCGCGTCAGATTCTGGCAGGCGACAAGAAGAGCCTGACAGTGAGTCCGAAATCACTGCAATCTCTTCTAGGCAAAAAACGCTTCCGTTTCGGACAGGCGGAAACGGTCAACCAGGTCGGAATGGCAACAGGGCTTGCTTATACAGCAGTTGGCGGAGATACACTTCAGATTGAAGTGTCGCTGTCACCCGGAAAGGGCAAACTCCTGCTGACAGGGAAGCTTGGCGACGTCATGAAGGAATCGGCACAGACTGCATTATCCTATGTTCGTTCAAAAGCTGTATCGTTTGATATCGAACCTGATTTCCATGAAAAATGGGACATTCATATTCACGTTCCAGAAGGCGCCACGCCAAAAGATGGACCGTCGGCGGGTATTACAATAGTCACTGCGCTCGTGTCCGCTTTGACAGAACGCCCAATCAGACGTGAAGTCGGCATGACAGGGGAAGTAACTTTGCGCGGACGTGTGCTGCCCATCGGCGGTTTGAAGCAGAAGACACTAAGTGCACACCGTGCGGGATTACGCACGATTATTATTCCGTCAGATAATGAACGTGACTTGGATGATATACCTGACAGCATTAGAAAAGAATTAACATTTAAACTCGTGTCGGATGCTCAGGAAGTACTCGATATCGCTTTGGAGGAAAAGAAATGAAAGTCCATAACGTAGAAATGGTTATGAGTGCGGTCAAACCGGAACAATATCCAACAGAAGGCTACCCGGAATTTGCATTGGCAGGCCGTTCAAATGTAGGTAAATCCTCATTCATCAATAAAATGATCGGCCGTAAAAGTCTGGCCCGCACCTCATCTAAACCTGGAAAGACCCAGACGCTTAACTTCTATAAAATCGAAGAACAATTATTCTTTGTCGATGTGCCTGGGTATGGTTACGCAAAAGTATCAAAATCAGAGCGCGGTAAATGGGGCGGAATGATCGAGCAGTACATGATGTCTCGTGAAGAATTGCGTGCCGTCATACAGATTGTCGATTTGCGTCACCCGCCATCCGCGGATGACTGCCTAATGTATGAATTTCTTGCGAGCTATAACATCCCGACGATCGTCATTGCGACGAAGGCGGATAAAATCCCTAAAGGCAAGTGGGAAAAGCATAAAAAGATTGTCCGTACAACGTTAGATATGGAAAAGCATCATCCATTAATTTTATTTTCATCCGAAAAAGGGATTGGTATGGATGAGGTATGGCGTGAAATCGAAAGTCGCATGTAAAATCTTGCACTGATCTATTGGAATTGCTACATTATGACTTCAAACGATGTTCACAATTTACATTCCGACTAAAGCGCTATGTATGTTATAATGAATGTACGAAAAGATTCTGAAAGGTGTGAGCACCTAATGTATACAGTTGTTGTCGGTGTTAACCACCGGACTGCCCCTGTCGAAATTAGAGAAAAATTATCATTCGTTGAAACTGATCTGCCCCAGGCGATGCAAACTTTGCAGCAGCAAAAGAGCATCTTGGAAAATATTATTATTTCCACTTGTAACCGCACAGAAATCTATGCGGTAGTCGATCAGATTCATACGGGACGGTATTATATAAAGAAATTCCTTGCTGACTGGTTTGCGATTCCTATGGAAGAATTCTCTAGTCATTTAATCATTCATGAAGAAGATGGTGCGATTGAACATTTATTGCGTGTAGCTGCCGGGATCGATTCTATGGTGCTCGGGGAAACACAAATTTTAGGTCAAGTACGCAGCAGTTTCTTTGCGGCACAAAATATCGGTACTACAGGTACGGTATTCAATGAATTGTTTAAGCAGGCGATTACGACAGCAAAAAGAGCCCATACTGATACTGCAATAGGTGAAAATGCAGTTTCTGTTTCCTATGCAGCAGTTGAATTGGGTAAAAAGATCTTTGGCTCATTAAAAGATAAGCATATTGCCATTCTTGGAGCTGGAAAAATGGGAGAATTGGCAGTTAAAAACTTGCAGGGAAGCGGCACAGGGAAAATCACAGTGATCAACCGGACGTTTTCCAATGCAGAAATACTGGCTGCAAAGTTTGACGGTGAAGCGAAGTCCATGCAGGAGCTGCAATGTTTGCTTCTTGAAGCGGATATCCTCATCAGCTCTACTGGCGCTACGGAGTATGTCATTGACTACGAGTTAATGCAGTATGTAGAGAAATTGCGTAAAGGCAAACCGTTATTTATGGTTGATATTGCCGTGCCGCGTGATTTAGATCCTAAGATCGGCGACTTGGACAGTGTCTTCTTGTATGATATCGATGACTTGCAGGGCATTGTCGAAGCTAATCTGGAAGAGCGAAAACGCGCAGCAGATGAGATCGGTCTGATGATTGAAAAAGAAGTGGTGGCTTTTAAAGAATGGCTTTCCACTCTCGGAGTTGTGCCGATGATTTCTGCATTGCGTAAAAAAGCGAGCCGGATCCAAAGTGAAACGATGCTTAGTATCGAAAACAAAATGCCGGACCTGACAGAACGCGAGAAAAAAGTTCTTAATAAACATACAAAGTCAATTATTAATCAACTGTTGAAAGAACCAATCTTACAGGCAAAAGAATTGTCTACAGATAAAAAAGCAGCAGATAAACTGGCTATTTTCGAACAAATCTTTGGCATTGCCGAAGACGTCGTGATTGAAAAAGAACAGCTTGCCATCCAGGCTAAAGAACGTCTGCAAAAACGCGCTGAGCGAAAAAATGAAACTCTCGACGCATCTGAACTAAATTACCAACACTAATTCCTGGTGGTTCTGTATCTGTCTTTCACAAGAACGATACAGGCCCACTTTTTTATTGGGTTCTTTTAAAAAGTTCAAACGGTTTTCACTTTTTTCGACTAATTATGTCTATTGCAAATGCAATTATTTGCAGTATCGCCCTTTCATTTGAGACAATACTAACGAATACACCTTACTTGCAAAAGAGAGGTTTTAGCTTGAAAGGCAGAGAATAGCATATGGTGGATTTGACCATGGCAAGACTTCAGGAATTAATGATTGTACTGTATGCCCTCAGTCTTGTCTTTTATTTAATTGATTACCTTAAGAAGATAAAAATCATGCAGCGCATTGCTTTTTGGCTGATTGTCACCGTATGGGTTACCCAAACCGCTATTTTATCTTTATATATTATTGAAATGAAACGGTTTCCCGTGCTTTCACTGGTTGAAGGAATTTATTTTTACGTGTGGCTTCTTGTCACCTTATCAATTGTGTTCCAATTGATTTATAAAGTGAACTTTATGGTCTTTTTTACAAATATTATCGGATTTGTCTTCTTGATGATTCATGTATTTTCTAATCTGAAATACAACGCATCTGCGGTGGGCGATTCATTAATTTCAGAAGTACTGTTTGTTCATATTACGACAGCAATCCTCTCGTATGCGGTGTTCGCACTGGCATTTGTATTTGCAGTATTGTATTTAATTGTCTACAAAGTATTGAAAAGCAAGAAGTTTACGAAACGATTTTCCAGTCTTCCTAATTTGCATCAAACGCTGACAGGGATGAAGATGTCGATCTACACGGGTATTCCGATTCTGTTCGTCAGTTTATTATTTGGCGTACAGTGGGCATATGTGGCGCTTGCCGACTGGTCTGTTTTTGATGTGAAAATCATGGGATCGTTCGCAGTTCTTCTGATTTATTCCAGTGTGGTCTATTTCAGCTACAAAGGGAAGCTTCAATCAATAGAACTTGCCTGGATGACTATATTTGCATTTCTATTAACAGTTATTAATTTCTTTTTGGGCAGTACGCTGTCACAATTTCATTTTTGGGTATAAGGAAGGAAGGATATTGTGAGAAAGATTATTGTAGGTTCACGCAGAAGTAAACTGGCATTGACTCAAACCAACTGGTTTATTGAACAAATGAAACAGGCCGGTGCGCCATTTGAATTTGAAGTGAAGGAAATTGTTACGAAGGGCGACCAGATTTTGGATGTTATGCTTTCAAAAGTAGGCGGCAAGGGACTATTCGTAAAAGAATTCCAGCAGGCTCTGTATAACAAAGAGATCGACTTTGCTGTGCATAGCATGAAAGACATGCCAGCGGTAATTCCTGATGGGTTGACAGTCGGCTGCATTCCAAAACGCGTAGATCCGCGCGACGCATACATTGCAAACGATCACGTGCGTTTTATGGACTTGCCGATCGGAGCAGTTGTGGGAACTTCAAGTCTCCGCCGCAGTTCACAATTATTGATGCTGCGTCCGGATATCGAAATCAAATGGATTCGCGGTAATATCGATACACGTCTGCGGAAGCTGCATGACGGTGAATATGATGCAATTATTCTGGCAGCTGCCGGACTCAAGCGTATGGGCTGGGATGACAATATCGTAACAGAGCACTTGGCGCTTGATGATTGTATCCCAGCGGTAGGACAAGGTGCACTGGCCATTGAATGCCGTGAAGACGATGCGGAATTGCGCCGTGAACTGGATAAACTCACTGATGACAAGACATGGGTGGAATTGCAGGCTGAACGTACATTCCTTGCTGAGATGGACGGTTCCTGCCAGGTGCCGATTGCAGGATTTGCAACATATGATGGCAAAGAAGTCGAATTGACCGGATTTATTGCGTCACCAGATGCAATCGAAGTGTTCCGTGAAACTGTGAAAGGAACAGACCCAGTTGCAGTCGGTAAAGAAGTCGGTAAACTTTTGCGTGATCAAGGGGCCGCGGAAGTCATCGAGAAAGTGAAGGCAGAAATGGATGCGTAACGAACTGCCGTTAGCTGGAGAAACGGTCATTTTTACCGGAACACCTAAATCACAGGAAGCTGCCGAACTCGTGAAATCGTACGGCGGCATTCCTGTTTCTATACCCCTTATTGAAGTGGAAGAAATTCAGAAGAAGGCTGACCGCCAGAAGTTGCTGCAGGCGATGAAAGCGGATTGGCTGATTTTTACGAGTCAGTCGGCCGTCGCCGCATTTCGTGCGAAGATGCAGCGCTACGGGGTGACAGCAGATACATATTCGGGGAAAGTAGCGGCAGTCGGAACACGGACAGCAGCCTCTCTTGACCGGCTTGGTTTTTCTGTTTCATTCATCCCGAGTGTATTCAGTGCGGATGTCTTCGTTAAGCAGTTTAATCCGAAAGAGTCAGAGCGTCTGCATGTGGTCTTTTTAAAAGGTACACTGGCAGGCAGCCTGATTCGCGAGGAATTACCGTTTCATGTGTCGGAATGGACAGTGTATGAAACGAAAAGTGCAACAAGTGAAATCGATAAACTATGCCGCTGCATACTCCAGAAAAATCAGGTGTCTGTATTATTTGCAAGTCCGTCAGCCGTAGAGGTGTTTGCCAACCGTATTGCACCGAAAACGACATGGTCAGGGTTTACGGTTTGCGCAATCGGACACATTACAGAACGTGCGCTGCTGAAAACAGGCGCGCCCGTTCACGTGAAGCCTGAGACCTATACATTAGTCGAGCTGGTTCATGAACTGGCCAAACGAAAGGAAGAATTCAAATGAATCCAATAGAATTTAAGCGTCATCGCAGACTTCGTACACACCCAACAGTGCGTGCGATGGTAAGAGAGACAGAAATCAAAGCAGCGGATTTCATTTATCCTATCTTTGTGACAGAAGGTGAAAATGTACGCAATCCGATCGCATCCATGCCGGGAGTAGATCAATTTTCGATCGATCTTCTGCTGAAAGAGACGGATGAAGTCGTGGAGCTTGGTATTTCATCTATTATTTTATTCGGTATTCCATCCGAAAAAGACGCGGTCGGTTCAGGCGCTTACGAGGATGAGGGAATCATTCAGCGTGCAACACGTGCAGTGAAAGAGCGTCATCCGGAATTAGTCGTTATTGCAGATACTTGTTTGTGTGAGTATACCGATCACGGTCACTGCGGTGTAATTCACGATAATGATGTAGATAATGATGCAAGCCTCGTACTGCTGGCGCAGACAGCTGTCAGCCAGGCGAAGGCAGGAGCTGACATCATTGCACCGTCCAATATGATGGATGGATTTGTTGCGGTGATCCGTCAGGCACTTGATGATGCAGGTTTCCAGCACATCCCCATCATGTCGTATGCTGTGAAATATGCGTCCGCTTACTACGGCCCGTTCCGTGAAGCTGCACAGTCAACTCCACAATTTGGCGACCGCAAGACGTACCAAATGGATCCTGCGAACCGCATGGAAGCAATGCGTGAAGCAGAATCTGATATTCTTGAAGGCGCAGACTTTTTAATCGTCAAACCAGCATTGTCTTACTTGGATATCATCCGTGACGTAAAGAATCACGTACTGTTGCCGGTCGTTGCATATAACGTCAGCGGGGAATACGCAATGGTCAAAGCAGCAGCTCTTAACGGCTGGGTTGATGAAAAGAAAATTGTACTGGAAACACTAACAAGTATGAAGCGTGCAGGCGCAGATATTATTATGACATATCATGCTAAAGATGCCGCCCGCTGGTTGGAGGAGAAGTAATATGGAAAAAATGACATATACGAAATCTAAACAAGCATTTGAAAAAGCGGTTGATTTAATGCCTGGCGGCGTAAACTCTCCGGTTCGTGCATTTAAATCAGTAAATATGGATCCGATTTTCATGGAAAGCGGTAAAGGCGCAATCATTACGGATATCGACGGCAATGAATATATTGACTACATTCTTTCATGGGGTCCGCTCATTTTGGGTCACACGCATCCTGATGTAGTATCAGCGATTCAAAAGGTCGCAGAAACTGGCACAAGCTTCGGTGCGCCTACACTTCTTGAAAATGAATTGGCGGAACTGGTGATCGACCGTGTACCTTCGATTGATATGGTGCGCATGGTGTCTTCAGGCACAGAGGCAACAATGAGTGCGCTTCGTCTGGCTCGCGGCTATACGAAACGCAATAAGATCCTGAAATTTGAAGGATGCTACCATGGCCACGCGGACTCCTTGCTGATTAAAGCAGGATCTGGTGTTGCCACATTAGGTTTGCCGGACAGCCCGGGTGTGCCTGAATCCATTGCTTCAAACACGATAACAGTTGCTTATAACGACTTGGAAAGTGTCAAAGCAGTCTTTAAAGAATTTGGAGACGATTTGGCCGCAGTGATCGTAGAGCCGGTTGCGGGAAATATGGGTGTTGTTGGACCTGACGACGGTTTCTTGCAGGGGCTGCGTGATCTGACGGCGGAAAACGGTTCACTATTGATCTTCGATGAAGTCATGACAGGTTTCCGTGTCGGCTATAATTGTGCGCAAGGTCATTTCGGCATCACACCTGACTTGACGTGTCTCGGAAAAGTAATCGGCGGCGGTCTGCCAGTCGGCGCGTACGGCGGTTCACGTGAAATCATGGAACACGTAGCACCGGCGGGTACAATTTACCAGGCAGGTACTTTATCCGGTAATCCAATTGCTATGACAGCGGGAATTGAAACGCTGAAGAAATTGACGCCGGAAACATATGAGCGCTTTATTCAGCTTGGTGATCAGCTGGAAGAAGGCTTCCGCGCTGCAGCGAAAGCAAATAATATTCCGCACACTGTAAACCGTGCCGGTTCTATGATTGGGTTCTTTTTCACAGATGAACGGGTCAATAATTATGACAAAGCAAAAACCTCCGATCTTGAACTGTTTGCAGAATACTACCGTCTCATGGCGGAAGAGGGTATCCTTTTACCTCCTTCCCAGTTTGAAGGTATGTTCTTGTCAGCAGCACATACAGAGGAACAAATTGCAAAAACAGTGGAAGCATTCCATACAGTGTTTGCAAAATTGAAGAGATAATTTGGACGCCAGGCAGACAGACTTGCCTGGCGTTTTTTTGTTTATTCGTTTTGGAAGTGTTGCGGTTCTCCAGGCGAATAGCGCGGCTCCCTAGACGCATGGCGCTGTCAGCTATTCGTATTGCGTACGCGTTCACACTAATAACGTGATCCCTGCGACAATTAACACCATTACGCCGGTTCACTCCCGTTATACTTTACACATCACTTCTAAATTCCTCGCTTTCTTCATATAGTAGCCTGAGTTAAGAAAAGGAGTGAAGAGAAAATGACGACACATCAATGGACATTACAGGAGTCTTTTTATTTTCCTGCTGAATACGGCGCGTTTGCGGAAACGGCGGAAGTGAAGGTGACGCCTGGTTTTACTGAAGAACGTACAGAGGATGCAATTCGGCTGCAGGGGATCTATCATATTGCGGCAAACGTTGTATTTGATGCAGACAAGCAAGTGGAACTGTCGGCAGAGGACCTGCTCGTCATCGATGATGTGGAAGTAGAAAACGGCAAAGGATATTTTGAATATGCGGTGCCGCTGAATGTTGATTTGCCGGCAGAGCTTGACGGCAACCTGGAGCTTGATGTCCAGGATATTAAAACTGTTGCCAAAGAAGACGGCGGGTTGTCTCTGGAGTGGACCGTGCTTTTAAAGCAGGAAGTCCCTGTGCAGGAAGCGCCAATTGTTCAGGAAGAACCTGCTGCACCACAGCTGGCCGACGCTTCTACATCACATATGCAGTTTCTGGAAAATGCTGATCGTGCGGTAGAGCAAGTCCAAAATGAAATGGAAGACTTTCTCTTATACATCGCCCAGCTCGATGACGATGTGACGAGAAAGATCTTCCATTCAAATAATATTCTTGTAGAAGCAGAAGGACAAAGCAGCGAGTAAGCAAAATAATAAAAAGTCACCGGTCGTAGGTAGAATGAGTAATCGGATCAGCTGAAACACAGTCAGCGGAATAATGCAGCCTTTACAGTAAAATCTTGTCTTCCTGAGCCACGGCGGCAGCAGATAGGGATTATAACCTTTTCGCATCGTTCACCATCCTTTCTCGTTTGACTGGCAATCACTTGACGGACGCAGCATGTTTCCCATATAATAATGGGTGATAAGAATATAAATGCGAAGAGTAGGAAAGTACATGTGAACCGTTTTCTTCAGAGAGGGTGCGATTGGTGAGACGTGCCTGGAAACAGCAGATGGAAGTCCCCTATGAGCAGTTTCTGTGAAATAAGAGTAGCAGGAACCGGTGAAGACCGTTACCAAATCATGAAGATGTAATGCTCTTTAGCATTCATAAATAAAGGTGGTACCACGAGCTCCTTCGTCCTTTTACCGGGATGAGTGGGGCTTTTTTGTATCCCTTTTATTTGAAGGAGGAACTGTAATGACTGATGAACTGACAATGCCGACTAAATATGATCCGCAGGCAGTAGAAAATGGCCGTTATGAATGGTGGCTAAAAGGTAAATATTTTGAGTCCGATGTAAAAAGTGAAAAAGAACCATATACGATTGTAATCCCGCCGCCGAACGTAACAGGCAAACTTCATTTGGGCCACGCTTGGGATACAACATTACAGGATATGCTTATTCGTATGAAGCGTATGCAAGGATACGACGCATTGTGGCTGCCCGGTATGGACCACGCGGGTATTGCGACGCAGGCGCGAGTCGAAGAAAAACTGCGCGCAGAAGGGAAAACCCGCTATGACCTCGGACGTGAAAAGTTTGTTCAGGAAACGTGGAAGTGGAAAGAAGAATATGCAAGCCACATCCGCGCACAATGGTCGAAGCTTGGTCTGGCGCTTGATTATTCAAAAGAACGCTTCACATTAGATGAAGGCTTATCAAAAGCAGTTCGCGAAGTCTTCGTAAAATTATACGAAAAGAAACTGATCTACCGCGGCGAATATATCATCAACTGGGACCCTGCAACGAAAACGGCATTGTCCGATATCGAAGTAATTCATAAAGACGTCCAGGGTGCATTCTATCATATGCGTTATCCATTAACAGATGGCACGGGATCCATTGAAATTGCGACTACACGTCCTGAGACAATGCTCGGTGATACAGCTGTAGCCGTACACCCCGAAGATGAACGCTATCAGCACCTGATCGGCAAAATGGTGAAGCTGCCGATTGTCGGACGTGAAATTCCGATTGTAGCAGATGACTATGTTGAAATGGACTTCGGAAGCGGTGCAGTGAAAATCACACCTGCGCATGACCCGAATGACTTTGAAATCGGTAATCGTCATAACTTGCCGCGGGTTCTTGTCATGAATGAAGACGGCACAATGAATAAATTAGCCGGCAAATATGAAGGTATGGATCGTTTTGAATGCCGTAAGCAAATCGTCAAAGATTTGCAGGAAATGGATGTGCTCTTTGAAATCGAAGAACATATGCACTCTGTGGGTCACTCGGAACGCAGCGGGGCGGTAGTGGAGCCGTATTTATCCACGCAATGGTTTGTCAACATGCAGCCGCTTGCCGAGCAGGCAATCAATCTTCAGAAAAATGAAGATGAAAAAGTAACCTTTGTTCCGGACCGTTTTGAAAAGACGTATTTAGGCTGGATGGAAAATGTGCACGACTGGTGTATTTCGCGCCAGCTATGGTGGGGCCACCGGATTCCGGCCTGGTATCATAACACTACAGGTGAAGTGTATGTCGGACATGAAGCGCCGGCGGATGAAGAAAACTGGACGCAGGACAATGATGTGCTGGATACTTGGTTCTCATCTGCGCTATGGCCGTTCTCGACAATGGGCTGGCCTGATACGGAAAACGAAATGTTCAAAAAGTATTACCCTACAGATGCCCTTGTTACAGGGTATGATATTATCTTCTTTTGGGTGTCCCGCATGATCTTCCAGGCACTTGAATTCACAGAGGAGCGTCCTTTTAAAGACGTCTTGATCCATGGTTTGGTGCGTGCGGAAGACGGCCGTAAAATGTCCAAGTCCCTTGGCAATGGCGTAGACCCAATGGATGTCATCGAACAGTACGGAGCAGACGCATTGCGTTACTTCCTGGCAACAGGTTCTTCACCAGGACAAGATTTGCGCTATTCTACGGAAAAAGTTGAAGCGATCTGGAACTTTGCCAATAAAATTTGGAATGCTTCCCGCTTTGCATTGATGAATATGGATGGCATGACGTATGATGAAATCGATCTGTCAGGAGAGAAATCTGTAGCCGATGCATGGATCCTAACCCGTTTAAATGAAACTGTTGAGCAAGTGACAAGCCTTGCCGACCGTTATGAGTTCGGTGAAATGGGCCGGGCTCTGTACAACTTTATCTGGGATGATTTCTGTGACTGGTATATCGAGATGGCAAAACTGCCGTTATACGGTGAAGATGAAGCAGCGAAGAAAATGACGCGTTCGGTTCTTGCGCATGTTCTTGACCATACGATGCGTCTATTGCACCCGCTGATGCCATTCATTACAGAAGAGATCTGGCAGAACCTTCCGCATGAAGGCGAGTCGATCACAGTAGCGAAGTGGCCGGAAATGGATGAGGCATTAATGGATAAGTCCCGTGCTGGCCATATGAAATTATTGATGGATATTATTAAAGCCGTGCGAAATATTCGTGCGGAAGTGAATACACCGATGAGCCGTAAAGTCGATTTGTATATTTCTGCAAAAGATGAAGCGACTGTGGCGGTGCTGGAAGAAAACCGCAGCTACCTTGAGCGTTTTTGTAATCCGGAAGCACTGACGATTGGCGTTAAAGTGAATGCGCCAGGCAAAACCATGTCAGCAGTTGTAACAGGAGCTGAATTATATTTGCCGCTTGAAGGCTTAATTGATATTGAAGAAGAGCTGGCCCGTTTGACAAAAGAGCTAGGCAAGTGGCAGGGAGAAGTGAAACGCGTTCAAGGTAAATTATCAAATGAACGCTTTACTTCAAAAGCGCCTGAAGCAGTTGTTGCGGAAGAGCGTGCGAAGGAACAGGACTATTTAGAGAAGTATGCGGCGGTTGAGCGCCGTATTGCGGAACTGAAAGAGATTTAAAATAAAGTCAGACCCATTTGACAATGTGAAACTGTCAAATGGGTTTTTTCTGTTTTAAATCAATGAGCAGTGGCCAGTGGGTTCATTGTTCCGGTCAATCAATGTAGTAAACGTACACCATCAAAGCCGAAGGAAAGTATACCCTATAAGTTTCTAAAACCAATCCGAAATCTGGTACAATTTATAACTTTCATTATTCAAATAAACTTGGCAGAAAGTGATAACCAAATTGGTTTTGATTATAGAATATTCAGTAAATGTGTTAACATTGTGAATTTTAGATGTAAAATCTTTATATATAGCAGATGCAACAATTTCAAATACATACGCATTAGTTATAGGGTTTACTTTTTCACAAGTGAAATATTTATCTAGTAAATATGAATGAAAGGGTTTGGGGCGAATGATGAAACAAAAAATCAAGAAAAATGAATACTATTCCAATTATTGTACGAAGCGGAGGGAATGCGAATGGCGCTCTATGAATTATTCAAAAGAAATGAAAAAATTGCTGATGGTTCAATTTCAGCATTAACTGCAGCTGTCAGAATATGAATTTACAAATAACAGAATATCGTTCCATTGAATAAACATTCAACTTCAAAAATGAAAGACAAATATATTTACAGAAGAGGAGGAGTTTTTTTGAAGGTATATATTCTACAAAGGGTATTGTCACTGATCCCAATATTACTTGTCGTTGCAGTAGTTGTATTTTTCTTAATACATCTTACACCGGGAGATCCGGCGGCTATTATACTTGGGCCGGAAGCGCTTCCGCAAGACATAGAAAAGCTGCGGACGGAGCTTGGACTTGATTTGCCGATCGTAGAGCAGTTCTTCGTATGGTTTACAGCATTGCTGAAGGGGGATCTTGGATGGTCCTACTTTATGGAGATGTCAGTTTTGAAAGCGTTTACAAGCCATTTGGGCCCTACACTATCCCTTGCTATTTTCGCTCAGATCATCTTTATAGTAATTGCATTGCCATTTGGTATTATTGCAGCAACCAAGCGCGGCAGAAAAGCAGATCAGTTTTTCATGGTGTTTGCTTTACTCGGAATTTCCGTACCTAGTTTCCTATTAGGTCTCTTACTCATTTTACTATTTTCAGTAAATTTGGGATGGCTGCCTGTTGCAGGATATAAACCGTTAAGTGAAGGATTATTCACCCATTTGAAATTCCTCTTATTACCCGCAATTACCTTAGGAGCCATACAGGCAGCGTTAATTGCCAGAATGACCAGGTCCTCCATGTTGGATATCTTGAGTATGAATTATATTAAAACAGCACATGCCAAAGGAGTGAAAGAAAGAACAGTAGTTTACAAACATGCATTAAGAAATGCATTTATCCCGATTTTGACCGTTATGGGGCAAACGTTTGGAACATTGATAGCGGGTGCAATTGTTGTAGAAGTAGTATTTAACATCCCGGGAATTGGCCAATTAATTATAAATTCGGTATCCCGTCGAGACTATGCAGTGATTCAAGGAACAGTATTATTGATTGCAGTCAGTTATGTGTTTGTGAATCTAATTGTTGACTTATTGTACGGGGTAATCGATCCCCGCGTAAGGCTCAATAGAAAGTAGGGATGAATGATGAATACTATTAATGAGGTAATTGTTAAATCAGACACAACATTACAGCATAAAAAAGAACTTGCCAATGAGAGACGCGCTCTGTTTATCAGACGCATATTGGCGAATAAAATGATTGTCGTGGGCGGTGTCATCTTATTTTTTATAAGCTTGATTGCGATTTTTGCACCAGCCATCGTACAGTTTACGCCGTATGAACTAGAAACGATGAATCGTCTGAAGCCGCCCAGTTCAACGCATTGGTTTGGCACTGATAATTTTGGACGGGACATATTCAGCCGTGTAGTTTACGGTGCGCGAGTATCTATAATTATTGGGATCACTGTAGCGCTGATTACAGCGGTCATCGGTTTATTTCTCGGGTTATATTCTGCCTATTACCGGCCGCTGGATCATGTGCTTATGCGATTTGCAGATGGCTTAATGGCATTCCCGTCCATTCTTCTGGCCATCGCTATTATGGCTGTGATGGGTCCAAACGCCATAAATGTTGTCATTGCATTAGTTATTGTTGAAAGTCCTGTAGTTGCCAGGGTCGTTCGTTCGGCAGCACTCGTGATTAAAGAACAAACGTATATAGAAGCGATGAAAGCACAGGGGGCAAGCTCATGGAGAATTATTTGGCTCCACATTGCGCCGAATATCCTTCCCGCTTTAATTGTACAAATTACGTATGTTTTCTCTGTTGCTATGATCATCGAAGCAGCACTGAGCTTCTTGGGAGCAGGTATTCCTGCCCCGGAACCAAGCTGGGGAAATATATTATTTGATGGAAAAAGTGTGATTACTACTGCTTGGTGGATGACTGTATTCCCGGGTGTATTCCTTTTATTAGCTGTATTGAGCTCAAACTTGCTTGGCGATGGAATACGTGATTTGTTAGATCCTCATTCAAATAAAGCTAACAAATAACTGACTGATACGAATATCCATAGTTAGATACAAGGAGGGTTTACGATGTCAGAAACTAATTTATTAGAAGTAAAAAATCTGAAAACTACTTTTTCTACCGAGAAAGGCCCGACGACAGCGGTGGATGATGTGAGCTTCGTTGTGAAACCAGGAGAAATCTTAGGCGTTGTAGGTGAATCCGGCTGCGGAAAAAGTGTTACATCCGAATCGATCATGCGATTGCTAAATGAACGTACCACTAAATACGAAGGGGAAGTACTTTTTCAAGGGAAGAATTTATTACACCTGAATAAAAAAGAAATGCGGAACATTCGCGGCAATCAGATATCCATGATATTCCAAGACCCTATGACGTCACTCAATCCAAGTCAAACGATTGGTCATCAAATTGCGGAAGTGGTTATGCTTCATCAAAAAGTGAAAAGAAAAGAAGCTTATAAAAGAGCGGAAGAAATGCTGCGATTAACAGGTATTCCGGCGCCTGAAAAGAGAGTTCATGAGTATCCTCATGAAATTTCCGGGGGAATGAGACAGCGGGTATTAATAGCGATCGCATTGGCATGTGAACCGAACCTATTGATAGCAGATGAGCCGACAACTGCTTTAGACGTAACGATCCAAGCGCAAATATTAGACCTCATCAATGATTTGAAAAAGGAAATGAACATGGGAGTCATTATGATTACGCATGATCTTGGTGTAGTTGCCGAAGTGTGTCAGCGAGTTGTCGTAATGTATCTCGGTCAAGTCATTGAAGAAAGTAACGTCGAAGAACTGTTTTCACGCCCGCTTCATCCGTACACGAAAGGCTTGCTGAAATCGATACCGCAGCTCGATGGTGACCGAAGGCAAAAATTGCATGTAATCGACGGGGTGGTTCCTTCATTACATGACGTACCACAAGGCTGCCGTTTTGCGCCAAGATGTTCATTTGCAGATGAACTTTGTCTGAGTGAAGCGCCAACTTTAGAAACCGTAAATGAAAACCAAAAGGTCAGATGCTGGCATTACGCAAAAGTTGCGAATGAGGAGGTAATCAAAGATGTTACAACCGTATGAAAAAGAAGCACCTCTTCTCCAAATAAAAGGTTTGAAAAAACATTTTCCTATTAATAACAGTTTGGGAAAAACAGTGAACCACGTAAAGGCAGTTAATGGTGTGACGTTTGAATTATATGAAAAAGAGACGTTAGGAATCGTTGGAGAATCTGGCTGCGGAAAGAGTACGATGGGCAGAACTATCTTGCGTCTGACTGAACCGACGGAAGGTGAAGCGTTTTATAAGGGTCAAGATATTTTCAAGCTAGAAAACTAGAAATTCTTACCTATTAGAAAAGAGCTTCAAATGGTTTTCCAGGATCCTCATTCCTCATTGAATCCGAAGAAAAGAATCGGTTACAGCATTGAAGAGCCAATGAGAATTCAAAATATTGGAACGAAACATGAAAGAACAGAAAAAGCGATGGATCTCCTTAACAAAGTCGGTTTGCGAGCCGACCAATATTACCGGTACCCGCATGAATTTTCAGGAGGTCAAAGACAGCGTATTGGATTGGCAAGAGCGATGGCGGTTAATCCGAAAATCATTGTTTGCGATGAACCTGTATCGGCATTGGATGTTTCCATACAATCTCAAGTGATTAACTTATTGCAGGAATTGCAGGAGGAATTTAAACAGTCCTACTTGTTTATCGCTCATGATTTAAGTGTGGTTCGTCATATTGCTCATCGAATTGGCGTGATGTATTTAGGGAACATCGTAGAATTGGCCCCAACAGATGAGTTATTTAAAAAACCGCTGCATCCGTACAGTCAGGCATTATTATCCGCAGTGCCGATACCGAACCCGGCAGTGAAAAATACCCGCATACTTATAAAAGGGGATGTTCCTTCGCCTTCAGATCTTCCCGCTGGATGCGTGTTTCATACAAGATGCCCGCATGCGATGGACCGATGTAAAGCGGAAATGCCGCAGCTGACACAAGTGGCTCCGGGTCACACGGTAGCCTGTCATTTATATGAATAGACAGTGCTTCATGCACTGATTATAAAGTATTCATCATAGTCACTTTATCAGGGAGGAATCGGAAATCCCGAGTACTTCAAGGCAGATTACATGTGAATACGAGCATATCGAATAATAAGAGGAGGTGATATGGAATTCTGATGTATAAGACGTTATTCAGCAATTATAAAAAAACACAACATGATAACTTCAGTAGTGATGAACTTGCAGTATATACGGAATGTAAAAAAGAATTTTTTATAAAAATGGGAGGGGGGAATTAGATGTATAGAATATTGTTCAGTTTACTTTTGGTGTTTATGATAGCCGGTTGTTCAGATGATAGTGGAGGAAGTGGAAGTAGCAGCGGAGAAAGCACGCTGAATATTGGGTATAATGCGCAGCCGAATACAATAGATCCGCATATTTCAAATACAGCAACCACGACTGATGTGAGCCGTAATATTTTTGAACAGCTTTTGTCATTCGATGAAAACAACGAAGTGGCACCATTGCTGGCAGAGTCTTATGAAATCAGTGAAGATGGAAAAGACGTCACTTTTAAGTTACGCAAAGATGTGAAATTCCACAATGGCAACGAAATGACGGCAGATGATGTGGTTGCTTCAATGGAACGCTGGAGAAGTTTAAACGGAAAGGCAATTGCGTACTTATCGAATTCTGAATTTGTAAAAGAAGATGAGGATACGGTAGTGCTGCATATGGATAAGCCTTTAACGATTGTGAAATATATTCTGGCCATGAGCAGTAATTTTGGCGCAATTATGCCAAAAGAAGTAATTGAAGCAGCTGATCCGGCTACGGGTGTGAAAGAATACATCGGAACGGGTCCTTTCAAGTTCGTTGAGTGGAAACAAGACCAACATATCAAGTTAGCTAAAAATGAAGAGTACACATCGCCTTCAGGTGAAGCGAGCGGATTGGTAGGGAAAAGAGAGCCTTTGGTTGACACGATCTACTTCCATATTGTGAAAGATGCCTCTACCCGTGCAGCAGGAATGCAAACAGGAGAGTATGATTTAGCTACTCAAATTCTGACTGATAATATTGAGCAATTAAAAACAGATTCAAATTTGGAACTCCATCTGGACCCCGCATCATTTTTAACTAGTGTGTTCAATAAGAAAAAAGGACTTTTCACTGACCAAAAAGCAAGAGAAGCTGTAAACTTAGCAGTCAATAAAGAAGAGATTATGACAGCCGCTTATACAAGTGATGAGTACTACGATTTGGAACATGGTTTAATGTCTGAAAACTATCCAGCTTGGCATAATTCACCGTTATTTTCAGTATGGGCGGCTGTAAACCGCATAACGAGAGAAGGAAAGGTGCTAGGTCCGGAACAGCGATGTGATGTTATCACCGCTTTGAAATCCATGACGATATACGGTGCGGTGCTGAACTTTGATGAAGAAAATTCAGGAAGTATCGAAGTAGGAAAACGCGCAGATTTCGCAGTGCTTGAAGAAGATCCGACAAGCATCGATCCGAAAGGTATCAAAGACATAAAGGTACTGTCTACATTTATAGATGGCATTCCTGTATATGGCCAGCAGAAAATAGCAGCTACTTGATAAAACAGACGTACTGTAAAACAACATCTGTTCATCCAATGATGTGATAAAGAATACTAAATAGCCGGAAATGATGATGGTCATAAAAACCAAATTCATTTCCGGCTATTTTTTTGTATAAAGAACGCTGGCCAGTAAGAAGGAAAAAAACACCTTTTATCGAACATTACGTATAGAACCTTATGGAATCAATGGAGAGGTGTTTTTCTATAGGATTACAAGGCGTTATCCAAAGAGATAAAATAAAGGCTGTTAGTATCGAAGCGAGTGGCGGATTTTTTACTAGTATCAATGCAGACATACTATGCAGACTTGCGACAGGAGGGACGCTGAGTGGATTATATCGTTCGTGACATGGCGGAGCGTGATTGTAAGAGAGTCCAGGATATAGCGCTTGAAAGCTGGCGTGCTACGTATGAGGGGATTATTCCGCGTGAGATTCAAGATGATTTTCTTCGGGTGGCTTATAGTGACGAGATGATGGAAAGCCGCTTGGCAGGTTCGCATGTATTTGTTGCAGAAGTGGCTGGTGAAGTCGTTGGGTTTGCAGATTTTTCTCCGGTGGATGAGACGGGAAGGACGGAGTTGCGCGCCATTTATTTTTATCCGCAGCATCAGGGCAAAGGGATGGGGACAGCTCTTTTAAGAAAAGGGATTGAAGAGCTTGGGGGTGTGAAGGAAATTGTCGTGGAAGTGGAAAAGGAAAATATCGTGGGAAAGCAATTTTATGAGGCAAAAGGATTTAAGCCGATCAGAGAATATGTCGATGATTTTGCTGGCCATAGTTTGAAAACAGTCCAGATGGTTCTGACAGTTTGATTGAGAAAAGGGGAGATGTATTTGAAAAGACTGATGTGGATTGCAGTGAATCTGCTAACCGGCTTATTTGTAACTATAAATAGTGTAGCAGGTTATGCAATTAGTGGCATAGGCGAAGGATCTTCTCCTAATATCATGATACTCGGTTTGGCGGCTGCTTGGATGATTGGCTTTGCTCTGCAGCTGAAGAAGCAGCTGCGCGCTATTGGTCTGATCAGTACGTTCATTCCCGTGGCATTCATTCTCTATGTGTATATTAAAGTTTCTATGATGTAACGGAAGGAACTTTGAAATTCATGTGTGAAGAAAAGTCGAAGAAATAAAAAATATACTAGGAGGTCCAGAATGCTGACGAAACCAAAGAAACTTCAGCGGGGAGATCATTTCGCGACGGTCAGTCCGTCGTGGGGAGGTGCGGGCGAACCGGAACTTAGGTGGCGCTATGAACAAGGAGTGAAAAGACTGGAGGAGATCTTTGGTTTGATCGCTGTTCCGATGCCCAACAGTTTGAAGGGAGCAGATTATCTATATGAACATCCCGAAGCGCGTGCTGAAGACCTAATGACGGCGTTCAATGACCCAGCTATTAAAGGAATATTTGCGAATATTGGAGGAGAGGACAGTATTCGATTGCTTCCCTATATTGATTTCAAGGTGATACAAAACAATCCCAAGATTTTCACAGGGTATTCTGATGTCACCATATCCCATTTGTTTTGCCATAAAGCGGGTCTTTCATCTTTTTACGGGCCGGCTATTTTAACTGATTTCGCTGAAAACGTAGAGATGAATCCATATACAATCGAAATGGTGAACCGGACTTTCTTTTCCAATGAAAAAATCGGAGACATTCAACCTGCTGAAGAATGGACAAGCGAGAGACTGGAATGGGTAGAATCGAATAAAAATATACGGCGGACGATGAATCAAAACAAGGGCTATGAACTGCTTCAAGGTTCAGGTGTTGTGCAAGGACGGCTGATCGGCGGCTGTATGGAAGTACTGGAGTTTGCGAAAGGGACAGAGCTTTGGCCGGATACAAAGTATTGGGATAACAGTATTCTGTTCTTTGAAACATCGGAAGAGAAACCTGAGCCGGGTTTCATTACACGTTGGCTGCGTAATTATGCAGCACAAGGTATTCTCCAAGCAGCCAATGGAATGATTTTTGGCAAACCCCAGGATGAAAAATATTACGAGGAATATAAAGCAGAAATCCGAAAAGTAATGAAGGAATATAAACTGGCACATCTGCCAATTCTCTATAACGTAAATTTCGGACATACGGAACCGAAGTGTATCTTGCCGTATGGAGCGAAGGCTGAGATTGATTGTGAACGGAAATCATTTGCGATTCTGGAAAGTGGTGTTCAGTAAACCGACTGTAATATGTCTTGTATTTTTCAGTTCATCAATGCCAAAAGTGTAGGATGATTTTTCTCTTCACGGCACGGATGAAGAAGTAAACTTTTTAGGAATGTTCTTGCGGCTGTTGCATCGCGTTGATCGGTCATACCGGTAGGATAAACCGTTTTACTAGTTGTTTTAAATCTTTGCAGAATCTGGCGGTTGGGTATATCTGTCCAACTCCTGGCATCTCCAAAAAGTAATATCATGGAATTTCATCGAACGTCATAAACCCTGTCATATCAAGGTTTATGACGTTTATTAGTGTCATACGATTTCATAGAATTTCTAATGATATTTTTAATTTTATATTTTAGATAGTTTGACTGTGAGTAAATTGTTCAACTATCTAATTCAAATAATAAAAATCCTTTTAGATTAGCGACTATTACTTCCATGGGTACCACTATAAATCTTACTGGAGCAAAGATGAATACAATTACCAGATCAGTTCGTTTGGGCATTATGAATGATCATTTTATGGCGACTAATGGTGTCCGCGTCTCATCAGCCGTACTGCCCCCTTATGGTATAATGTTGATAGGGGTGGAGCGATTATGAGAAGTATGAAGTGAAAAACTTCTGTTTTAGAAACATCATACCCAGAATTGTATTAAATAGATTTTAAAAAAGTAAACTAATGACAGAAAAGTGAGGAACACAACATGGCTGAATTGAACTCGAGATTATTTAGTGCTGCCGACAACTTGCGCAGTAAAATGGATGCATCAGAATATAAAAACTATCTATTAGGCTTGATTTTTTACAAATACTTATCCGACCGTTTATTAGAGAAAGTAGTCGAGCTTTCCGATGAATCACTAGAAGAATACGATACAGCAGATAAACAAACACAACTCTATAGGGAGTTATTAGCCGATGCAGATGTAAAAGAGGACTTGATTGAAACACTGGTAGATACATTAGGTTATGATATCGAACCAGATTACTTGTTCAATGTCTTAACAGATCAGGCGAAACAAAACACGTTCCAATTAACCGACTTAAATAAAGCATTTATCGACTTGTCTACAAAATATGATCAATTTAATGGCTTGTTCGATGATGTGGATCTAACTTCTAATAAACTGGGATCAGACCCACAGCAGCGAAATATTACAATTACAGAAGTGATTAAGAAGCTGAATCCGATTAATTTATTAGGGCATGGTGGAGATGTAATTGGAGATGCCTATGAGTTCTTGATCAGTCAGTTCGCTTCAGAAGCCGGCAAGAAAGCAGGAGAATTCTATACACCACATGAAGTATCGGTCATGATGGCGCGTATTGCGGCACTCGGTCAAGAAGATAAAAAGTTATTTAGCGTATATGACCCGACGATGGGATCCGGTTCATTGATGTTGAACGTCCGGAACTATATCAATCATCCCGAAAGCGTCAAATATCATGGACAAGAGTTAAACACGACTACATACAATCTAGCAAAGATGAACTTGATCTTGCATGGCGTGGACAAGGAAGACATGCGTTTAAGCAACGGGGATACCCTGAACAAAGACTGGCCAACAGAAGAACCCTATACATTTGATTCAGTCTTAATGAATCCGCCATATTCAGCAAAATGGTCAGCTGATGATACATTCCTGGACGATTCTCGTTTCAATCGGTATGGACGATTAGCACCTAAATCGAAAGCAGACCTTGCGTTTTTATTACATGGACTGTATCACTTGAAAGATTCAGGCACCATGGCGATTGTATTACCTCATGGTGTTTTGTTCCGTGGAGCAGCGGAAGGAGTCATACGTAAAAGGTTGTTAGAAGATGGAAGTATTGATACGGTTATTGGAATGCCAGGGAACCTGTTTTTTGGAACTTCAATTCCAACAACGGTCATTATCCTAAAGAAAAACCGTACTACCAGAGATGTGTTGTTTATTGATGCGAGTAATGACTTTGAAAGAGGTAGGAATCAAAATAGGCTTTCCAAATCCAACATCGATAAAATTGTAAACACTTACGCTAAGAGAGAGGACGTTGATAAATATTCTCATGTTGCTTCTTTCCAGGAAATTAAAGAAAATGAATTCAACTTGAATATTCCTAGATACGTAGACTCTTTTGAAGAAGAAGAACCTATTGACTTGGCCAAAATTGGTACAACAATAAAAGACATTAGAAAAGAACAGGTAGAGTTAGAATCCAATCTGTATGAAATGATTTCTTCGCTCCAATTTGATGAGAAGGATTCTGAATGGATTAAAGGTGCACTAGAGGTGTTTAATCGTGAAAAATAAAAATATTCCTAACATTCGTTTTCCTGAATTTAATGATACGTGGGGACTTCGCAAATTGGGGGAACTAACAGAGCGTGTACGCGGCAATGATGGACGAATGAACTTACCTACACTTACTATATCAGCAGCAAGTGGCTGGCTAGATCAACGAGAAAGATTCTCAGCAAACATTGCAGGAAAAGAACAAAAAAATTATACATTACTTTCAAAAGGAGAGCTCTCGTATAATAAGGGAAATTCAAAATTAGCGAAGTATGGTGTTGTCTATGAATTGAAAAACTATGACGAAGCATTAGTACCGAGGGTCTATCATAGTTTCAGAGTAAATAAATACTCGCTTGCTAGTTTTATCGAGTATATGTTTGAAACAAAAAAGACTGATAAAGAACTAGCAAAACTTATCTCTTCAGGAGCACGTATGGATGGGCTTTTGAATATAGGATATGAAGAATTCATGGGAATCAAAATTAAAGTACCGAGCATTATGGAACAAGAAAAAATAGTCAACTTAATACGTAGTTTTAATAATGTTATTTCTCTTCAGCAGCAAGAACTAACCATCCTCAAACAAACAAAACAAGGATTCTTGCAAAAAATGTTCCCAAAAGAAGGGGAAGCAGTGCCGGAAGTTCGGTTTCCGGGGTTTACTGAGGATTGGGTACAGCATAGGTTTGAAAAAGTGTTTGATGTTCATACAGATTTCGTTTCAAACGGTAGTTTTCAAGACTTAAAGGATAACGTAAAACTTTATCATACAGAGAATTATGCTTATATGATAAGACTTACAGATGCGAGTAATAATTGGAAAGGTCCATGGCTGTATACTGATCAAAAGGGGTTTGAATTTCTAGATAAATCGACAGTGTACGAGAATGATATCTTAATGTCAGACAGAGGTACCATTGGGAAGTTCTTTTTAGTCCCCGAACTTGGTAAACCAATGACTTTATCATCAAATGCGGTCTTGTTGAGAAGTTCAAAAAATGATAATTCCTTTACCTATTATTTGTTGAATACTAAAGAGGTTGAAAATCAGATAAAGATGCGAACCACTCCAGGTGCTCAACCTATGATAAGCAAGACGGAATTCAAGCAAATAACTGCAAAGTTCCCAAGACTAAATGAACAAAAAAAAATCGGCTCTTTTTTCAAACAACTCGATGATACTATCATCCTTCATCAGCGTGAATTAGAAGCCCTACAACAAACAAAAAAAGCTTTCCTGCAAAAGATGTTTGTCTAAGCGAATAGAAAGGAGGATAACGCATGACGAAAATTCCTCATAACGATGAAGAAGAAGTAGAACGTCGCCTGATTGAAGTCTTAGGAGAAGGACACAACCAATGGAACTACCGTCCCGATCTGAAGTCAGAAGACGATCTCTGGAAGAATTTACGGCAAAAGATTATTCAGAATAACTTAGCGGAAATCGGCGAAACGCCATTAACCGATGCTGAATTCGATATCATTAAAACAGAATTACTGTTAAAAACCAAAACTCCTTTTGAAGCGGCGAAATGGCTAAAAGGGGAGAATGGCATTGCCCGTATTACGATTGAACGTGAAGATGTTTCCATCGGGGCTATGTCATTGGTTCTGTACTCCAATCAAGATATAGGAGGGGGGATCTCTACATATGAAGTCGTTCATCAGATTGCAAAGAATAAAACGAGTGTAGAGGACCGGGATCGTCGATTTGATGTCACGCTGTTGATCAATGGATTGCCGATTGTACAAATTGAATTGAAACAAGCTACTGCGGAAGATGGCGTGTTTCAAGCCCATAATCAAATCAAGAAGTATGCAGAAGAAGGGCTGTTCCGAAATAACATCTTTTCTACACTGCAATTGTTTGTCATATCCAATGAGCAAACGACTCGCTACTTTGCGAATGCCATGCCGAAAGATATGCACAGGAAATTCCTCTCTAGCTGGCGTACAACGGATAATCGAAAAGTGGACAATCTGTATGAGTTCGTCAAGCAAGTCCTCAATATACCGGACGCGCATCGATTGATCGCGAATTATACAATTGTCAGTGAAGATCAGGACAATAAAGCCTTGATGGTACTGCATTCGTATCAAATTCATGCGATTGAAGCGTTATTCACATCGGCGATGAAACACCAATCTGGCTATGTCTGGCACGCGACCGGTTCGGGGAAAACCTTAACGAGTTTTGTGTCAACCAAGTTACTCGCCAGAAAAGCAGGTGTAGACCGCACCGTGATGTTGATTGACCGGAAAGACTTGGACAATCAGACGACGAGCGAATTTACAAAATTTGCTTCGGAATTTAATACTGGTATTTCGTCAGGCACAGCGAAGTCAAATAGTTTAATTGTCGGAACAGGAAGCTCGAAAGAATTGAGTGACACGCTGCTATCCAGTGCCAATTCCAATACAGTGATAATTACGACGCGTCAAAAATTGGAAGCTGCCTTACGCTATGCAGAGAAACAAGAAGAACAAAAAGGGTCGCAACGCTTTAAGAAGCTCATGGGACAGCATATCGTATTTGTGGTCGATGAATGTCACCGAGCTTTAAGTGCAGAGGGGATGGAAGCAATTAAGGAGTTCTTCCCTAACTCTACGTGGTTCGGCTTTACAGGTACTCCGATCTTTGACGAGAACAAGAAACAAGCAAAAGGTCGGTTGGCTCGGACGACACGTGATCAATACGGTGAAATGTTGCACGCGTACACGATAAAAAATGCGCTAGACGATGGAGCAGTATTAGGATTTCAAGTAGAGCATGAAGATACGATTGAGCCCGTCTCCTTGACCAACTACATCTTTACTCAATTGCGTGCGAAAGAGAATTATGCTGCGCTAAGTGACAATGAAATCAATGATGAAATTGATCAGATGGACGGAATCGAAAGGGAAACCTATATTGAACCCTCGTCTTATGAACGGGACGAGCATATTCAAAAAGTCCTTCATAAGATATTCCGCCCTGACAATGCCTATACTAAATTTGGTTTTGAAAATGGAAGACCCCAGAAGTCTGCCATTTTAACTACCAGCTCGATTGCAATGGCGAAACGATACTATCATGCGATCAAGGACATGACACGTGATCCCGATTGGCTGACGAAGGAGTTCGCTGGGCATCCGATCCGAAAAGGTCGCACCATTGACGATCCGGATTTTCCGCGAGTGGCGATCACGTATTCATTGCAGGAAAATGAAGAAGACTCCAAAGAGAATCAAGACGAGATGAAAGAGATTATCAAGGATTACAACGCGTATTACGGAACGTCTTGGTCAATAGAAGATATTAATCGCTACAATGGCGACATCAACAACCGACTGGCGCGCAAGAGGGCTGAATTTAAACAGTTGGGGAAGCAAGTCGATTTAGTCATTGTCGTCGATCGACTGTTAACGGGGTTCGACGCGCCAACGGTTCAAACCTTATTTGTAGATCGTAATCTAAGTTATGCGAATCTGATTCAAGCATTTTCTCGGACTAACCGGACGTATCCAGGGAAAAAGAAAGGCTTGATTGTCACATTCAGGAAGCCGGCGACGATGGAACATAACGTGAACGAAGCGACTAAACTTTATTCGCAAGCACAAGAAGAAACCAATCTGGTGTACCCATCATATAAGGAATCGAAGAAACGCTTCAAGAAAGCCCATTCGTCCTTTACTGAGTCAGTACCGAATCCTGAAAGTATCGACGAGCATTCACCGATTGAAGAACGCATTGAGTTCGTCAAAGCCTTCCAAGAGCTAAACAATGCCTATGAAGCGCTGGTTACCTATGATGATTACAACGATGACATGGAGAAATCAAAAGCACTTCAAGAACAGGTGAAAATCTTGGAGGAATACGTGGGGATATATCACACAGTGAAAGGTTCACTGATAGACGAAGTGGATCCAGAAAATCCAGATGATGAACCCGACTTTTCAGGAATTGAGTTCTTTGGAGAAAATGCGATTAAGCTGTATGACATCGACTCTACTTACATTGACCGATTACTGGAAACTTATGCAGCGAATAGTCCAGATATCCGTGAAGAAATTGAAAAGGCGCTTCAAAAACTGAATAAGACGGATGTCGTAAAAAACGTATATACGGATATTCTAAATGCCATTGACGCTAAGGAAGTAGACGAAGATGAAGATATTTTCTCAGTCAAGCGACGTTATTTCACATCAGCTTATGATGACGCGATAGAAGCGCAGTCTAATACGTGGTTTGTAAAAGAGGATCAACTTCATTTATCAGCAATTCAGTACACCGTGGGGTCAGACACCATTCCGAATATCAGAGGTATTCTAGACAGTAAAGATTTCGATAAGTATAAAGCTGAAAATCCAGGAGCGAAGCCGTTAAAATACGGACCAGAAATGAAGCGTGATTGGATTCATGTATTGAATGAGGTTATTGTTCCTTTAAGTGATGAGTTAAGGTGAAAATTCCCGCCGTCACCATGCTCTGAAAATAAATAATTTCAAACAGTGTATAGAAAATGCAGCAAAGCTTAATAGTATAGAAGAACCGCGTAAAACCAAGTTGCAAGATTCTTGGTTTTACGCGGTTTTAATTTGTCAATTATGGTTGTTCACGCTGAATTATATGTTTATGTCTCAGTTCAGTTCTTCTTTTTGATAAGTCTTTAAGAAACAACTATTCGTATTGATCATTTTTTCTGTATACTACTTAGGCAAAATATTTTTTTCATCCAACGTTGGAATATTCCTTCGTTGGTCCAAAAATATTCTAAAGCTGAAAAGAAGCCTCCCGGTAAATGTTTTTTCGATTTGACAGTGGATACAATTGACCAGGCTATCGTTTTCCATTGATATATAAATTGGAGATTATGTAACTTTTTTGATCTTATTATCTACAGGCCGTACTAGTGTTACCTAATGCCTTGGAATGAAAAAATCGCATACACATTAGATAATATTTTTTCACTGGTGAAAAAATAAATATATTTAAAATGTCGTATAAAGTCTGTTTTTAAAGGGTTTTAATTAAAAACACTCTATATTCGGAATCTTCTTGACAGTTTGAAATTTCATATGTAAGATAAATCGAAAGGAATTTACAATAGAAAGGAGATTGCAGAATGAATGTGATGAGATCAAAAGAGCAACGGTTACTAAATTGTTCGAAGTACAAAAACGATCATAATAATTTGTCATAGTCTTCCATAGCCTGCGTGTTAATCTAGTGTTTCCTTTCAAAATGAGTACTTGTTTTCAGTAAGGAACCGTCCTCTTTATCTTGTATTCTTCTACTTTTATTTGATTATATTTCTGCAGTTACGTACATTCCGTCTACTTAATTTTGGAACTCTAGCGCTATATACATTTATTGAAATAAACATGTTCTGATTTTATGTAATCGCTTACAGACTGCTTGATTACAGTAGAAGATCTCAAATAAACCCAAATTTGTTTATACTTGTTGCAATTATGAATAAAGATTTCATGAGAAACTTCCTGAAGATATAAAACGAATTTTCAATGAAGAGCTTAATTCACAATTATCTAGTTTAATGACTGAAAACAATACTTCATTACTAGTTTCTACATATGCAACGTTCGCGGAAGAAGTTCAGGGGAAAAGATGACGACATAACACTTTCCGATGAAGAAACGAACAAGTTTCGTGGTTCCGCGTAGACGCTTTGGGATGAATGGGTGGAAGAAGCAACATGCAAAGGATATCCCGGTACTGAAAAGACTACATTAAGGTTTTTTACGCAGGCGCAGTTACTAATTTATGAAGGAGAGAAAATAGAATGTCTACATCTTCATTAGTATTATCCCAGCAATTATTAATCGGTGAACTGCTGAAACAAGCTTCACATAAAACGCCTGATAAAGAGTCTTTTGTTTTTGAAGACGAAAGAGTGACCTATAAACAAATGGACGACCGGGCCACGCACTTGGCAGGCTGGCTTCAATCCAATGGAGTTAAAAAGAATGATAAGGTCGGTTTTATTCTGAAAAACGGCTTGCCATTTATCGAAGTTTTCTTTGGTGTGTCTCTCTCAGGCGGCGTAGGTGTACCGCTTAACTTCCGCCTGGCCGCAAATGAACTGGAATACATTATTAACAATTCTGATACTAAACTTCTAATTATTGACAATGAATTTGCAGAAGTCATACTGTCCATCCAAGACAGAATACCTAACGTAGAAACCTTGGTTATTGTAAACAATACGGGGACCATACAAAACGGTATCACGTACAGTTCAATTTTTGAGGAACCTGTTTTGTACACACCATGCGAGGATCTGACTGACAATGACCCCGGAATGATTGTGTATACATCCGGTACGACAGGGAAGCCAAAGGGTGCGGTTTTGACACATAAAAACCTATATATTAATCGTCTGCAAATCATTTGGGAGACAAAGACGCCTTTATATGCAAAACAATTAATTATCCCGCCTTTATTTCATGTAGCGGCAATGGCAGGTCTGATAAAAAATTGCCTAATTAATGGAACCGCAGTTATTCACCGGGACTTTAATCCTGAAAATACTCTAGTAACTATTGAGAAAGAGAAAATCAATTCAATAATGCTAGTTCCAGCCATGTGGAACTCTGTACTTGAAGTGACAGATTTAGAAAAGTATGATTTATCCTCCGTCATTGAATGTTCTTCAGGCGGTGCAGTATGTCCGCTGGAGTTGAAAAAGAAGATTATGTCGACATTAAAAAATGCATCTTACAATGAAACGTTGGGTCAAACGGAAATGAGTCCCGCAGCGACGAGCTTAAATAACCAGGATGTTATCAGAAAGACAAAATCAGTGGGTAAACCTATTTTAGGTGTAGAAGCAAGAATAGTAGATGAAAATATGAATGATGTTCCTGTCGGTGAAGCAGGAGAAATTGTATTTCGCGGTCCTTCCGTGATGAAAGAGTATTATAACAACCCGGAAGGAACAGAAGAAGCATTTAAAGGCGGCTGGTTCCACAGTGGAGATATTGTAAGAGCTGATGAGGAAGGTTTTATCTATATTGTGGATCGGAAAAAAGACATGCTCATTAGTGGCGGTGAAAATATTTATCCCGTCGAAATTGAAGCAGTTCTTCATGCGCATCCAAGTATTTTCGAGTGTGCAGTGGTGGGTGTGCCGGATATCAATTGGGGGGAAAGTGTTAAAGCGTTCATTGTATGTAAGCAAGGTGAAGAACTTAGCGCTGATGAAGTCATTAATTATTGCACAAAACATTTGGCCTCCTATAAAAAGCCGAAATATGTAGAGTTTGTTGATCAGTTGCCGAGAAACGCCAGCGGTAAAATTTTGAAACAAGTATTGCGAAATGATCTGTTAAAAAAGTGAACGATGCAAAGGCCGGCATGAAATAATTTGAGAAAACTGTGCTTTTCATCTGAATTGGATAGTAAAAAAACAATTTTACCGGGAGATGACAAAATGAAGGCAGCGAGCGTTCTGGAGTGCGGAAAAGCTGATCGTTCATTCTTTACGGATGAACATACGATGTTTAGAGATACATTACAGAAGTATCTTGAGAGGGAAGCGGTTCCTTATTATGATCAATGGGAAAAAGATCGTCTGGTCCCCAGAACATTCTGGGAAGGGCTTGGGAAGAACGGTTTTATATGCCCTGAAATCAGCGAAGAATATGGCGGAATGGGACTTGATTTCGGATTCTCAAATATTCTTGGTGAAGAATTATCAAGAATTGGTGCAGGAATCCTCGGGATAGCAACGCACAGTAATATCATCGTCCCTTATATAGATTCATTCGGGACTGAAGAGCAGAAACGAAAGTACTTGCCGAAATGTGTTACAGGGGAAAGTATTACGGCAATTGCGATGACAGAACCTGGTGCTGGTTCTGACTTGGCTAATATTCGAACGAACGCAGTCAGAGACGGCGATCACTATGTATTGAATGGCGAAAAGATATTTATTACGAATGGTATTCATGCGGACGTGGTCATAGTAGCCTGCAAAACAGACACAAAGATTAGACCTGCTCATAGAGGAATAAGCCTGCTGATTGTGGAGAGAGGCATGCCTGGATTCTCACGCGGCAAAAAGCTGGAGAAGATGGGAATGCATAGCCAGGATACAGCAGAATTGATTTTTGAAGATGTGCGCGTGCCAGTTGAAAACCTGCTGGGTGAAGAAGGAAAAGGTTTTTCGTATTTAATGCAAAAACTGCAGCAAGAGAGACTGGTATCAGCGAATAATGTGCTGGTGGCTGCTGAAGATATGCTCAGTTTAACGGTAGATTATGTCACGAAACGGGAAGCCTTTGGAAATCCGCTGAGCAAGCTCCAGAACACTCAATTTAAAATTGCGGAGATGGCAACGCAAGTTCAGATTGGCAGAACATTTATGGATGATTTAATTGTTAAGCATATGAATGATGAGGACGTCGTGACTGAAGTATCTATGGCGAAGTGGTGGATTACTGATGTGGCGAAACGAATCTCGGGGGAATGTATGCAGCTTCATGGCGGATATGGCTATATGGAAGAATATAAGATTGCAAGACGCTATCGTGATGTTGCCCCTTCCACCATT
Source organism: Sporosarcina sp. P33 (assembly GCF_002077155.1). Taxonomy (GTDB): domain Bacteria; phylum Bacillota; class Bacilli; order Bacillales_A; family Planococcaceae; genus Sporosarcina. The sequence goes on along the minus strand of NZ_CP015027.1, from coordinate 323,725 downwards.
TATGCGGGAAGCAACGAAATCATGAAAGTTATTATCGCAAAGCAGCTAGGCCTGTAATAGGTGACGGATTGTGACCGCTTACAAGATAGCAGGAAATGAAAAATATAATGAAGACTAGGAGTGGAAGAATAATGAACTTTGAATTTTCCGAGGATACTCAGTTATTAATTAAAAATGTCCGTGATTTTGTTTACAACGTGGTAGATCCGCTGGCAAATGAAATTGAGAAGACAGATGAAATTCCGCAATCCATAGTAGAGAAGAGCAAGGAAATGGGGCTGTTTGGCTTAAGTATTCCTGAAGAATATGGCGGTCTAGGTCTTGATACAGTAAGTAAATTCGCAATTCTTGAAGAAGTGGGAAGAACATCCAATGCGTATACAACCCTCATTGGCGGCCATAACGGTATAGGCACGGTAGGAATTGTGGAAATGGGGAATGAGGAACAAAAGAGGAAGTACTTGCCTAAACTGGCTGCCGGTGAACATATTGGAGTCTTTGGATTAACTGAGCCAAGTGCAGGCTCAGACGCCGCCAACATTAAAACAACTGCAGTTCGCCAAGGTAATAAATACATTTTGAATGGTTCAAAACATTATATTACGAATGCAACCATTGGAGATATATTTACAGTTATGGCTGTGACTGATCCAAGTAAAGGTGCGAAAGGAATTACATCTTTCATCATGGAAAGAAATACTCCAGGTTTCACTGTTGGAAAGAAAGAAGCGAAAATGGGGTTGCATGGCGCTCAGTCAGTGGAACTATTTTTTGAAAACTGTGAGATTCCCGTGGAAAATGTGTTAGGTGAGCCAGGACAGGGATTTGTAAACGCCTTAAAAATTCTGGCCAATGGCAGAGCGGCACTGGCAGCACGAAACTTGGGCTCATGCGTCAAACTGCTTGAACTTTCGCTGGACTTTGCGATGGAAAGAGAACAATTTGGCAAACCTATTTTCGAACAGCAGATCATTCAGCATTATTTGGCTGAAATGGATTTGGAAATTGAAACACTGCGGAGCTTAACCTATCGGGTGGCCTGGATGGTGGATCAGGGAATGAATGTCGTTCGTGAAGCGTCTATGGCGAAACTATACGGATCTGAAGCGTATTGCCGCATAGCTGATAAAGCCGTACAAATACACGGCGGACTTGGCTATATGCAAGACTATCCAATCGAGCGCTACTACCGTGATGCAAGAATCACCAGAATTTATGAAGGTACTTCTGAGATACAAAAAAACATTATCTCCAATCAACTGCGTAAAAAATATAATTTGAATAGGGAAAAGGGAGCGGCGCTGATTTTTTAACAAGCTTTAAAACTATAATTAATCCAGTAATCATATTTTCCTCAATTTAGAAGCGTTTCCATCTGCAAAGTTAAAGTAGTATGTGTTGAAATTGCTATGTAAAGAATAGTGAAAAATATTACTAATGGTATTCTTGTTGACGTCATAATAGTGGAACGAAATACAAAAGCAATTTCAAAATCAAGAAAGTTAGAAAATGGTAATGATCTAGGCTTATGTACGTTGGGAACTATTGTTTTAGATCCATGAATATCTATAGATAATATTTTGGTGAAGGGGGTAAAAAGCATGCTTATTCGATGAGAAAGTTTTTTTGGAAAAGAAAGAGTCTGTAGATGATGCGATGGTTGCTGTTGAATGATTGCCTAGTTTAACAACGGATTACTTGGAAGAGCGTTAAGTTTTAGCAATATCTGTAGAAAACTACGTAATAATCGCTTTTAAATTGCCGAAGTAGCAATAAAGTTGTAATAGGGAATTTTATAACAAACACATAATTTCTTAAGAATTTGGATTGAATTCCCAATGAATTTATAGTGAGATATTGATTCGGAATACACATTAAGGATAACAAAGGGGGAGAAAAGATGAAGATTACAAGAAAAATGTATTTAGGCTTTATGTTTGTTCTACTGGTCGGAATTTTATATGGTTGCACGGAAAATGGAAACGCTGCCAAAGGGGATGAAGATTCAAAAAAAGTTTTTGAACTAGAGCTTAATAACTGGGCTTCATCTACACATCACCTAGCTTATAATGTCTATGAACCTTGGAAGAAAATAGTTGAAGAAAAAACAGAAGGTCGAGTAAAGGTTAATATTAGTCATGGTGCAGCATTGGGAGCGGCGACTACAGTATATCAAGATGTTAAAGGCGGCCTTTATGACGTTGGAATGGTTGTAACTACTTACTCCAATGATACCGAGCTTTTTCCGTATACAATTGGGAATTTACCTTTTGCTTTTGAAGGATCAAAAGAAGCCGCTAAAGTGTTGGAAAAGTTTGGTGAGAAGTATGTAAATAAAGAAGTAAAGGATTTCGTTATAATGGGTGGTCCTACAGCGACAGATCCATATTCATTGTTTTCGGCTAAGCCAATTAATTCCTATAAAGATTTAGAAAAAATGAAAATACGTGTTAGTAGTAAAAATGAAGTAGATTTTATAAAGGAATTAGGGGCGGTTCCCGTTAACTTACCTGTAGCAGAAACCTATGAAGCACTTCAGAAACATACAGTTGATAGTGCATTGTATACTTTTATCGGGTCTGTTGGTATGAAGTTCTTTGAGCCAGGACCGCATATCTTAGTTCTTAATTCTTCGGTAACTCCAACAGTTCAAGTTATGAATAAAGATTTTTTTGACAGTCTCCCCGAGGATTTGCAAAAATTATTTGAAGAGGAGTTAAATCCGAAGCTTAGTGAGTTAGTTAAACATACTTACGAGACGGAGTACGAAGCAGCATACGAATCATTAGAAAAAGACGTTTCAAAGCGTGGTGAAATTACTATTCCTTCAGAAAAAGATATGAAAAAATATAAAGAGGCAGGAAAAGTTGCATGGGATGCTTGGATAGAAGAGGCGAATAAAAAGGGTTATCCCGGTGAAGAAATGGTAAAAGATTTTACTAGTATGTTAGAAGAAGAAGGGTATCCGGTTCCATATTAATATACCTTCCTGAAATTGCCATGATTTATGTTTACTTGTAAAACATTTTTTGGACTAGGGTAATTATAGTTCATGGCGGCACTCGTATATCAACTAGATAATTGTTTATTATTTTAATTACAGATTCGCTTATATCTAAAAGTAAAGTGTAAAGTCACAGTTTAATACTTTGCACTTTATTTTATTTATAAATATTTTTATAAAGTAAATTTTACAAGGAGATGAATATGATGGATTTCTCATATACGGTTGAAGAGGAAGCCTTTCGTACTGAACTTAGATCATGGTTGGAAGAAAACTTACCAGATGGATGGTTGGAAGGTGAGTTTAAAATTCCTAATGATGAAAGCAGCAGAATTGCATTTTTGAGAGAATGGCAAAGTAAACTATTTGAAGGAGGATGGTCAGGAATCTCTTGGCCTGCTGAATATGGCGGGAAAGGGGCTACTTTATTGGAAGAGGTAATTTATGAACAAGAAATGGCGCGGGTAAAAGCTCCGCCCATAATAAACCTAGTGGGCCTTGCGATGGTTGGCCCTACATTATTGCAAATGGGAACGGAGTACCAAAAACAAAGATACGTAAATAAGATTTTATCCAATAAAGAAATATGGTGCCAAGGGTATTCTGAGCCAAATGCTGGTTCGGATTTAGCAGCTCTTCAAACAAGGGCAGTTAAAAAAGGTGATAAATGGATTATCAATGGCCAAAAAGTGTGGACTAGTTTTGCTCAGTACTCAGACTACTGTTTTCTCCTTGCGAGAACAGACACTTCAGACAAAAAACATTATGGCATTACTGCCTTTATTGTAAATATGCATCAAAAAGGTGTAGAAGTTAAACCGATTCGCTCTATAAATGATCGCCCGGCTTTCAATGAACTTTTTTTTAATGATGCTGTTGCTTACGATATCGACATTGTTGGAGAAGTAAATAATGGTTGGTCCGTTTCTTTGGCGTTGCTAAGTCATGAGCGCGTTGGGGTAGCCAGAAAGGTATTTAGAATACAAAAAGTAATGGATGAGCTAATTGAAATATCAAAAAAAGAAAAAGAGGATGGATATCCATTAATATCAAATCCAATAGTTAGGAATAAATTAATTAATTTCAAAATTAGAGCAAAGGCTGTTTTGCTTACTTACTATAGGAATTTAACAGAAACTATTAGGGCAGGAAAGCCTGGTCCTACAGGCTCGGTTGATAAGTTACTGTCCAGTGAACTACTCAAAGAAATGTATGGGTTCGCATTGTCAATGCAAGGCCCGCTTAGCACTCTCTGGTTAGAAGATATTGCGATGAAGCAAGATTGGCAAGATGATTACCTTCAATCCCTTGGATCGAGGATAGCTGGCGGATCCTCTGAAATACAAAAAAACGTAATCGCAGAACGTATTCTGGGCCTGCCGAAAGATATAAAATATTGATCTTGTAAAAACCTGGAGGTGGATAAAATGGATTTTTCATTGAATGAAGAGCAAAAGATGTTTCAAACTTCAACACGACGATTTTTAACGTCTAAGGGTGATACATCATTAGCACGCGATTATTCAGAAGGAAATGAACAAATACTAGAGGAACTTTGGAGTGGCTTGGTGGATCTTGGTTATATGGGAATTACAATCCCCGAAATCTATGGAGGATTAGAATTAGGTTCCTCAACTCTCGTCCCCATCTTAGAGGAGATGGGACGTTCAGTAATACCGGGACTTTATCCTGAAACTGTAGCATTTGCAGTCCCTTTATTAATGAAGTATGGGTCTGAAACTCAGAAATCTAGATACTTACCAGAGATAGCCGCCGGTAAAAGAAAGTTTACACTTGCATTGTATGAATCAGATGGTAGATTTTCAGCTAAAAGTATTCAACTGCCAGCAAAGATGGAGAACAATGAATATGTTTTGCAAGGAAGTAAGACTCTTGTTCCTCATGCAGATATTGCAGAAACCATAATTGTCCCTGTACGTACAGATGGGAAAAACTCTATGGATGGTATCTCTTTATTATTGATAGATACTTGTCAAGTTAATTTGAAATTTGAAAAGCTAAGTAATATTGATCAGACAAGAAAATTGATGAAGGTTATGTTTGAAGATGTGCATATATCGAATGAGCAACTACTAGGGCCTGAAAATAAAGGTTGGGAAGTATTACAGTTCGGTTTTAATAATCTAAATACGGCATTATGTTCAATAATGGTTGGAGGAATGGAACGGATTGTTGAAATGTCCACAGAATATGCAAAAACACGAGTACAATTCGGACAGCCGATAGGAAGATTCCAGGCGGTAAAACACAAAATAGTTGACATGAAGTTAAAACTTGAAAATGCTCGTTCACTATCATTTTATGCTGCTTGGGCACTAGAAGAAAAATCTGATGACTTGGTAGAGTCTATTTCTCTCGCACGCGCATTTATAAATGAAAGTTATATTAAATCAGCTGAAAATAATATTCAAGTTCATGGCGGAATGGGTTATACATGGGAATTTGATTGCCACTTGTATCTTAAAAGAGCACTCTCTCTAGAAAATCACCTTGGTTCACCTACTTATCATCGTGAGGTAGCTATAAGTGAATTAGGCTGTTGAAATATAGGTTTAAATGAGTAGATATATTTATTGCCTTTAAGTAATTAAAACGCAAATTATTAAGGGAAGAACGCTAAATCACCAGTTTGCACAATTAAAGCTAAGCACTCGATCAGTGATTATTAAACCATTCCCATTATTATCTAATAATATCGGAATGCATTTTACATGATAGTGAGGTTTTGCGATTTGTTATCAAAGATAATACAAAATTTAACCCGCATTATGGAATGGATTGCTTTAATAGTAATGGCATTGTTAATGTTCTTTATCACTATAGCGGTAATTAGCAGAATGATTTTCTTCCCAATAATCGGTGATGTAGAAATAGTTCAATTGGGAATGGTTATTCTTATAATGGGCAGTATTGCATACACCCAGCGTATAGATGGTCATATTTCTATAGGGTTGATTGTTGACAAATTTTCTCCCAAAGCACAAAAGGTAATGGACTCTATTTCTGCCCTGTTAAAAGTAGTAATTACTTTTATTATTGGATATATATTTATTGGCATTTTTCTTGAACATAAAAATCATATAAAAGTAACTACGGATCTATTTGATATACCATACTATCCATTTGATCTATTTATATCTATAGCCTTTATAGCTTGGGGGTTGGAAGCACTTTTGAAATTCTTCAACTCAATAAATGATATATTCCAATTAAGTCATAAAGGGAAAGAGAAGTGATTAAAAATGTCATCTGAATTAATTGGTATACTAGGAATAGTTTTAATGTTTCTGTTAATGTTTTTAAGAGTTCCAATCGCTATATCAATGGTGATTCCAGCATTTTTAGGAATTCTCTATTTGAAGGATTGGAATACATTTACGACAGTCGTTGAAAGCATTGTTTGGGGTCATACCTTTAATTATAGTCTTAGTACGCTGCCTATGTTCGTTCTCATGGGTGAGTTATTATTTGTTGCAGGGATAAGTACAGATTTATTTGCGACATTTAAAGTGTGGCTAGGCCGTATTCGTGGAGGTTTAGGCATGGCGACCGTCGGCTCTTCTGCATTATTTGCTGCAGCATCCGGCTCAAGTCTTGCAAATACCGCGACGATGGGAGTCATAGCATCCAAAGAAATGTTAGATGCTGGTTATAATAAAACGCTTACTGCAGGTTCAATTGTTGCGGGGGGGACTTTAGGAGTCTTAATTCCACCAAGTACGTTATTCATCATTTACGGGATGATGACTGAGCAATCTATTGGTAAGTTGCTGATTGCAGGTATTATTCCTGGAATAGTATTAATGGTACTATATTTTATTACTATTTATATAGTTGTATTAATTAAGCCAAATTATGCTCCTAATTTCAAAATGAAAATATCTTGGAAAGAGCGATTTGTTTCATTGAAATCAACAATTTGGATTGTATTGTTATTTGTAATAGTGATAGGTGGAATGTATTTAGGGATTTTTAGCCCTACAGAAGCAGCAGGTTTCGGGGCTTTTACTACACTATTACTTGCATTATTTAGAGGAAAGCTTACATTCAAGTCATTTATTGGAGCGATGCGTGGCACATTAAGAACTACAGGGTTTTTATTTGCGATTATTATTATGGCATTTATTTTGAATTACTTTTTAATAATCACAAAGGTTCCACTTCTTTTATCAGAGTTCCTTAATGGGCTCTCTCTTCCTAACTACATGATCTTTGCGATTATTATCATAATGTATCTCTTACTTGGGGCGGTAATGGATGCACTTGCAATGGTTGTAGTTACAATGCCTATAGTCTTACCCATTATACATATGATGGGACTAGATTTGATATGGTTCGGGGTTATTATTGTTCTAGTTATCGAGTTGGCTATGATCTCACCGCCGGTTGGAATGAACTGTTTCGTATTAAGAGGAGCAGCATCAGAGTTAACTTTAGAGGATATTTTTAAAGGTGCAGTCGTATTTATGATTCCCATACTACTATTAATCATAATACTTTACTTGTTTCCTGAAATAGTTATGTATTTGCCAAACAAGATGTATTAACACACCCCATTTCCAAAATTATCATGAAGCTAATTAATGGGCTATTTTGGTTAGTTACATTAAATAACTATCGTGTTTCCATCTCGGCACGCATGCCTGTTTCATCGCCATGCAGTATGCAAACTTCACTGAATCTACTTACTAGTAGTTAAAAATGTTTTTTTACAGAAATGTGCATATAGAGAAAGGGTGAAATAGATTGGAAAAAGTAAGTCGTAAAGAATTACTCGAACAAACAGTCTTACCTGTTATTGTCTCTCCGATGTTCCTCGTATCAAGTCCTAGGATGGTTGTTGAAGCTTGTAAATCTGGAGTAATTGGTACTTTTCCATTATTAAATGCTCGTACGGAAGAGGATTTAGAGCAATGGCTAAAGACAATTATCAATGATTTGAAAGAAATAGAACAAGATGATCCAAAAAGGAAATGTGCTCCATGGGGTGTTAATCTAATCGTTCATAAGACAAACAAACGTTTTGAAGGTGATTTGGAGATAATTAAGAAATATAAACCTCCAATTGTTATTACATCGCTAGGAAATCCAGCGCCAGTAGTGAATGTTGTACAGGAATATGGGGGGCTTGTATTTTCTGACGTTATTTCAATAGAACATGCAAAAAAGGCTGCTAAGTCGGGAGTAGATGGTTTAATACTAGTATCCAATGGAGCTGGTGGACACGGCGGGACAATTAACCCGCTTGCATTCGTTGCAGAGATAAAGGAGTTCTGGGATGGAATAACTATACTGGCTGGTTGTGTATCCAGAGGCCGAGATATCCTTGCCGCAAAGGTGCTTGGGGCGGATTTCGTTTATATGGGCACGCGCTTTATAGCTACTAAGGAAACCTTAGCATCTGAAGAATATCAGGAAATGCTTGTTCAATCTACGGTTACAGATATTATTTATACGGACGCAATTACTGGAGTAAAAGGTAATTACCTGGTTCCGAGTATACGGAATGCAGGACTTGATCCGGATAATCTTGAAGGCCAAAAAGTTTATAACGTTAAAAAGCGCACAACTGAAGCTAAGGCCTGGAAGAATATTTGGGGGGCAGGCCAAGGGGTCGGATCAATAAAAAGTATTGAGCCAATTTCTCATGTAGTAGAAGAATTAAAAAAGGAATATGAGCAAGCTTTATACTCTTTAACTGCAAAATCATAAATTAGTAATCGGAGTATTTATTCTTGGGTATATTTAAATTCCATCATATTAACCTTAAATGCTAGTTTATGTATTTGTAGCGCTATGAGATGACTACTTATTACTCCGATATGCGACGATTTCACGTTCTAACTTGATCTCGATAGATAGTGTGTGAATCAATATCCCTGCTTAAAAATGAAAAGTGTAAGCAGAAAATCGCAAAAATCTGTCATGTGTATGACAGACTTCATTAACCAGCGCTTTTTATCAGCTAAGTGTCGTTATCTAGTATGAACTAGATTGGATAGGTTTTATTTATTTGTAATTTTAGTTTAGTTTGCTGATCAAAGTAAAAAAACTTTATACCAATAAGGGAGTAGAATAATATGGATAAGTCAATAGGAACAGTGCATTCTGGATTGAAGGTTTTTGCTAAGAACAGGGCTAATGATGTAGCAGTTGTTTGTGAAAATCAATCTCTTACTTTCAAGGAACTAAATCTTCGAGTAAATGCATTAGCTAATTCTTTAATTGATTTAGGAATAAAAAAAGGTGATCATATTGCCTTGTATATGCGAAATTGTATTGAAATGGTTGAGATATTTTATGCGATTTCCAGCGCTGGCGCGGTCTTAGTGCCATTAAACTATATGTTGGATAGAGAGAATCTTGCAGAACTTATCAATAAGTCTGACGCTAAGTATATTTTTATTAATCAGAGAGAGTATCCGAAACTTGAAGAAATAGCCGACAAATTAGAAGTTATTAATAATAAATCCATTATAGTTATTGAATCTGAAGCTAATAGTCTGTGTATAAATTATGAGGATTTGGTTGAAAGCGGGTCCCCCGAAGATCCAAAGGTAGAAGTAGCATCAGAAGACTTATTTGCAATATTATTTTCGTCAGGAACAACTTCTAGCCCTAAGGGGAGTAAAATATCGCATGGAACACAAGTATACCGTCAATTACGAACCTATATTGAGAGATCTGTCAGTAATAACGATGTGGTATTAATCACCGTCCCGATGTATTATTCGATTGGATTTAGTTTTTGTCTTTGGCCTGGTATGATGGGATCGAAAATTGTGATTACAAAAGAGTTCAATACCATTAAGGCCTTGGAATTAATAGAGGAACATGGTGTATCGCAAGCCTTCTTCGTACCTACTCAATATAATACTCTATTACAAGAACCTAGCTTTGATAAATTTGATTTATCTTCTTTAAGACAGTTAAGCAGTTCTGGTGCACCATTATCTAAGGAGCTCAAAAATGAAATTATTGCAAGATTTAATTGTAAACTTTTTGAATTCTTTGGATCAACTGAAACTGCTTCATATATTATAATGCATCCCGAAAATGTTGTTAATAAAACTGGGAGCATTGGACAACAAGTAAATTATATGGAAGTTCGTCTTCTAAATGAACAGGGAAAAGAAGTTGATATAGGCGAAGATGGGGAATTTGTGGTTCGCGGTCCTTTATTGTTCGATGGGTATTATAATCAACCCGAGGAAACTGCTAAATCATATTTACCTGGAGGCTGGTTTTGTACTGGTGATATGGGTAAAATGGATGAAGAAGGATATTATTATTTACTAGATCGGAAAAAAGATATGATTATTAGTGGTGGTATCAATATATATTCTAAAGATATTGAGCAAGTGATTCAATCCCATCACAGTGTATTCGAAACGGCAGTTGTAGGTATTCCTGATCAAAAATGGGGAGAAGCTGTTAAAGCGTTTATTGTTTTGCATCAAGAACAAAGTGTATCTAAAGATGAACTGATGCAATACTTTAATAATAAGTTAGCAAGGTTCCAAAAAATCAAGGAAATTGAAATTATTACCTCGCTGCCACGTACGGCATCTGGAAAAGTCCTAAAACGTGAATTAAGGAATTATCAGTATGAACACAAGAAATGAAGCGACCAAATAAGGTTAGAAACAATTATCTGATAATGTTTTTAGATATAAAATAATTGGTTCCCTACTGCATCAGGTATTTGGCTAGTTTAATAAATGAGCCGCTTCTAATTGTGAAATTCTTACATGACTTCGATATTCAATCGGAGTCATCTTTTTTATAATTAGCTGAATTATAATTTCTCATCAGTAGGTTACATTTTTCTATTTCACGGTTTTCTGGATCTTTCCGAACTTGAGAAATAATGTAGTTTACATAATATTATTATTAGTGTTTTTGTCAGGAGGAATGTATAATATGGGGGTATATATGGATATTGTACAGATTGTGTTTCCTTTGATACTAGTCGGGGGGATTATTATATTTGTAATTAAAAGATTGGATCGAAAAAATAAAGCAGGAGTTTTTGCAAAGAAGAGTTCGCAAAACGCCCAGGTGTTATTGGATAGTTTAATCCCTTTAGGAATGATTTTCGGAAGTGCTGCCAGCTTAGTGCTTAGCATAATTTTCCCGTTTCCTATACTGTCTTCCATCAGCATAGGAGCAGCCGTGGGTTTATTAGCTGGCTATTTTGCGTATCAAAGTTATGGTAGAACGAATGAAGTCAGTAAACAAAAGGTATTACTAAAGAAGATGATATAGGTTGAAAATATATTTTTTGTTTGTGATTCACATTATGGTTTCATTCAATTTAACCAACCGTTTTCTGAGAATGAAAATATTTATAAGTAAACCTAGAAATCTAGTGAGAGGGAAATCAGCATGCTTGTACTGGACAATAAATCTGAGACGTGTGTCATCGTTCTTCATGAAATATACGGGGTTAATCAGCATATAAAAGGCGTGTGCGAAATACTTTCTTCTTATCAATTTGATGTGATTTGTCCTGATTTATTAGGGCGGGGAATGGTATATGATTACGCACAGGAGAAAGAGGCTTATCAAAATTTTATGGAGCACGCAGGTATTACCGACGGATTACATAAAGTTCGGGAGCTGTTAGCTGATATTCAGCATAAGTACACGAAAATATTTATCTTGGGCTTCAGTGTAGGGGCAACAATTGCCTGGCTTTGCAGCGAAGAGGAGTGTGTGGATGGGGTTGTTGGATATTACGGTTCCCGAATTCGGGAATATACCGGCATCAGACCTGCATGCCCCGTGTTACTATATTTCGCAAAAACGGAGAAGTCATTTAATGTGTATGAGCTGGCACCGAAATTAAGCCAGTCAAATGCAGATGTGCATATATGTGACGGCCGGCACGGATTCAGCGATCCCTATTCATCGGCTTATAATGAGGAACTGGCTGGAAGAGCATTCAATAAAACATTGCATTTCTTACAAAATAGCTGAATGGGTATCTCAGACGGAAGCACTTCCTGATTGAAGTGCTTTTTTCGTGTGAAAAGGATTAGATATACTGATAATATAATCCCGCTTGTGTATCGTACCATAACAGTGTGCCGTGTTTCCGGTTTGGAATACGTGTCTGGAAACTCCATTCAGGATATTGTTTTATAATTTGCACCTGATCACCGGTGGCGAATGCGATAAAGGAGATATAATGATCTTTTGTCATCGGATGGCTGCTGGAAATATAACGCTCGTTATCTATTTCTTCAATAGACAGCTTTTCTTCAGCAGCAGCTTTCTTCGCTTCTAAAGCTTCCAGTTTTCTGCCGCAGCAGGATAAGGTGATGTCGCCCGTTGCCATGACGATGTTATTGCATGTCGGACAGACAAAGTACTTTGATTTTTTCATATTTCCTCCTATGAATTCATTGGACAGTAATTCACCGTCCAAAATATTTTCTATATTGACGCCTAACAGCTCAGATAGACTGGGGAGCAATGTGACATCAGGACAGCCATATCCGCGCTCCCACTTTGAAATCGTCCGATCTGATATATGCAATTGGTCTGCCAGCTGTTTCTGCGTAAGTCCTTTTTCTTTGCGCAAGCTGTAAATTAGCTCTCCAACTTTACTCGTATCCATCCGTTTTCCCTCCTGCTCTATATTGATCATAGGGGTATACAGTAAACGTTTCAACAAACGCTCCGTGGAGATGCAGGAAAGTATATATATTCCTGCTGTTTACTTCACGGATTCTATGAAATACATCCGCAAAATAATAAACAAGACCGTCACTGAACATCATTTCTTATGATGTCCGGCGGCAGTCTCGTTTATTTTACTCAAAATATCTTCCAAAATTAATTTGCATCCTGTCACTTCTCTAGCTGGTTTTTTACATATTCGAGCAGTTTCCCGGCAACTGAAAAGTCGTGTGTAACATACAGCGACCGCGCACCGACTGGATCTTCAATTTCATTCAGCAGCCAGCCGCCAGTGTTCGGAATGATGAAATCAATGCCGATATAGTCACTGGAAATTGCCCGGGAAATCGTTTGGACTTGTTTGGTTTCAGTCTCGTTCAGCGTATACTTTTCCACTGTGCCGCCGAGCGTGTAGTTGGATTTGAAAGAATCTTTGGCACCTTTTCGTTTTACCGCACCGAGAACCTCATTGCCGAGCATGAAAACCCTGATGTCTGTTGCGCTGGATTCAATGAACGGCTGCGCAATCAATTCTTCGGTAGGGTACCGTGCTAGAACGTCTTCTGCCTGCTGTGCGGTTTCGCAAAGAAAAACTTCACTGCCGCCGTGACCTGCGCGTGTTTTCATTACGCAAGGCAAAGGAGGAAGCTGATCCGCACGAAAAGTAGGGACGGCCGGTATACCAAGTAATGCAGCAAGCTCGAATGTGCGCAATTTATCATTTGCGATCTCTTGCACACGTGCCCGGTTGAACAGACGATAGCCCGCTCGTTCCAATGCCAAAGACAGCCGGGGATCGCGGTCACGGAATAGAATGAAATCGGCCGGTTCCGCAGGTGTTTCAGTCAGCAGTTTTAATTCAATGCCAAGTGAAGCTGATTCTTTTACTAATTCCTCGATGAACGCGGAATTTCGCTTTGCTTCCTGTTCGCTGTAATAAACGATGCCTTTCATTTCAGCTTCTCCAGTATGTACGAAATCATCGCATCAGCCACATTGATGCCCGTGACGTTTAAAAGGTTGCGTATATGCGCTGCGCCGTTTACTTCACAGACGAGCGGCTGTTCATTCGGACCGAATAATAAATCCACACCTGCGAATTCTGCACCGACTGCTTTGGCTGCTTCGAGCGATAGAAATTTCTGTTGTTCAGTCAGCTCCACGACTTCCGCAACACCGCCGTTTGTAATATTGGCACGGAAGTCCGTCTCAGAATGGCGGTACATTGCAGCAATAATTTGATCACCGACAATATTGACGCGCACATCCCGTCCTCTGCTCGTCTCGATGAACTCCTGAAAAACATAATCGACTCCGCGCAGTTCGTCCACTTTTTCACGAAACGCTTCTTTCGTCTCAATCAAATATACTTTCATGCCAAATGAACCGTGACCTTCTTTAATAATCAGCGGTAATCCGAGTGTTTCGAGCACTTGTTCATAATAACCGCTGTCAGCAATCGTGAAGTTCGGATACACTTTCGGCGCAATAATTGTTTTTGGCATCGCGACACCATGCTTCGCAAGCTCCAAATACTGCTTCGCTTTATTGTCGCATGTTTCGATTACTTCCGGATCATTGAAAACAGGGATGCCCGCCTGTTTTATATACTGCGCAAGCAGCGTGTCTTTATCGAGGAAGACGACAAAATCAGGTGTATTCTCGATTGGTTTTTGGAGATTCATATGCACTTCGTAGTTTTTTAACAGAGTCGCTTGAATTCCTGCCCGTTCTGCTGCTTCCTGTATGAGCCGCGCCTGATCGGCAAACTTATCGCTCGTCAGACTGCCATTATATATTACCCAACAATTTCTCAATCCCGATCCCACCTTTGCTATACTAGACCTATATCTTAATTTTAGCACAGGAGGAATTCCTTTGATTCCAAAACTTGATGAATATAAAAAACAATTTGACATAATGAGTGACGATGAGATTAAACCCGGACTTGATGCGGTACAAGAGGCACTTGCGTGTGTGCTGAATCCTGAACAGGACTTGCGCATCATCCACGTGGCGGGAACGAACGGCAAAGGTTCGACTATTGCAGTGATGGAGGCTGTATTGCGGGCGCATGGATTTGAAACGGGCGTATTTTCTTCGCCCGCCATCCTCGATATACACGACCAGATCCGAATCAATGGACAGCCGATCACGCCGGAAGAATTGGCATACGTCTTTGAGGAAATGGACGCTGCGGGACTGAGCGGCATGCTGACAGACTTTGAATTACTGACAGTGGCGGCGTTTTTGGCATTCCGCAATGCTGCCCCTGATTATGTGCTGCTCGAAACAGGCATGGGCGGCAGATTTGACAGCACAAATGTCGTGACGCCGCTTGTTTCGGTCATTACTTCAATCGCCCTGGATCACACCGGATTTCTTGGCGGCACTTTGAGGGAAATCGCTTTACATAAAGCAGGCATCATTAAACCGTATAAACCGGTCGTCATAGGAAAATTGCCGGAAGAAGCAAAAGAAGCCGTTCTGTCTGAAGCGGCATCTGTTAAGAGCATGGTGCGGGCATATGGAGAAGATTTCGCGATGAAGTCAGACGAAATCGAAACATTCACCGGCATGTCCACTTTTAAAATTCCTGCCAGAAACATGAAAGGACCGCATCAGGCAATTAATCACGCTGTAGCACTGGAGGCATTGCTTCAGGCAGGTGTACCGCTGCGGCAGGAAAAAGTCGCTGAAGCCATCGCAAACGTCCAGCTGCCGTTTAGGTTCCAGAAAATCAATGACAATGTGTATATTGACGGCGCACATAATCCAGCTGCGGCACGCATGTTAGTGCGTACGATAGAAGAACAGTTTCCGGGGCAGAAGGTGGACTGGTTTGTCGGGATGCTGAATACAAAAGATTACGCTGAAACACTGAAAATCTTGGCGCAGATCGCCAACAGTTTTACGTTCATCGATTTCCCGCATCCCCAGGCGGCGAAAGCAGTGGATTTACAGGCGGTTTGTCCTATAGAGGGCAGCCGTGTGATTGCATTTGACGATGAAGATGTAAAAATTTCGAAAAAAGACATAAAAGTCGTCGTCGGCTCCCTTTACTTATTGAGCAGTTTAATGAGACAATAGACTTAATAGAATGAGTTTTATAGATTGATATAATTGTGTTCGGGTATTTAGTTTCACTGGCAGTAGTAGAATGTGATGATAAATGTTAGCAGGAAGGGGTGTCGTCATGAGGCGGAAAAATGAAAAAGGCTTCACATTGGTTGAGATACTTGCTGCCTTGACGATTTTGGGGATTGTTTTCGTTAGTTTCATGACGATTTTCTCTCAAATGGGGGTATTTAATGCTCGCACAGAATCGAAACTTGAAACTATAAATTTGGCTAAAAAGGAATTGAGTTTTTGGAAGGATAATCCGTTGCCTTTAGAAGGTACTACAGGAATTACAGTGCTGAAAAAAGACGCGGCCTCTTCTCCTGGATTTATTATTTATCAGTATACACGTCAAGATGAACCTAAATATGAGTATCAAGTGAAATACCGTGTACATTCAGATTTAAAACCTTTTGTGGAATCATCCGTTAAACTTTATCGCTTCCAAATTTCTATTTATGAGAACGGCAGAGAGATTAGTGAGACGTTCGGATATATGGAGGAAGGAACTATATGAATAGAAAGTGGACGGTCACGAAGAATCAACAAGGGGTGTCTCTTGTTGAATTATTGGCTGCATTATTACTAGTCTCTTTAGTTTCTATAATTATTTGGACAACGCTATCGATAAGTACACGATTGAATACAACTGAAATGACAAAATTACGTCTGCAGCAAGAAGCTAATTATATAGCGACAGAAGCACAGCGTTTACACCGTAAATGTACCTATTATGAATTTGTTGTAATGCCCAGCGAAGTGAGCATTCAGAATTGCCAAAAGTCAGGCATACTCACGGAGAAGTATACTATTGGAACGGATTTTGAATATTATACTGACCAAAAAAAAGAGGGAGATGAAGAAGAAAGGTTTTATGTGAATGCAAAGAAAGAGAACTTGGAAATTTCAAGATTTTGGGTTGTTGATCCAAATAATAATAATTTGAAAGTGTCTATACCGTTGCAATTGTCTAGATATAAGCAGTCACCTTGATGAAAGGTTGTGATCGTGTGCAATTACATAAAAATGATAAAGGTTATGCATTGGTAGTTGTCTTGCTTGTCATCATATTCATTATGACTGTAAGTGTTGTTTTCATGAGGGGTTCTATTAGCAATGCTAAGCAAGAGCGCATAGTAGATGAAAATAATCTAGCATATACTGCGGCTGAAATGGGCGTGGATTATTATAAGTGGCTATACATTAATAAATTTAGAGCGGAAAGAGATAAAATTTGGTATGACAAAAAGTTAGCATATGAAAGCGATAAAATAATTATTAATAAGAAGAACATAACAACTTTGAAAAAGGATGAAGAACTTAAACAAGCAGCAAAAGATCGGCAAAATCAAATGGTCGATGCACTAATTAATCTTCATTTTAATAATTTGGAAAAAACAAGACCGGACACAACAGATTCTTTACATTATAAAATTCTGGAGCCCGTAAACTATTCGAGAATTAAAGACTTGAATAACCGAGATGTTGGTTTAGTAGTAAAAGGAAAAGTGCAAGGAGAATATGGAAGAGAAAGCAAACGGAAAAAAGAACTAGATTTTGAACTTATATTTGACTTCCCGTTATTAGTTGCGGACGAAGTATTAGATAGTCCGGGTAATGCGGAGAATCCGTTCACAATTCCAGTTGTGAATATTAAAAGTATGATAGAAAACAATAAACAAACAAAGCCATGCAGCGATAAGCCGAACAATGAAAAATGTATTGGAAATAAATCTAAAGACTCTCACTTTAGTGCAGTAAATTCAATAGTTTATTTTCCTGAAGGTTTTACAAAAGGAAATGGAAATATGGGGATAGACTTTAAGAACACCCAAATATACGCAAAAGGAAACATCGAATTACCTAATATGAATAGTATGAATAATATCACAATGTATACTGATGGAAAGATTGAAATCAAAAATTTAAACGGTGCAAATCAAGCAAATTTATATTCTACTGGAAACATTGAATTTAAGAATGCCAGCTCAGGTTATTCCAACTCCATACTTTATTCGGAAAATAATATAGAAGGGAAAAATATTGAATTTAAAAATATGAAGATATTTGTTGGGGATAGCTATTCTGGAGAAAAATTTACGCTTACTAATAAGTCACACATGACAGTTGGTAATAAACTCAAGATGGAGAAGGCGGGTTCTATACAAAATTCTAACTTAGTTGTAAAAGGTGATTTGATTGTTGAAAAGTCTTTGGATATTAAAAACAGTTCCAAAGTTTGTGTGGGCGGAAAGATTAATTTTAATAAAATCAACATAGGAACGTTAGATTCAAATAGTAAAATATATTTCATAGAAGAAAAAGCTGAGCCAAAGAATGTTTTAGGTAAATACCCGAACCTAATTCCGATGAAAGAAGCAGCATTTCAAAAGAATCCACAATCTTTATACGATAACTGTATTGGAGATGGAAGCGGCAATCCAAACGATAGTTCCGGCATTCCCGATCAACCTATTTGGGATCCTCCTGAAATCAGTGTCATATATAATTAATTAAAGTCAGGGGACATAATATGAAACCAAAACTATACAAAATCACCCTCTCCCTAGGTGCTCTGCTCCTAGTCATTTCCGTCATCTTCGCCCAGCAGGCATACGCGGGTGACGGCTTCTTCTCGAATTTCAAGAAATTCGGCAAGCATACGTATGCCGGGCCGTTTAATATATCAAAGCATAATCGCAAGAATGCAAAAGAAAAGCTGGTTGGTGATTTCGCAGGACTCGAGCAGAATCTGGATGTGCAGCTGATCGTGCAGGATCATCAAGTATCTGTGCCGTCTGAAGCGATTTCATTTGATCCTGATGCCACACTGAGCCAGTCAGAGTCTGGGAAGGACAATCCGCTCATTGCGCATGTCTCAAGAGAAGCGCTGCGTACGGTTATGAAGCAGAATTTTAATTCACTGTCTTTTACTGAAGAGGACGTCAATACGATTGCTTCTCAAATAGAAGTTCAGCTGCGGAACGGAATTATGCCGCAGCAAGTGTATATTGCGAATTTTGTTCCTGAATTGTATGAGCAGTCTGAAGTGATTGCTTCTGCTGAATATAAAGCAGACGAATTAGCAAAAGGTCTTCGTTTATTGATGAATGACTTGGATGGGCTGGAAATCCAGCCGAATTCTACGTTTTCATTCCGTGAATTTCTGGAAGGGAAAGAGTCTGCCGCCGCTGCCGATTTGCAAATGACCATTATGGCTTCGCTGCTCTATAATGCTGCATTGCAAACGAACTGGGTCATCGATGAACGCAATGTTTCTACCGAATTGCCGATAGGCGTGGCACCTGGATTTGAAGCGGCGATCAATCGGAAACTGGATTTGGATTTTGTGTTTTCTAACCCTAATCAAACAGTTTTCACTATCCGCACAGCATGGACAGGCTCCCGGTTGAAGTTGTCCGTCGAGGGACTGCCGTTCGTCCATCGTTACGATACAGTAGTGGAAAGTATAAAAAAATATGATCCGAAAACGGTGATGCGCTACAGTGCGTTCATTCCGGCGGGTGCGACAGAAGTGGTGGACAAAGGAAAGAAAGGGATGGAAGTGACGGTTAAACGAAACGTCATGCTAAACGGTTCGTTAGAAGAAGTGGAAGACGTGTCGGTAGACTTTTATGCTCCGCGTCCAATTATTGAACGGCACAGTTTGAAAAAGCCAGCTGAAACACCTGGCAGTGATCTCGACAATCATTCAAAGTCCGGCAGTACGGATGGAAATTCATCAGGTAGTAATTCAAACGGAAACTCTTCCATAACGGATAATGCTTCTAATGGATCATCAAATAATTCATCAGGAAATTCCTCCGATAGTAATTCGGGTACTGGAAGTGATTCAGGTTCTGACGGCAGTAAAGGCCCAGGCGCATCTTCTGGAAACGGATCTGATAATAGCGGGTCATCAAATGGGAATAGCACCTCTGGAAAAGATGATGTGAGATATGATTATGATAAAGGCGGCAACAAGATAAGGGTCGACAAGGATGGTAATCCGATTGACTGATAGAGGGGGATTCAAATGGCGACAAGCAGAAAACGTCTTGGGGATTTATTAATAGAATCCGGATTGCTGACAGATGAGCAGCTGATGGGCACTCTTAAAGAAAAGCCGAGAGATCAGCGTCTCGGTGATGCGTTATTGCAGCGCGGTTATATTACAGAGCAGCAATTGATAGAAGTATTGGAGTTCCAGCTCGGAATCCCTCACGTCAATTTATTCAGATATCCGTTTGATCCGAAACTGTTCAACGTGGTGCCAAAAGGATTGGCCAAACAAAAAATGATCGTACCGCTGAAGAAAGACGGCGATAAATTATTCGTCGCCATGGCGGACCCGATGGATTATAACACAATTGAAGATTTACGGTTGTCGACAGGGTTCCATATTGAAACAGCCATCGCATCGAAAGACGATATTATACGGACTATCACAAGATATTATGATGACGAAGTATTTGATGATTTATTGTTCGAAGAGCCTGAACCGCAAACCGAACAGCAAGACGATATAGTGGATAATGATTCACCTGTTGTGCGGCTTGTAAACCAAATTATTTCCAGCGCAGTTTCAATGAAAGCCAGTGATATTCATATTGATCCCCAAGAGCATCAGGTGGTAATCCGTTTCCGGGTGGACGGGAAATTACAAACTGAACGAGTTTTGCCGAAACATATGCAGTCCATGCTTCTTGCGCGGATAAAAATTATGGGAAATTTAAATATTACCGAATCACGTACACCCCAGGACGGCCGAATTAAAGTAATGATTGATTTCCGTCCGATTGATTTACGTTTATCCACTTTGCCGACAGTTTTCGGTGAGAAGATTGTTATGCGTATTTTGGATTTGAGCAGCTCGTTAAACGATTTGGCTAAGCTTGGTTTCGGCCCTGTTAATCTGGAGCGTTTCTTAGGAGAAATCGAAAAGCCAAATGGCATTATTTTGATCTCAGGTCCGACGGGTTCCGGTAAGTCATCGACGCTGTATGCCGCGTTGAATCGACTGAACAGTGAAGAAGTGAATATTATTACGATTGAAGATCCGGTGGAATATCAATTAGAAGGCATTAATCAAATTCAAGTAAATTCTAATGTCGGGCTGACTTTTGCGACAGGTCTCAGGTCTATTTTGCGTCAGGATCCGGACGTCGTCATGGTCGGGGAAATCCGGGACAGAGAAACAGTGGAAATAGCAATTCGGGCTTCATTGACAGGTCACTTAGTATTGAGCACCATCCATACGAATGATTCCGTCGCGTCGATTTCCCGGTTGCTGGACATGGGGGTGGAGCCGTTTCTTTTGACGGCTTCATTAAATGCCGTTGTGGCACAGCGATTGATTCGACGGGTGTGCCGCGACTGTGGTACGAGCCAGCCGGCAACTGAACGGGAAAAAGAGATTTTTGCGAAGCGCGGGAAGACGGTCGACAGGGTTCATCGAGGATCCGGTTGCGCCGCTTGCAATATGACGGGCTATCGCGGACGGATTGCGATTCATGAAGTATTGATTATTAACGCGGCAATGCGTGATGCAATCAACAACAATGCAGCTCCGACTGTGTTCCGCGATATTGCCGAGAAAAGCAAAACCATTTTCTTAATAGATGACGGGCTGGATAAAGTGAATCAGGGCATCACGACCACTGAAGAAGTGCTGCGGGTTGCGCTGATAGATTAGGAGTGTGTATGAAGTGACTGAAAGAATTGACCAATTACTGACCGAGGCTTTTAAAATCAAGGCATCTGACATCCACTTAACTGTTGGTGTGCCTCCGATATTTCGGGTACACGGCGACTTGAAGCGTTTTGGAGAAACACCGTTAACAGCGGAAGATACAGAAAAAATTGCCTATCTGACGATTCCCGAAAAGATGATACCGTCATTTAAAGAAGCCGGACAAATTGACTACTCCTACGAGATTGCGGGTGTTTCCCGTTTCCGTGTCAACGCATTCCAGCAGCGCGGTTCGATTTCATTGGCATTCCGGACCATTCCTACAAAGATTCCAACGATTGATGATTTGAATATGCCGGGGACGCTGAAGAATTTATCTGATACCGCGCAAGGGCTGATTCTGGTGACGGGTCCCACCGGTTCAGGGAAATCGACGACCCTTGCGGCAATGATCCGTTATATGAATGAAACGATGCGGAAGCATATTATTACGCTTGAAGATCCGATTGAATATATGCATGGCCATGGCTCTTCGATTATCGATCAGCGTGAAGTCGGGTTTGATACACTGTCGTTCGCGGATGGGCTGCGTGCGGCGCTTCGTCAGGATCCAGACGTAATTCTCGTCGGGGAAATGCGGGATTTGGAGACGATTTCAACAGCGATCACCGCAGCGGAAACGGGACACTTAGTGCTTGCGACATTGCACACATGGAGTGCCGCTTCGACGATAGATAGAATTATAGACGTATTCCCGCACGGCCAGCAGTCACAGATCCGTGTCCAGCTGTCGGGAGTTTTGACAGCGGTCGTGTCTCAGCGTTTATTTAAGACAATGGATGGAACAGGACGCCGTGCGGCTACTGAAATAATGATTAATAATGCGGCAGTGTCGAATTTAATCCGTTCTGAGAAAGTGCATCAAATTCCAAACGTGATTCAGACAAGCCGTGCACAGGGAATGCACATGATGGACAATTCCGTGAAAAGTTTGATGGAACAACGGATTATTTCATATGAAGCTGCACTGCCGTTTTTGCAAGGGGATGATTAATTTTGCCGCGTTTTACTTATGAAGGGCGAGATGCGAAGTCGATTCGGAAAGGGATTGTGACAGCAACGAATAAACGAGATGCAGCAATCAAGCTGAAAAATCAAGGGATTCGGGTAGTCAGTCTGGTGGAGCAGAAAGAAACCGTACTTACGAAGGATATTACGATTGGCAGCCCGGTTAAACGGGATCAGCTGATTATGTTCCTGCGCCAGTTTTCGACGTTGCTTCAAGCAGGTGTGACGATTGTTGATGCAGTCAGAATTCTATCGATGCAAGTGGAACAGGCTGCATTCAGGAAAATATTAACTTCTATACAGGAAGATTTACGTACTGGTACCCCTTTGTCTGTCGCCCTAGCTAAGCATCCAAAGATTTTCGAGCCGCTGATTTTGAATATGATCAGTGCGGGGGAAGTCTCGGGAACAGTGGACGAGTCACTTGATCAACTGGCCGATCATTTTGAAAAAGCATATCGTTCCAGACAAAAAGTGATTTCAGCATTATCGTATCCGATTGTCGTGGGTATTGTAGCAATCGGCGTCGTGATTTTTCTTCTATCATTCGTCGTCCCGATGTTCGTAGAGATGTTTGACAGTATAGGGGGAGAACTGCCATGGCTGACACTGTTTGTACTGAAAGCCAGTGATTTCATGCAGAGCTATTGGTATATCTTAGTTTTGATTGTGGCGGCCATCGTAATCGGCATTATGCTTGTGCGTAATAATCCGCAAGGGAAATATGTGCTGGATTCTATATTACTTAGAATACCAATTTTCGGGAACATTGTTCAGAAGTCATCACTAGCAATGATGACACGTACTCTCAGTTCCATGTTTTCCAGTTCCGTGCCTATTTTGCAGTCTCTCGCGATGACCGAGAGAGTGGTAGATAATAAGGTTATATCGAAGGTGATCGGCGAATCCAGGCAATCAATGGAGCGGGGCGGATCACTGACAGAGCCGATGATGAACCATTGGGCATTCCCGCCTTTAATACCACATATGATTGCGATTGGTGAGGAAACTGGATCTTTAGACTCTATGCTTTCAAAAGTCGCCGATTTTTATGAAAAGGAAGTAGAGGCAGCGACAGATCGCTTAAAGGCGCTGATAGAGCCTTTAATGATAGTTTTTCTCGCAGCGATAGTCGGGACTATAGTTTTGGCAATTATGATGCCAATGTTTAGCATGTTTGAACAGATAGATAGTTTGTAACAGAAATAACATTTCTTCTTGCGAAATTCAATTAAATTCAATTAAACTAGTGTTATTTTCCTAATGAACCTGTTATACTATATTCATAGAGTAAGAAAAAACGAGGAGGAAATTACATGAAAAAGTTTCTACAAAAGAAATTAAATGACAAGGGATTAACACTTGTCGAATTACTGGCAGTTATCGTTATTTTGGGTATTATTGCTGCGATCGCGGTACCGGCTATTGGGAATATTATTGCGAACTCTAAGGTAAATGCTTTGAAGGCTGATGGACAGAATGTATTGTCTGCTGCACAGATGTACTTCACTGAAAAAGGTGGAGCGTCAGTAACACAGAAAGATCTAATTGACAATGGTTTCCTTGAAGATGCTGGTGGCTTTGCAGCTACAGGCGCAACCGCTGCAACAGTTACGAAAGTTGATGGAGGAAATACAATCACAGGAAAAGCGGTTACTAAAGGTGTGAGTGTATCATTTGGAGGCGCAACCTCGAAAGATATCACAGAAGCTGACGTTAAAGCTACTACCGGCAAGGTAATAGTTACCCGATAACTTTATACACTGAATTATGGACATAGGAATTTCTAATATAAAGACTCTGCAGAGACTACCTCTACAGAGTCTCTTTTTTAATAGTAAAATTCAATCTTTATTTTTCTTTAATATTACTATTGTAATATCAAAATAGTGTTCTTTCAAAATGATTTTATTTAGTGATAGGAGAATGAAGCCGATTTAATTTCTAGCAATCATAATGATGCTCAGAATTACCGTAGCCATTAAGGTACCTTACGTCCCTATAAGTACTAGAAATTTTCGTATCAAAAAACTTTTCATTTTACGTTCTTAATCAATGCCCTTCGTAAAAAATGATAAAAATTGCTGTAAAATAACTATAAAAAATAGTAGCGGTTAGTTTAAAGGATGAAACGTAATCATGCGTTGACTTGCCATGGACTTCAATGAGTTGATATCGTTAAGAATATCATCTTATGGTTCCTCTACCAATCTTCCCTTCTACCACTACATTTGCTATACTAAACCATAACCAATAAGCAAGAAAAACATCACTACCATCCTTGCTTTTGCTTGTCCGGAAGGAGTTCGCTGTATGTCGATTTTTGATAAATTAAAAACCCCGCTGCCTAAGATTTCTATGCCTTCCATGCCGGCTTCATTATTCAGCCGAAAGAAGCGCACGCATTCTTTGACGCTGGATGATGATGCGGTCCGTTATGTGCGCATTAAGTCCCGTGATCCGCTTGTCCTGGAAACGGCGAGGGAGCTGTTGCTTCCGCCTTTCGTTATCACAGAAGGGCGGATTGCTGAAGAAGATGCATTGAAGGAACTGCTGAACGAAGCAGTGAAGGATTGGGGATTGGCTAAGCGCGACGTGGCGTTCCTTGCGCCCGATACATATGTCATCATCCGCCGGGTTGCATATCCTGAAACGGTGGAGGATGAAGAACTGAAAGGTCATTTTTTCATAGAGATTGGTTCGACGATTTATTTGCCGTTTGATGATCCGGTGTTTGATGTAGTGCCGTATACTGCGAATCAGGCAGAAAATGAAGCGATTTTGATTGCTTCCAAAGAGAGTATTATGCAGACCTACGAAGAAGTGCTGGAGTCAGTGAAGCTGGTGCCCGTTGTTGCAGATATTGCGCCGCTGTCATTGTATCGTCTGGCGCATCACCAGCATGCGTTTGAAGGGACGGAACATATTCTTCTTGCCGATTTGCGCGGCCGCAGTTTGACGGTGTCTATTTTTAATAGCCATTATCCATTATTTATTCGCTCGATGGAACTGGAAGTGCCGCTCAGTATGACGACAGGCGAGGAGCTTAAGCAGCAGATCGAGCCGAATACCATTGTGATAGAGCTTGAGAAACTGGCGAATTTCTATCGGTTTAATCTGGCGGAGAATGATTCTGCTATTACGCATTTGTTGTGGAACGGTACATACTCCCGGCAGGACGAGCTGCTGCAGATGGTGAGGGAGCGTTTGGCGATTGAAGCATTTCCTTTAGTGAAACAGCCGATCTCCTGTGTCGACGGGACTGCGATTTCTGCGGATTTTCACCGGGTCATCGGTCTCGCACTGAAGGAAGAGGTGTAATACGCGTATGTTAGTGGATATAAACCTGCTTCCTGAGAAAATTCGGGAACGCACCGTTTTTCTTTGGATTGCTGTCGCTCTTCTGTTGCTTGCGATCATCAGCTGGGCGCTGTTGTATTGGATGGCAAAAAGTTATGACGACGAAGCGGCAACTTTGCAGCAATCTTCTTTTGAAGTGCAGAAGCAGCAAGAACATATTACTTCGCAGCTGCGCTTGTCAGCTTTCGGTCAGGAAAAAGAACAGCTTTCAGCGACGGTAGATTTTTTAAAAGGACATCAATATAAAACACATCCTCTTATAGAAGATTTAGTAACCGCATTGCCTGACAGAGGATTCTTCCAGGAGCTGACTTTTACAGCGCCGAATGAAATGACGCTGAAAGTGCAGTTTGATGACCTGATGGAGCCGGCGCTTTATTTAACGCGGGTGAAGGCTTCTCCTTTAGTAATTGATGCGACATTTGAAGGGATTGAAACGGAAAAGCTGGAAGTTGAAGAACGGGAAAATGTACTGCCAAGATACCTCGCCGTGTATTTTATTCAATTTAAAGATGATCGTGCGCTGCCGGGTTCTGACGCGACGGTGGATCCGGATGCGATTGATGAGCCGCAGGAGCAGCCTGCCGCGGACGAGCCTCAGCCTTCTGCAGATGTGAATACGGAAGGGGGCGGCGCGAATGAGTAAGTATCTGACGAAGCGCCAGATGGAAATCGGTTTGGTCGTGCTGGCTTCTATTTTCCTTGCGGCGATTGTGTTCTATACAGTGACTGCTGTCTATTGGCCGGCGAAAGAAAGCCGTGACCGGGCTACGGCTCAGTTGGCGTCTGACCGGGAGATTTTGTATTCACTGCAAAAGCAACTGGCCAATAAAGATCCGAATGAAACAACGACATCCGCACCGCTTCAAAAGGTCGTGCCGGTCATCCCGCTTGAAGACGCGCTGCTGATCCGTTTGGAAAAAGCGGAAGTGAAGTCGAACAGCCGTATAGAGGACATTAAATTTTCCAAAGAGCCATTTACTGCGGAGTTATTGCCTGAAACGGTGCAAAATCTTGAAACCGTCTTAATGGAAGTAACGTTGGCTGCGGACACGTACCGGCAAGTCGAAACGTTCATCTATGAGATTGAAGAGATGATCCGGATTATGAATGTCGAGACGATTCAATTTGAAGCCACAGCGGAGAAAACGGAAGAGGAATCCGATGTTGGCGAGATGCGCGTTGTCATTTCATTCAACGCGTACTACCGTCCGGATCTGGTCAATTTGCAGGATGAGGCGCCGAAAGTGGATGCGCCGCCGCCCGCTTCCAAATATGATCCGACAACTATCAATAAAATGACAGGCACAGAGAAAGCGGAGTAAGGAGGCAATTCATGGAATGGGTTATCAGTATATTTTTCTTCCTTTACGGCATCACGTTCGGTTCATTCTTTAATGTGGTCGGCCTGCGGGTCCCATTGAAGGAATCGATTGTGTCGCCTCCTTCCCGCTGTACAACGTGTGACCGCAATCTGTCGGCGGCGGACCTCGTGCCGGTGTTCTCCTATGTATTTCTGCGCGGAAAGTGCCGCGGCTGTCAGGAGAAAATCAGCGCGCTTTATCCGGTAATGGAGCTGATTACGGGAGTGCTGTTCGTCTGTGCGTACTTGTATTTCGGTTTCCAGTGGGAATTGGCCGTTGCGCTGCTGTTCATTTCGATGCTCGTTATTTTGACGGTGTCTGATTTGAAATATATGCTGATTCCGAATAAGATCCTGCTGCCGTTTGGCGTGGCGATTTTCATGTTGCGTTTCATCAGTCCGCTGACACCTTGGTGGGACAGCCTGCTCGGTGCGGCAGTCGGCTTTGGGGTGTTATTCCTCATTGCGGTCGTGTCGAACGGCGGTATGGGGGGCGGCGATATTAAGCTGTTTTTCGTACTGGGTCTAGTGCTTGGGACGATGCAGACGCTGGTGACGCTGTTCCTCGCTTCGCTGATCGGTGCAATTGTGGGAATTATTTTCTTGAAACGGACGAAACAGGGACGTAAGACACCGGTGCCGTTTGGGCCGTCAATTGCCGCAGCGGCGCTCATTGCGTATTTCTTCGGTGCGCAGCTTGTCACTTGGTATACAGGCTTGTTGAACTGAATCAGTAAATGTTTATGGACGAGACGACAACAGTCTCGTCTTTTTTTGCGTTCATTTTGGTAGAGTGAAAGAAAAAGTGGAGTGATGGAATGAATTTCCGCAGGACATATTCAAAAAATATTGTGATTCGTGCGTTAGTGCAGGGGGTGGCGATCGGATTGGTTGCCGTTCTCGTGATTGGGTTTACAATTTTCAGTACGGGCGGTAAGGAAGGCGGATCAGAGAAAACGGTAGCAACGACCGGTCCAAAGACGGATGAGAAGGAAGGGGCGGCAGAGGGCGGAGAGACGATGTTCGTGAAACAGCATGGCGTGTTTTCGAGTCAGCAGGCCGCAACGGATTTTGTAGCTGCAGATCCGTCGCTCGCAAGCACCGCTGTCGTGCCTGCCGGTGATCAGTTCTATGTATGGGGGGCAGTATGGCTGCAAGAGAGCCAGGTCATCTTAAAGGAAGGAGAAGACGCGTTTAAGAAGAGAATATCAGTCGTTCCGGGCACTTGTAAGAATGCTGATGTCAATGAAGTGAAAAAAGCGCTGCTTGCCGAGGATCTATCAAAAATTGAATTGTCAAAGGGGAATGGAGGCGCGAAAAAAGACAGTGATTTTGCGAAGAAAGTGACCGCCATCACTGCATTCACAAAGGATTCCTCCATCGCCAGACTGCATCTGCTGGCATATTATTCGAATCAGGATCCATGCTTCAAAATTCAATTTTGAGGCGAAATACGCCGAAGAATTGAATTTTGCTCTTTTTTCAAAACGTGTGCAATAGCGTACACTGTGAAAAAGGAGGTTTTTTCAATGAATTTTTATAGTGCAAAACCGATAGTTCTCGCATCTTCTTCGCCGAGACGAAAAGAGCTGCTTCAGCTGGCAGGAATTGATTTTACCATTAGGCCGAGTGATGTAAATGAGGATGTGCCGTTCACGCCTGAAGAGCCGCGCGAGTATGCGATGCGTTTATCGGAGCAGAAAGCATTGGCGGTGAGTGAATCAGCTGAAGAAATCATTATTGCGGCGGATACAATCGTCGTGAAGGAAGGGAGATTGTTTTCAAAGCCAGCCGATGATGATCAGGCTGTGGAGTTTCTTATGGAGCTGTCCGGACAGCTTCATGAAGTGATTACAGGTGTGACGATTCTCGCGGACGGGAAAAAGCTTCAGTTTTCGAGTCTGTCACAAGTGAAGTTTAGAGAGCTGGATATGGAGCTTGT
Source organism: Sporosarcina sp. P33 (assembly GCF_002077155.1). Lineage (GTDB taxonomy): Bacteria > Bacillota > Bacilli > Bacillales_A > Planococcaceae > Sporosarcina. The sequence continues at coordinate 294,468 of NZ_CP015027.1, read as the reverse complement.
GCATGCTTACGTACAGTCAGGCGATGCTTCAGATAAAGCAGGCGCGTACGGTATTCAGACGCAGGGCATGCTGTTTGTGGAACGAATGGTGGGGGATTATCAGAACATCGTAGGATTGCCGGTCAGCGAACTGGTCATCAGGATGCGTGAGGAAGGATTGCTGTTTGTAGAAGGCGGTGGTGTGTAATGCCATTGGATTTAGCGCCGCAGATGATGATCCGCGATGTTCATATCGCAGACAGGCCGCGTGAGCGTTTGATTCGCGAAGGGGCAGGCAGTTTATCCAACCAGGAATTGCTGGCGATCCTGCTGCGGTCGGGCTCGCGGTCGGAGTCGGTGCTCGTCCTGGCGAACCGCGTGCTGTCGACCATTGACCGCCTGCAAGATTTGAAAGAGCTGACGGTGGAAGAAATGACGAAAATCAAAGGAGTCGGTGAAGCAAAAGCGGTGCAGTTGCTGGCTGCTGCAGAACTTGGCAAGCGTTTATACCGCACGCCACCGCAGGACCGCTATAAGATCCGCTCACCTGAAGATGCTGCGAATTATCTGATGACAGATATGTCGTCATTGAACCAGGAACATTTCGTCGTTCTGTTTCTGAACGTCAAAAATGAAGTGTTACATAAGCAGACTATATTCATCGGCAGCCTGAATTCCAGTATCGTTCATCCGCGCGAGGTGTTCCGCGAAGCTTTCAAACGGTCGGCTGCTTCGATGATTATTTCACACAATCATCCGAGCGGCGACACCACACCGTCAAGAGAAGATATTGAAGTGACGAAACGGCTCATGGAAGCAGGCTCTATCATGGGGGTGGATGTGCTTGATCATATTATTATTGGCGATCAGAAATACATCAGTTTGAAGGACAAAGGCTATATCTAACAGTGAAAATATTGTCGAAAACAGGTGAGAGACTGGGAAATCAGTCTCTTTTTTGATGTTTTTTGCAAACTGACCGGGCGGCACTGTAAATTTAGTTACCTTTCCGTTATAATGTGGTGTATGCTTTTAAGAAGACCGATGATGGTTTGATAGAAAGGGAGTATTGACTTGTTTGGTTTCAGATCACGAAACATAGGAATCGACTTAGGAACAGCCAATACACTGGTTTTTATAAAAGATAAAGGTATTGTGCTGAGAGAACCTTCAGTCGTAGCGAAGAACACAACGACCAATGAAATCGTTGCCGTGGGCACAGAAGCACACGCAATGATCGGACGCACTCCCAGTTCAGTCGTGGCAATTCGTCCGATGAGAGAAGGGGTTATTGCAGATTTTGAAACAACAACCGCCATGATTCGTCATTATTTGAAAGAAGCGCTAAAATCAGCTGGAACTTCATGGGTAAAGCCGACCGTCATGGTATGCGTGCCGTATGGCATCACCTCTGTTGAGCAGCGCGCGGTGATTGATGCTGCACGTCAGGCGGGTGCGAAAGATGCATTCACGATAGAAGAGCCTTTTGCGGCTGCAATCGGTGCAAACTTGCCGGTGTGGGAACCAACTGGCAGTATGGTCGTCGATATAGGCGGCGGTACGACAGAAGTGGCAATTATTTCGCTTGGCGGTATTGTTACAAGCACTTCTATCCGTGTAGGCGGAGATTCTATGGACAGCGCAATCATTACGTACATCCGTAAAGAATATAATCTGATGATTGGCGAGCGTACAGCAGAAACTGTGAAAATGGGAATTGGCTCTGCAAGCGGCTTGGAGAAATCTGAAAAGATGAACATTCACGGCCGGGACCTGCTGACAGGCCTGCCGAAAACGATGGAAATCAATTCAGAGGAAATCACAAAAGCCTTGCGTGAACCGCTGGACCTCATTATTGAAGGAATGAGAAAGACGCTTGAGCAGACACCGCCTGAACTGGCTTCAGATGTGATGGAGCGGGGAATTGTACTGACAGGGGGCGGCTCATTGCTGCGCAACCTCGATAAAGCGATTTCCGAAGAAACAAAAATGCCTGCATTCGTTGCAGAAGATACGCTGGACTGTGTCGTAATCGGCACGGGCAAAGCGCTGGATAACTTGGAACTCATTAGAAAAATTCAATCATAAAAATTGGAGGAGATGTAGGCAATGCCGCGCTTTTTTTCCAATAAACGATTAATCATTTTATTAGTAGGGGTAATCGTCCTTGTGGCATTAATTGCATTCTCACTTCGCGACCGAAATCATGCAAATGTACCGGAACAAGCAGTGAAGGATGTCGTTGGTTTCGGGCAGTCGATTTTTACGAAACCCGCCCACTTTGTGACAGAGCTCGTTGGGAATATTGATACAATGCTTAATACATACGAAGAAAACAAACGATTAAAAGAGCGTCTGCAAACGTTTGCCGCTATGCAGGCAGAAATGATTGATGTAAAAGCAAATAATGACAGACTCCGTGCTATTATTGACAAGCAAGAGGATTTACGTGCTTTTGAACCGATCCAGTCGACGGTAATTTCACGTAATCCCGATCAATGGGAAGAGAAATTGATTATCGATAAAGGTACGACGGCCGGAGTGGATGTCAATATGGCGGTCATGACGGCACAGGGACTGATTGGGAAAGTCGTTTTATCAACTCCTTTCACGTCAACTGTTGAACTGCTGTCAACAGAAAACAGTGACTTTCGCGTGGCGGCAATGGTCGTCGGCGAAGAAGAGATGTTCGGTCTGATCGAAGGGTTTGACCGGGCTTCGCGTCAGCTGATCATGAAGCGGATTGATTCAAGCTTTAATGTGAAAAAAGGAATGCAAGTGACATCGTCCGGTCTCGGCGGAATATTCCCGAAAGGCATTTTAATTGGTGAAGTGACGGAAGTTTCGACGGACGATTACGGTTTGACGAAACTTGCGTATATCCGTCCGGCTGCCAGCTTCTCGATGCTTGATCATGTAATGGTTGCAAAACGTTCGATGACAGTAGTTGACGGAACGGACGGAGGCAACTCTGCAGGCGCTGAAGGGGACGGAGACTCATGATCCGATTTATCATTCCTCTGATTGCTGTCATATTATTTTTCCTGGAACCGATTTTCAGTCTGTTTTCACCGATTGAAATAACTGGCGATTTATACGTTTTTGTGCCTAGGTTCCTCATGATCTATTTGATTTTCATTGCGGCATATTATAATAGCAGGCGAGCGATTCTTTACGGTTTTATCCTTGGACTGTTGTATGATATGTATCATATTGATATTATTGGTTTATACACATTTATGTACCCGCTTATTTGTTATGTTTCTGCATGGATACTTCGACAAATTGAGCGCCAAATACTGACCGTTATGATATTATCAGTAGTAATGATTGTGTTACTGGAATTGCTGTCGTTCTTTTTCGCGAGTATCATTGCGTTGACTTCCATTGAATTCAACGAATTTCTCACGAGCCGACTCATTCCGACAATGATTGCGAACTCACTTTTCATTGTGATGTTCGGCTGGATTTTCAAACAGATTACAGAAAAGCGTTTTTTTCAAAAACAAGCAGGTTTTTAAGTATTGTGAGGTGATGTAGGTGACGAAATCACAGTTGATAACGATAAAAGGTACAAAAGACGGCTTAGTTCTGCGTTTGGATGACCATTGCGCGTTTTCTGAACTATTGACTGAGCTGAAAGAAAAAGTGCAGAGCAGCGTACTTGAAGGTGTTTCAGAAGTACAGTTGCATCTTGGCCACCGTTATTGTGACGAGAAAGACATGAACAAAATTCAATCGGTCATTCACACTTCCCCTCATTTGCGAGTTTCGAAGGTACATAGTGACGTTATATCGTTAAAAGAGTGTGAGAAAAAATTGATCGAGAAGCAGTCCGAAACCTATATAGGAATCGTTCGGTCGGGTCAGGTCGTAAAGGCTGACGGCGATTTAGTCATTATTGGTGACGTGAATCAAAGCGGGCAAGTCATCGCAGGAGGCAGTATTTATGTGCTGGGCCGAGTGAAAGGGATTGCGCACGCAGGAGCACAAGGCAATAAAGATGCAGTCATTGCTGCATCATGGCTGGAAGCGACGCATTTGAAAATCGCTGATAAAATTGAAATCATGACCGACGAATTGACGGTGCTTTCTGAGCAGCCTGAAATGGAATGTGCGTATCTTCAAAAGAATGGGCAGATTGCAATTGACCGTCTTCAGGAGCTCCGATATCTGCGTCCGGACCTTGCGACATTTAAGGGAGGTAAATAATTTGGGAGAAGCAATTGTTATTACTTCTGGTAAAGGCGGCGTTGGGAAAACGACCACGTCTGCCAATCTAGGCACCGCTCTTGCGCTACAAGGGAAAAAAGTCTGTTTAATTGATACAGATATCGGTCTGCGTAACTTGGACGTCATTCTTGGCTTGGAAAACCGGATCATTTATGATTTGGTCGATGTGGTTGAGGATCGCTGTAAAGTGCACCAGGCTCTTGTCAAAGACAAGCGCTTTGAAGACCGGTTATTCTTACTGCCGGCGGCGCAGACAACAGATAAGAGTGCCGTGAATCCGGAACAAATGAAAAAACTCGTTTTGGAATTGAAGTCTGAATATGATTATGTGCTGATTGACTGCCCTGCAGGAATCGAGCAAGGATACAAAAACGCGATTGCCGGTGCAGACCGCGCGATTGTTGTGACGACGCCGGAAATTTCTGCTGTCCGTGACGCAGACCGCATTATTGGACTGCTCGAAGCGGAAGAAGGAATTGAACCGCCGAAACTGATCATCAACCGAATCCGCAGCCAGATGATGGAAAGCGGAGAAACATTGGATGTTAACGAAATTACTACGCATTTGTCGATTGATTTATTAGGGATCGTAATGGATGACCAAAACGTCATTTCTGCTTCCAATAAAGGTGAACCTGTCGTGATGGATCCGACGAATCCGGCAGCAATCGGCTACCGCAACATCGCCCGCCGCATCTTGGGCGAATCTGTGCCATTGATGACAATGGAGAAAAGCAAGTCAGGATTTTTCGGCAAGATCAAGAACATGTTCAGCAAATAATAAAATTTCCAGACTCAGTGCCTTTTACGGTGCTGAGTTTTTTTGTTCCGTCATTTAATTCTGCTTCTTTTCATACACTGCAGGTAAGGGAGGGGACGTGGTGAAGTGGAAAACAAAATGGATCATCGCATGTTTATTGGTCGTGTCTGTTGTGGCTTTGTCAAAAATGGAAGAGCGCCAGCTTGTCAATATACCGATTACGCAATATGTGACAACAGGTAAAGATTTCGTGGTGATGAAGAAATGGGTTTCGTCATGGATTGCGGAAGATGAATCCATCACGGTATCCGCAGATTCTTCATTTGACCCGTTTGCAACCTTTGAATCGTTCCAGCCGTATCAAGATGGTGCCATTATTTCGTATCAGCAGCCGCACGCGATTACTTCGCACGGAAACGGGCTGGTAGTGTTTACAGGCTACACCCGGCAGTCCGGCAAGACGGTGACGGTGCAATATGATACAGGAGATGAAGTGACGTACGGCTTTGTCGGGTCATTTTCAACACTTCCATATACGGCTGTGAGACTCGGAGATGAAATTGCGGTGATGGATGAAGAAGCGGTGTATATTCGTGTGAAGCGCAACGGGATTCCGCTGGAGCCGACTGTGCTCGCGACGTATATGTCAGGCGGCAAGCAATGAAGTTTCGAATTCATCCGGTATTATTGCCGATTTTTTTATTTTTTATGATCGTCGGCGGTGTTTCATTGTACGCTATGCTCTTATTCTCCTTACTTTTTCATGAAGCCGGACATGTTTTTGCGGCTAAGCGGGCCGGGATGAAGATCAAAAGTTGTACGATATTACCGTATGGAGGGGAACTGCAATTTGTTACTCGGCAGCTGGCAAGCAAACGGCAACGGCTGATTACTGCGCTGGGAGGACCTGCCGCAACAGCCGTTCTGTTATGTATCGGATGGTTTTTGCCGTTTCCGGGAGATGCGCAGTTCGTGAAAATCCAGCTGATCCTTCTCAGCGTCAATCTTTTGCCGATTTTGCCGCTTGACGGCGGACAAGTCGTGTCTGTCCTTCTAGAAACCGAAGATACAAAATACGTCACCCGCTCAAACTTCCTGCTGTACTCCATCATCGCATCCGCAGCTCTTTGCGTGTTTTTTATTGCCTACTTGCCGGACAGCCTGCCAATCGTCATTATTAGTTCGTTCCTCGCGATACAGAACATTATTTCGTACCGTTTCAGAAGGTATGAACAGGTTTTTGAACAGCTCACGAGAAAAGAAACTTCATTCTTTTAAAAGATTATAGGAATAATGCTTGACCCGCTGATTTCTATGTGATAATATTTTACTGTTATTGATTGTAGCACCCGTGCTACAACCGCACTGAACAGGTCTAAGTATTCCTTGTGAATCACCTGTCAAGGCGAGTCTGAGTAAATAGAGGAGGTGCAAGTATGTACGCAATTATTGAAACTGGTGGTAAACAAATCAAAGTTGAAGCAGGCCAAGAAATCTTCATCGAGAAGATCGCTGGTGAAGCTGATGAAGTGGTAACGTTTGACAAGGTGCTAATGGTGGGCGGAGATGACGTGAAAGTCGGTGCTCCATTCGTAGAAGGCGCAACTGTAACAGGTAAGGTTGTCAAGCAAGGCCGCGCGAAGAAACTCGTTGTATTCAAATACAAAGCGAAAAAGAACTATCATAAAAAACAAGGTCACCGTCAGCCATACACGAAAATCGTGATCGACGGAATCAACCTGTAATCCGGCATGATACATGTCCGAATTAAAAAAGAGCCTTCCGGGCGCATCTCGGCATTCGAGATGGATGGTCATGCAAACTTTGCAGAACACGGACAAGATCTGGTCTGTGCCGGTGCTTCCGCCGTATCTTTTGGTGTGGTGAACGCCATCACACAATTGACTTCGATTGAACCCGATATCGAGCAAGGTTCGGACGGCGGATACTTACGCGTGTCATTTCCGGCAACGGAACAAGATGCTGAAGTTCAGCTGCTCCTGCAAGCGATGATCATCTCTTTACAGACGATTGAATTAGACTATGCAGATTTTATAAAATTATCCTTTGATAAGTAGGAGGTGGCAGCTATGTTACGTTTGGATCTTCAGTTTTTCGCATCGAAAAAAGGAGTAGGTTCTACAAAGAACGGTCGTGACTCCGAATCGAAACGTCTTGGCGCTAAGCGTGCAGACGGACAATTCGTTTCCGGCGGATCTATCCTTTATCGCCAGCGCGGAACAAAAATTCACGCAGGTGAAAACGTTGGCCGCGGTGGAGATGATACTCTATTCGCAAAAGTTGACGGCGTCGTTCGTTTTGAACGTCTTGGCCGCGACAAAAAGAAAGTCAGTGTCTACCCAGCAACTCAAGAAGCGTAAGTAGATCGCATGACGATATGGAAAAGGACTGCACTCGCTGCAGTCCTTTTTCTTATGGTTGTGGTGGATGCGGCTTATGAGCGGTCACGCCGGGCGAATGAGCGTGTGCGGTGCCGCTATGAGCGTTTGACGGGTTTATTGATCGCTTGGCGAAAGAGTAAGATCGGTTGCGTAGTGATGATGAGCGCTTGAATAGTTTATTGAGCGGATAGGCAGTATTCCGGGAAATCTTGAAGGCGATGAAGGTTTTTTTAGTGATTTGTGTGTGTAAATGCTATACTAGGAAGTACGAAAACAGCTGGCGGTGAAAAAATGGGAAAGAATGAACTAAATGTGTCGCAGGCAGTGAAATTCAGTCGACACGATCATATGAATGATCTGCAATTGATCCTTATGTATATCGACATGGGGAAATATGCGGAAGCGAGAAACTGCATCCTCGAGAAAACGGGCGATATGCAGCGGCAGTCAGTGCTTCAAAAGCTTTGCATGCCGAAAACAGAGGAATGGATTATCACACTCGGGTGGCGGTATCCAGCTCTGAATGTGCAACTGTATTGTGATATTACAGAGAAAGTGGACTCACATTTGACTGATGATGCACTTGTCGATTACTTGGAAGAAGTCGTGCTGGCGGTTCAATCAAAAATTGAGCGCTACGCAGATTGTCCTGTGACAATTGAAGTCACGACAGACAAGACATCTTGGAGTATTCAACTGATATTTACAGAACTGTATGCGAAGCTGCCAGACATCCCAGAACACTCATCACAGCTAACGGTCGAAGTCCACGGTGAACCGGATCAATGGACGTTTACTGTCAGTGGACAATTAGGAGGATTATAAATTATGTTTGTGGATCACGTAAAAGTATTTGTTAAAGGCGGCGACGGGGGCGACGGTATGGTTGCGTTCCGTCGTGAAAAATATATTGCCAATGGCGGACCGTCAGGTGGAGACGGCGGAAAAGGCGCAGACGTTATTTTCATTGTAGATGAAGGGCTGCGCACGCTGATGGATTTCCGTTATCAGCGTCATTTTAAAGCGGACCGCGGAGAACATGGTCAAAGTAAAAATATGCACGGACGCGGCGGAAAAGATATGATAGTGAAAGTTCCCCCTGGCACAGTCGTTAAAGATGCAGAAACGGAGACAATCATCGCCGACTTGGTCGAGCATGGCCAGACAGCAGTTATTGCCCGCGGCGGACGCGGCGGACGCGGTAACAGCCGTTTCGTAACACCTCAGAACACGGCACCGGAACTTTCCGAAAAAGGGGAGCCGGGTGTCAGCCGGGATATCATTTTGGAATTGAAAGTACTGGCGGACGTAGGCCTTGTCGGATTCCCGAGTGTCGGGAAATCTACGCTATTATCCGTTGTCTCTTCAGCGAAGCCGAAAATTGCGGACTATCATTTTACGACGCTTGTACCGAACTTGGGGATGATTGAGACAGATGATCACCGCACATTCGTTATGGCCGACCTTCCCGGTTTGATTGAAGGAGCGCACGAAGGTGTCGGTCTCGGACATCAGTTCCTGCGTCATATTGAACGTACACGGGTCATCGTGCATGTGATTGATATGTCGGGACTTGAAGGCCGTGATCCATTTGAGGATTATCAGACCATCAATGCCGAGCTGGAGCAGTATAATATGCGTCTGACCGAGCGTCCGCAAATTATTGTGGCGAATAAAATGGACATGCCAGACGCGCAGGAAAATCTGGCAGCGTTCAAAGAAGCACTGGGTGATGAAGATATTCAAGTATTCCCGATCTCTGCTTTGACAAGAACCGGATTAGATCCGCTGCTTTATGCAATCCTCGATCTGCTTGAGACAACACCGGAATTCCCGATGCTGGAAGAAGTGACGGAAGAAGAACATTCTGTACTGTATAAACACGAATCTACAGGACCTGATTTCGTTATTTCACGTGACGATGATGGTGCGTTCATGTTGTCCGGTTATACGCTGGAGCGTTTGTTCCAGATGACCGATTTCAACTTCGACCAATCAGTCCGCAAGTTTGCGCGTCAGATGCGCGGTATGGGAATCGACGATGCATTGCGTGAGCGCGGTGCGAAAAACGGCGATATCGTACGCATCATGAATTACGAGTTCGAATTCTTGGAGTAAGGCCGATGATGGCTCGTTTTGGGGGGAGCAAAATGGAACAAATCGGGGAAGGCCAGTTTTATTTAGTCCGCGAAGATGTATTGACCGAGTCAATGCAGAAAATGCTGGAAGCTAAACGAATGCTGGCAAGGGGCGAAGTGACGACGATCCAGGAGGCAACCAAACGGGTCGGTCTGTCGCGGAGTGCATTTTATAAATATCGTGATGCCGTGTTCCCGTTCGAATCAATCGCGCGGGACCGGATTTTGACGATTTTTATTCAATTGGAAGATTTGAAAGGCTCGTTAGCTGTGCTTTTAGAAATTGTCTCTGAGGCGAAGTGTAATGTGTTGACGATTCACCAGACAATTCCTGTCCAGGGACGAGCCAATATTACGTTATCGCTTGATGTAACCGAAATGGAAATTAAAGTGGAAGCTTTTTTACAGCGTCTCAAAGCACCTCGATTTATTGATTCCGTTGATTTAATCAGTTCAGGCGTGTTCTAAACGGGCAACCGAACTAGTTAGGAGATGAAAGAATCATGACAGAAAAAAAGTATGTGCCTTCCGTTGCGTATTTGGGGCCTGAAGCATCCTTTACCCATATTGCAGCGTCCGATTTATTCGGCATGGAAGGATTGACACCGCGGCCAACGATTCCTGATTGTATCGAAGCAGTTACGGCGGGGCATGTCGCGTATGCGGTCGTACCTTTGGAAAATGCGCTGGAAGGCTCCGTGCCGCTGACAATTGATTATTTGTTTAATAATGATGAATTGTTCATTACGGCAGAGATTTCTACGCCTATTGAACAGCATATGCTAGTGAATAAATCGCAAAAGGATCACTTAGATAAACTGGAATCCATCCAGTCGCATCCTCATGCGCTGGCACAATGCCATAAGTTTTTGCAGTATCGTTACCGTCGCGTGCCGCTGATTCAGACGACTTCGACAGCAGCTGCGGCAAAATCTATTTCTGAACAGCCGGAACTGCAGGTTGCTGCAATTGGCAACCGTCTGGCAGCAGAAACGTACGGCCTACATATAGCAGAAGAAAACATTCACGATTTCCATTTTAATCATACGCGTTTCGTCGTGCTGTCGCTGATCAAAGAAAAACTGGAACATTCAAAACACGCTTCCTCATTGAAGACCACGCTGATGGTGAAGTTGCCGGAAGATGATCGTCCGGGGATGCTGCACCAGATTCTGTCCGTGTTCTCGTGGCGCCGTCTGAACTTGAGCAAGATCGAGTCCAGACCGCTGAAAACAGGCCTTGGCCATTATTTCTTTATCATTGATATCAATGAGTCTGAAGAGCATCCGATGATGATCGGTGCCATGGAAGAACTGGCAGCACTCGGCTGCACGGCACGCTCGTTTGGTTCTTATTATGTTTATGAATCCGGCGAATTTGTTGGGTGAGGCAACGCTGCTGACATAGCAGGATGTTTTCTGAACGCAGCGCCCGCCCGCACATTGTCAAGCGTCTGTCGGTCAATTTTTTGCATAATGAAATATAATCTGCCCTTGAATTTTACTTAGTTCAAGGGTGTTTCCATTTCGAAATTTCCTGCCGTGACCGCAAAATGGAAGCTTCTTTATTCCCTCATCCTCTACGCAGCAGGGCGTTTTTTATTGTAATAAACCCGTCCCTGTCGAATATACATAACAAGAGAGGAAGCCTACACACATTGTCACAAAAGTAGGCGTCCGTTCATACGATGGATTGATGGAAGGGGGAAATGTTAAGTGGAAGTTCATATTGTCGTCAAGGGTGATACGTTATGGAAGATTGCAAGACAGTACGGTATTCCATTTGAGGAATTGAAGCGGGTGAACGCTCACCTGGCCAATCCCGATTATATTGTACCGGGCATGAAAATCTTTTTACCGATGGATAAGAAAAAACCGCCTCATCATAAAGGTGATCACGCTAAACCGCATGAGAAACCGCATGAGAAGCCACATGAGAAGCCGCACGAAAAACCGCACGGGAAACCGCATGAAAAACCGATGAAGCCGCCGCACCATGAGAAACCGTCAAAACCGTCGCATGAAAAACCAAAACCGCCGACGCAGCAGGTGCCGCCGTTACCGCAAGCACCGCAAATGCCGCAAATGCCGCCGATGCAGCAGCACCCGGTTCCGCCGAAGCCGCCGATGCAACAGCAGCCTGCACCAAAACCACCGTCTATGCCGCAGCAGCCACAGCAGCCGCCGGTTCATATGCCGATGCCGCCGAGTATGCCGTCTGCTCCGATATGGCACGCAGTATTCCCGATTTGTGGCTGGATGCCGATCTTCGACGCGGATTGTCACCCGCATATGCCACAGCAGCCGATGCAGCCATTGCAGCCGCCAGTGCAGGCACCCATTCAACCGATGCCTCACAAAGAGTCATCGAAATGGGAAGCGGAGTCATCGCATCATCATAAACCTGTCCCTGCACCGATGCCTGACGGCTGGCAGCTAATCGAGTCGAGTTCACTGCATATGAAACCTGCTCTGATGCCGGAGATGCCAAAACCAAAGCCGCCTGTTATGCAGCCGATGCCGGAGATGCCGAAGCCAAACCCGCCCGTGATGCAGCCGATGCCTGAACAACCGCAACAGCCGTCCATTCCGCCAAAAGCGTGTGCACCGGCGACTTGGTGCCCTTCAAACCAGGATCATTGTTCACCGCAATGGCCGGTTCAGCAACAATGGCCGATGCAGCCGGAGTGTATGCCGGCAATGCAGTGGTGGCCTTATCCGCCAATGATGCCTATGCCGATGCCTCCAATGGCGCACCATCCGACTGCTCCTTATCCGGGACAGCAGGGCGACTGCGGGTGTAATACGCCCCAGCAGCAGCCGATGCCAATGCAGGAGGACTGGTATCGGAACCAGTAACGGCGTATGACAGACAATCAGCGATTTATTAAAATTAAAAAGAATGTCTGGAAAATGGAGTCGGGCGGAGCGCAATATTCTGTAAAGAAATATGCATCACTCGCACAGGCAGTAAAGGTAAGGCAAGTTCATCAATTACTTAGTGCACAACATTTTCCGCATATTGTTCCGATTGTAGATAAATCGGATCCGCTGCTTATTATGCAGCCGTGGCTTCAAGATGCCAAAGCGGTCAATTTCAAGCGGCGGATCGACCGGATTGATTCATTTCGCGCACTGCAAGCGCTGCATGATACGAAATATACGATCGATTGGCCGTCAATTTCCAGTCTTCCGCATTATCATATGCTGGAGAAATGGGAAGTCCGGCTGGCACGATTTGAGGAATTGCGGGAGCTCTGCGAGGCTTTTCTTCCGCCCCATGTGATTGAAGAGTTACTGACGTACGGACGGGATGCGCTGAATATTTGCAAAAAGCAACCCCCGCCTGTCAGTTCACTGACACTGCTGCATGGAGATGTAGTGCACCATAATATTTTACGAGACGCATCCGGAACAATCTGTTTCATCGACTTTGATTTGGCATGCTTGGGAACGGAAGAAGATGAACGTGTGCTGTGGATGCACCGGGTTTTACCGCAAATCTCGTATAACCCGGTGTTTTTAATGGGGGAACACCCTGCGCTGCAGACGTTATCGAATCAGTCCCTTGCGAAGCTGTTATATCCGAATGAAGTGCTGAGGGAATGGCTGCATTTGCTGTCCCTGCCGGCAGACCAGCAGCAGCGGATGGTCAATAAACTCCTGCAATTCACACAAACCGCGCTCTCACATTGGCCTGGATTATGGTATGATGTAGAGCGAATGATGAAGTAGGAGGTTTGATCCATGGCTGGCCATTCAAAGTGGAAAAATATCCAGAACAGAAAAGGCGCACAGGATGCAAAACGAGGAAAGATCTTTCAGAAGATGTCACGTGAGATTTACGTGGCAGCAAAGTCTGGCGGAGGCGATCCAGACACGAATCCGGCTTTACGCCTGGCAATCGATAAATCTAAGAGTGAGAATGTCCCGAATGATGTAATTCAGCGGGCAATCGATAAAGCAACAGGGACCGGTGCGGATGAAAACTACGAGGAAGTCATCTATGAAGGCTATGGACCGGGCGGCGTTGCGGTTCTCGTGTACAGTCTGACGGAGAACCGCAATCGTACAGGACCGAATATCCGCGTGGCATTCAATAAAAACGGCGGCAGTTTAGGTGAAACCGGCTCCGTCAATTATTTATTTGAACGCAAAGGCCGTTTGTTTATCGAACTTACGGAAGAAACGGACGAAGACACGGTCATGATGGCGGCTTTGGAAGCAGGGGCAGAAGATATTGTTTTGACAGAAGAAGGGTTTGAGATTCTGACGGAACCATCCGAATTCCTGACAGTGAAAGAAGCGCTGGAATCTGAAAATCTGTCATTTATTTCTGCAGAAGTAGATATGATACCTTCCGTTTATGCAGATTTGACAGACGAGCAGGAAGAACAGTTTCTGAATATGATCGATGCACTCGAAGACGACGATGATGTACAAAACGTCTATCATAATGCAGGCGAATAATAATGAACCCGACAGGAGAAAGAGCATCCTGCTGGGTTTTTTCGTTAGTTTTGTACTTCCAGTGTCTCGAGCATTTGTTCAAAGCGTGCGCCGTGACCTTCTTGTGCTTCAAGAAAATACTTCTCGGTAATTAGCAATGTGCCGTCGCCGGCTTCTATTAAATACATCGTCACGACTTCGCTGTCTGATTCTGCACCAGAAGTTCCGTGCAAAGCCAGCCCGTGTACCGGCGATGAAACCGTTTTTTCTTCAAGTGGCAGGCTGTATTCCTGCTTCATATCTTCTTTCACATTTTCCGGAGTCTGGTTTTCAACGTATATAAACGACATGTTTACCTCAGGATAATCATCAGGCGGTGAAATGATCGGAGTCAAAAGATCTTCTTTGTCACCTTTTTCAAACTGATACCGTTCTGGATCGATATACAGTGAATAACGTGAATCGCTGCCTTCCGCCAGTTCCATCGTAACCGCAGTTTCCTCTCCTTCGACCGAAAAAGTGACTTCTTTCGTCGGCTCACGATCTGATAAAGTTTTACTTTCATCCGGTGCGGTCTTACTTGGAGTTTCTTCCTGCGGCACTTCCGGTTCCGCGGGCTCTGAACCGGAAGTGCTGCAGCCGGCAATTAACAGTGACGCGGCAAAACTTGCGACGAGCATTTTATGCATCATATTCCCTCCTCCATTTTTAGATTATATTCATAATACTTCTACGAACAAACTGCAGTGGAAGTTTCATTTGCTAAGCAAACAATTAGATAAAAAAACCGACAAGAGTTATGATGAAACATGCAATAAAAGAAATTAAAAGGAGATTTTTTGTCATGACGATTAAAGTAAAAGCAGTAATTGGAAGTACAAGTTCAACATCATATAATTTGAAATTGGTTAACTTTATGGCTAAGCGCTATAAAGAAGAATTGGATATCACGCCGGTTCTCATTAACGATTTGGAAATGTTCTCTATAGATATTGAAAGCGAACCGCCTGCAGCAGTACAAAGATTTAAAGACGATGTGAAAGATTCAGATGCAGTATTGTTTGCAGCACCGGAATATAACTTCTCAATCCCTGGCGCAATGAAAAATGCATTGGATTGGCTGTCACGCGGCGGCGACTTTACGCTTCACGGTAAGACAGGTTTCATCGTCGGCGCTTCAATGGGTGTCTTCGGTTCAGTGAGAGCGCAGATTCATCTGCGTGAAATTCTTTCCAACCCGGCACTTGCGCCAACTTTATTGCCAGGCAACGAAGTGTATATCGGTGCGGTACACACGAAAATGGATGAAGAAGGAAATATTACGGATGAAGCAACGATTGCGTTTCTAGATACAGTCGTGCAAAACTTCATCGCATTTCATAAAAAACAGCAAGCTGTTGCGCACGCATAAGTATGGAAAATGGACACGAACGTTATGTGTCCATTTTTTTGCGAGGATTTCTATAGGTCGAACAAGTAGAAAACCCGTTCGTATGCTATAATAGCAGGTATACTTTAGGGGGAGACTACATTGTACGATTACATAAAAGGCTATGTGACACGCGTGACACCGGAATATATCGTCCTGGAGCAATCGGGAGTCGGCTGGCAAATAATGACGCCGAATCCTTTTGCGTTTCATGTGACCGAAGAGGTGCAGCAAGTGTTCACGTATTTACACGTGCGCGAAGATGCGCAATTATTGATCGGCTTCAAGACGCTGGAGCAGCGGGAACTGTTCCGCAAACTCATTACGGTTTCGGGAATCGGGCCTAAGGGAGCGCTTGCGATCCTTGCGAACGGCTTGCCTTCTCAAGTCGTCAGTGCGATTGAGCGGGAAGACGAAGGGTTTCTCGTGCAGTTTCCGGGGGTCGGCAAAAAAACCGCGCGTCAGATGATTCTCGATCTAAAGGGCAAGCTGCATGATCTGTTTACAGAGATTGACTTGCCGGATTCCGAAGACACGTTATTGACACTTGCTGAAAGCGATGAGCTGGATGAAGCGATGCTGGCATTGTCTGCACTTGGCTATTCTGAACGGGAACTGAAGAAAGTGAAGCCGAAGCTCGAAAAAGAAGAGCTCGATACAGAAGGCTATATGAGACTTGCGTTAAAACTATTATTGAAACAAGGCTAATACGATGGAGGTGGTTCCAATGGATGAACGCATACTGACGAATGAAGCGACGGAGTTTGACGACAGCTTTGAACAATCGCTGCGTCCGCAGTTGCTGCAGCAGTATATCGGACAGCAGCAGGCGAAAGATAATTTATCGATTTTTATTGAAGCGGCGAAAGGTCGGGAAGAAAGCTTGGATCATGTCTTGCTGTATGGTCCACCCGGGCTTGGGAAGACGACGCTTGCAACGGTAATCGGCAATGAAATGGGCGTGAATGTTCGGATGACGAGCGGTCCTGCGATTGAACGTCCCGGTGACCTGGCTGCGGTTGTATCTTCATTGGAGCCGGGTGACGTGTTATTTATTGATGAAATCCACAGGTTGAACCGCGCGATTGAGGAAGTGCTGTATCCGGCAATGGAAGATTTCTGTCTGGATATCATGGTAGGCAAAGGTCCGACTGCACGCTCTGTGCGGCTGGATCTGCCGCCGTTTACGCTCATCGGTGCAACAACGCGTGCAGGCGCATTGTCTGCGCCATTGCGTGACCGCTTTGGGGTGCCGCTGCGACTGGAATATTACGAAGTCGAGTCGCTGACGGAAATCGTCATTCGGAGCGCCGGCCTGTTTGATGTGCACATTGATAAGCAGGCTGCTGTGGAACTCGCGAAACGATCCCGCGGGACACCGCGCATTGCGAACCGGCTGCTGCGCAGAGTAAGAGATTATGCACAAGTGCGCGGCAACGGCAGGATTACGCTTGATATTGCACAGGAAGCGCTAGATATGCTGCAGGTGGACCACCACGGACTCGATCAGATCGATCATCAGTTGCTTCACAGTATGATCGAACGGTTCCGGGGAGGGCCGGTTGGCATCGATACGCTTGCCGCCAGTATTGGCGAAGAGTCCGTGACAATTGAAGATGTTTATGAACCATATTTATTACAAATGGGATTTATTCAACGCACAGCGAGAGGACGGATGGCGACAGAAAAGGCCTACGCGCATTTTGGCTATCCGCTTCCGGAGTGACAGATAGGAGTCAGCATGATGGAAGTAGAAGATTTTGATTTTAATTTACCTGAACATTTGATTGCCCAGACACCGCTGCTGGATCGGACTGCGAGCCGTTTGCTGGTGATGAGCCGTGACAGCGGGGAAGTAGCGCACAAGCACTTCCGTGACCTGGTCGATGAACTGGAGCCGGGAGATTTATTGGTTTTGAATGATACAAAGGTGCTTCCTGCGCGATTAATCGGTACAAAAGAAGACACCGGGGCAACAATTGAAGTATTATTATTGAAAGAAACAGGGAACGACAAATGGGAAACGCTTGTTAAACCTGCAAAACGCATAAAAGTCGGGACTGTCGTAACATTTGGCGATGGATTGCTGCGGGCGGAATGCACCGCAATCGGTGAGCAGGGCGGACGGGAATTTACATTTGCGTATGACGGGATTTTCTATGAATTGCTTGATCAGCTCGGACAGATGCCGCTTCCTCCGTATATTACCGAAACACTGGAAGATCAGTCCCGTTATCAGACAGTATTCGCAAAAGAACGCGGATCAGCGGCGGCACCGACTGCCGGGCTGCATTTTACAGACGAAATTCTAAGTGCGCTGCGTGCTAAAGGCGTGCAGATTGCCTTCATCACACTGCATGTCGGGCTCGGCACATTCCGTCCGGTCAGTGTAGATTCGATTGAAGACCATACAATGCATGCAGAATACTATGTGATGACAGAAGAAACCGCCGCACTTGTCCGCGAGACGAAAGCGAATGGCGGCCGAGTGATTGCGGTCGGGACCACGTCTACACGGACACTTGAAACGATTGCCACGGAAAATCATGGGGAAGTGACCGCAGCGAGCGGCTGGACTTCGATTTTCATTTACCCGGGCTATGAGTTCAAAGCAATCGACGGTCTGGTGACGAATTTTCATTTGCCGAAATCGACGCTGCTGATGCTGCTGTCCGCGTTTGCGGGACGTGATCATGTCATGCGTGCATACGAAGAAGCAGTGAGGGAGCAATACCGCTTTTTCAGTTTTGGGGATGCGATGTTTATCCGCCCTGCTACAAGAAAGGAACGAGATTAATTGGCAGCTATTACGTATGAACATATAAAAACATGTAAACAAACAGGTGCGCGTCTGGGAATTGTCCATACGCCGCATGGTTCATTTGAAACACCTGCGTTCATGCCGGTCGGAACACAGGCTTCCGTCAAGACGATGTCGCCGGAAGAATTGAAAGCGATGAATGCCGGCATTATTTTAAGTAACACATATCACTTATGGTTGCGTCCTGGTCACGAAATCATCAAAGAAGCAGGCGGATTGCATAAGTTCATGAACTGGGACCGTCCAATTTTGACAGACTCCGGCGGCTTTCAGGTATTTTCATTGAGCAAGTTCCGGGATATTAAAGAAGAAGGCGT
Organism: Sporosarcina sp. P33; assembly: GCF_002077155.1. Lineage (GTDB taxonomy): Bacteria > Bacillota > Bacilli > Bacillales_A > Planococcaceae > Sporosarcina. The sequence continues at coordinate 275,941 of NZ_CP015027.1, read as the reverse complement.
CCATTTCCGTAATCACATTAATGGAGACAAGCTGTTCTTGAGTCCTGAAAAAGCAATGGAAATCCAAAATGCGTTAGGACCGGATATTATGATGGCATTTGATGAATGTCCGCCATTCCCTGCAACGCATGAATATATGAAAGCAAGTGTGGAGCGCACGTCAAGATGGGCAGAGCGCTGCCTGGAATCTCACGCGCGACCAAGTGAACAGGCGCTATTCGGTATCGTTCAGGGCGGAGAATATGAAGATCTTCGAAAGCAAAGTGCAAAAGATTTGGTGTCACTCGATTTTCCGGGCTACGCAATCGGCGGATTATCTGTCGGAGAACCGAAAGATATTATGAATGAAGCACTTGAATTCACGACACCTCTATTGCCGCAGGATAAACCGCGTTATTTAATGGGTGTCGGGTCGCCTGACTCCTTAATCGACGGGGCAATCCGCGGAATCGATATGTTTGACTGTGTCTTGCCGACGCGTATTGCGCGTAACGGCACGCTGATGACAAGTGAAGGCCGGCTGGTTGTGAAAAATGCGAAGTATGAACGCGATTTTGGCCCGCTTGACCCGAACTGCGATTGTTATACGTGCAAAAACTATAGCCGTGCTTATGTGCGGCATTTAATCCGGGCGGGAGAAACCTTTGGCATCCGTCTGACGTCTTATCATAACCTGCACTTTTTGCTGAATTTAATGGAGCAGATACGTCAGGCTATACGTGAAGATCGTCTCGGCGATTTCCGTGAAGAGTTTTTCGAGCAGTACGGATTTAATAAACCGAATGCAAAAAACTTTTAAATCTTGTATAATAACATTTGATGATTCAGGAAGGGGGAAGATATAAAATGATGGAACAATACGGTGGTATTTTTACACTTGTACTTATGGTAGCGATCATGTGGTTTTTACTCATTCGTCCTGCGCAAAAGAGACAGAAAGCAGCGAAAGAGATGCAAAACAGTTTAAAGCGCGGAGACGAAGTAGTAACAATCGGCGGAATTCACGGAACAGTGGATGCTGTGGACGAGACTTCTATTTTCTTGCGTGTATCTGACACGACGGTTTTACGTTTTGACAAGCAGGCAATCGGAAGAGTTGTAACAGCATAATAAAAAGCGGTTATCTACTGGTGTGTCCATAGATTACCGCTTTTTTGTATGTCCATGTATAGAAAAAATGTCTGCCGGCACACTAAGGTGTGAAGGAGGCAGATATGTTGTGCATGAGTTACTCATCATCGGATTACGTACAGTCTTTTTATATATATTTCTTCTCGTCATCCTCCGTATTATGGGAAAACGGGAAGTCGGAGAATTAGGCGTGATAGATATTGTTGTTTTCATCATCATGGCAGAAGTTGCCGCGATGATTGTGGAATCACCGGATAAGCCAATTATGGAAGGTATTCTTCCCATTCTGCTGCTGCTCGTCATTCAATATATTTCGTCGATGATTTCATTGAAAAGCAAGAAGTTCCGTGATCTGGTAGACGGTGATCCGACACTGATTATTAAACATGGACAGATTCAGGAAGATGAAATGCGGAAACAGCGGTATAATCTTGATGATTTATTTCAGCAACTGCGGGAAAATCAAATCGGTTCCATTCATAACGTGACGTTTGCCTACCTCGAGCCGTCGGGTAATTTATCCGTCTTCACAAAAGATGGCGACTCGCCGATTGTTGGGCTTGTGCTCGACGGGGAGCTGCAGCCCAAACATTTGAAACTGATCGGAAAGACCGAAGAGTGGCTGATGAAAAAGCTACGCGAAAAAGACATCACTGACCTGTCGACAATTTTCTACTGCTCGTACGAACAGGGAGAAATAAAAGTTCAGATGAAAGAAATTAATAGCGTTTAACCAAATTGCGCAGCATAACGAAATCCTGTGTTTTGATTTGTCTTGTCAGCAATAATAAAACAAGCAATACGGCAGAAGTTATCGCAACTTCTACGAACAAGTGATGCGAACCTATCGGAATAAAAATCGGACGCATGATGACGGTCATTAAAAATGTAATATATGTCATCGCGAACATCGAAAAGCCAGTCGCGGTCGATTTATTCTGCCTCAATGTCGCGATATGCAGGAACGACGTGACGAGTACGCCGAATCCGATTGCCAAAACGGCGCCTGTTTCCTGAAGGCCGGGTTGCGACGCTAATATAAACATCACCGCGAGTTTCGCAATTCCGCCGTAAACCGAATTCATCATACCTGCTTTTGCGTCGCCGGTTGCCTGCAAAATTGAATACAGCGGGCTTTGAATGTAATAAAAGAAAAATATTGGTGCAAGCAGTGTCATATACCTGCCGCCTTCTACGATATGGAACAGTTTTTCCGCGAGATCTTGCCCGTGAATATAAAATACGGTCGCTGCGAAAGCGCCGGTCAGGGCGGATAAACGAAGAGCCAGATGAATACGCTCCTGCAGCTTTTTTACGTTGCTGGAAGCAGCGGCGCCGCTCACTGCCGGAACGAGCACAACTGACAATGCATACGGAATGAATGCTGGAAACAACAGAAGCGGAATAAGTACGCCTGAAATGACTCCGTATAACGAAGTGGCGGCTACTGTCCCTACGCCTGCCATGGAAAGCGCGCGTAAAAATATAATCGGCTCCAAAAACCATGTGAATGTACCGAACAAACGGCTGCCTGATGATGGAAGCGCCACCTCTAAAATAGGCTCCATCGGATAGCGCGTTTCTTTTTCGCGTTTCTTTGGCTGTGTACGGAGGTTCTGCCGGTATTTAAACAACAGATACAGCACAGACAATACTTCCGCTAAGAACGTCACTGCCATCGCATATGCCGCGTTCATCATCGGATCGGCAGGTGTGAGGATATACGGCAGCATCCACGTAATGAGCAAAATTCGGAAGATCTGTTCAATGACCTGCGCCCAGGCGGTTTCCTCAATGCGTGCAATCCCCTGAAAATACCCTCTGATCAGCCCGCCGACCGCCGCGATTGGCACAATTGCAATTGCCACATAGAGTGCGGTGGCAGTCGCTTCATTGCCCAGCAGAGTTCCGGCTAAAAATGGTGTAAATAAAACACAGGCAGGAATGAAGACTGCGCCGGATAATATTGTGATGAACGTGGCAGTTTTCATTACTTGGCGCAGCTGTACGGTATCGCCTTTTGCCTTTAATTCAGCAATGACTTTCGCAATGGCGACTGGCACACCGAGCTGCACAAGTGAGAGGAAGAAGATGAACGCCGGATAGGCTGTCATATAAATCCCGACTGTCTCTTCTCCCGCTACCCTCATAAATTGTATTCGATAGACAAAGCCGAGTAATTTCGATAAAAACACGGCCGCCATCAAAAAGATCGTCCCCCGGATAAATGATGACACCCCAAACAACTCCTTCTTTTCCCGCCATTTCTGCTGCAGTAAGAATGCATATAAAAAACCAAAATATAGTTAAGTGTATGTGATATAATCAACTTTATTCCGCAACAATGAACGAGAGGTGAAGCGGCCTTGGATCAACAGCTTAAAGAAATATACAGACAGTTGCTCCCTGCACTTGAAAGTAAGAAAAACGAATTGACGTTTTACGGCTATTCGGAGATTACAGAAGAGGATCTGCTGCTGTATCTGGCGGAAAAAAAGTGGCGAAAAAAAGATATTTCTGCGATGCACCCCTACAAAATGACAGCAGATATTCTGGCGATTACCGCCGCACAATTCATGACCCACACGCAGACAGAGGCCCAGCGACGCAGCGAGGAGATTTTAGAATTGAGTAAAGAAGAATGGGCTGAGTTATTTTCGCCAAAAAAATCTGAATGATTTTCGTTTATAACTATGAAGTATTTGACACAGCCAACCGACTGTTTCATAATTGGTATGTTGTACAATGAGAGAATCAAGTACATAGCAGGTGCTGTGCCGCTCTAGTATATGAGGGGGAAAAGGAAATATGAAAAACAGAGGAAGGATTGTCGCGTTTTTGCTGCTCATCGTGATCTTGGCATCAACGGTATTTTCAACGACAAATCCGATTTTAAAAGACGTCAAGCTCGGTCTTGACCTGCAAGGCGGTTTCGAGGTTCTGTATCAGGTCAATCCATTGAAGGAAGGACAGAAGATTACAGAGTCAACAGTTGCCGATACGGCCCGCGCATTGACGAATCGTATTGACGTGCTCGGAGTAAGTGAACCAAGCATCCAGATTGAATCGAACAACCGGATCCGTGTTCAGCTTGCGGGCGTAGAAGATCAGGAATCAGCCCGTGAATTATTGTCCACTCAAGCGAATCTGTCTTTCCGTAATGCGAATGACGAATTAATGCTAGACGGCAATGATTTGAAAGAAGGCAAGGCGAAAGCCAATTTCGATGAAAACAACAACCCTGTTGTGACATTGGAAATGAAAGATCCAAATAAATTTGGAGAGGTTACATCTGAAATTGCGCAAATGAAGCCGGACAACATGCTGGTGATCTGGCTGGACTTTAAAGAAGGCGAAGACTCCTTTAAAGAAGAAGCAATGAAACCAGACCCTGCATTCATTTCTGCACCTTATGTATCCAAAACGATTAATTCTTCAAATGTCGAGATTTCGGGTAACTTCACTGTGGAAGAAACAAAGAATCTTGCCGGTATTTTAAACGCAGGCGCACTTCCTGTGGATTTAGAGGAAATTTACTCGACTTCTGTCGGTGCGCAGTTCGGTGAACAAGCACTGGATAAGACAATATTCGCCGGCATTGTCGGTATCAGCTTAATCTTTATCTTTATGGCACTCTATTATCGTTTGCCAGGGATTATCGCAGTTGTCACACTATCTGTCTATATCTATTTGATATTGCTGGTATTCACATTGATTAACGGTGTCCTGACGCTGCCGGGTATTGCGGCATTAATGCTCGGGGTCGGTATGGCGGTCGATGCCAATATAATCACCTATGAGCGGATCAAAGAAGAACTGCGTGTCGGAAAATCGGTGAAATCGTCCTTTACGGCCGGAGCGAAATCTTCATTCACGGCGATTCTGGATGCAAACGTCACGACATTGCTTGCAGCGGTTGTATTGTTCATTTATGGTACAAGCTCTGTAAAAGGTTTCGCGACAATGCTCATCATCAGTATTCTGGTCAGTTTCCTGACAGCCGTCTGGGGATCACGCCTGCTGCTCGGACTTCTCGTACACAGCGGTTTCCTTGACAATAAAGTCGGCTGGTTCGGACTGAACAAAAAGCAAGTCCATTCAGCAGATGAAGGCTATGAAACACTTGATTTGTCTACGAAATTTGACCGTTTCGACTTTGTTCATTCAAGAAAACGTTTCTATACGATTTCTATTGTTTTGCTGATTGTCGGAGCAATTATGCTCGGCGTCTTCAAGCTCAATCTCGGAATCGACTTCTCCGGCGGTACACGTGTTGAAGTTCTTGCCGAACAGCAGCTTGACGAAGACGAGGTAACGAAACAGCTTGAGGAAATCGGTCACCCGACAACGGATGTAGTGATTTCCGGAGATGACAAAAATATTGCGGTTGCGCGATACAAAGAAGAATTTACACAAGAAGAAGTCAACAGTTTCAAAAAAGAAATTAAAACCCTTTATGGTGCAGAGCCAAACGTTTCAACCGTTTCGGACACAGTAGGTAAAGAGCTCGTACGCAATGCAATTTCGGCACTTGCGATTGCAGCGCTCGGCATCATCATCTACGTGGCACTCCGTTTCGAGTGGCGTATGGGTCTGGCAGCGATTATCGGTCTGTTGCACGATGCGTTCTTCATGATCGCGGTCTTCAGTATTTTGCGGCTAGAAGTCGACATCACATTTATCGCAGCGGTACTGACGATCATCGGTTATTCCATCAACGATACCATCGTCACCTTTGACAGAATACGGGAAAACTTGCATCGCTCGAAACACATTAGTAATGCAGACGAATTGGCGCTTATTGTCAATAAGTCATTGCGGCAGACACTTGGACGTTCGGTTAACACCGTACTGACAGTAATCTTCGTCGTTGTGGCATTGATGGCGCTTGGTGCAGAATCCATTCGTCCATTCTCCGTCGCATTATTGATTGGTTTGCTTGCAGGTACGTATTCTTCCATCTTCATCTCTGCCCAGCTTTGGTTCGATCTGAAGAAGAAGCAGATTCTTAAAGACGGAGGAATAAAAGTAGAAAAAGAGAAAAAACAGTGGGGCTCAGACGAACCGGTAGTATAATACGTTTGAACCATATAAAAAGCAGGGTATACTTCGGTATATCCTGCTTTTTTTGATTGGAGGAATGAAGGACATGAAGTTCCAGTGGACTGTGTTGGCCGGTTTGTTATTCGCAGTGTTAATTGCTGTATTTGCTGTGTTCAATGTGGAGTCTGTGCCAGTAAATTACTTCTTCGGCACGGAGATGATTCCGCTCGTGCTCATCATTCTCGGCTCCGCCTTGCTCGGTGCGCTGATCAGCGGCTTTTTCGCTATTTATAAATCTTACAGAAGCGGGCGCCGTGTGAAGGTGCTTGAGAAGCAGCTGCATCTGAAAGAGGAAGAGCTAAGCGCACAGCGCAGACAGATGCAGGAGATGGAGGAGCGCATCGATACACTGATGGAGCCGCCGCTGGTTGAGGCGGAGATTATTCCCCCGAAAGAGCTGTATTGACCGCAACCTGCCACAGGAAGTCGTGCTTGTAGACTTCCTTGTGGCAGTTTTTTTAGTAAGCAGAACGTCATAACGTTATTGTGAAAAGTGAGGGGAACGTTTTAAACCCACTGCGGCGCTGGCGGATGGCTACGCAATGAGCCAGACAGGAAGATCGCCTGCCTGTCTCATTACTACGCCGACCGCTTGGGAGGCGCCTCCGTTCAGTAAGGGGAAGCGAAAATGACACTGCTTTTGCTAAAGCACACGCCAGTCGGCAACCAGTCACTGTACTTCTTCTTTTTTAAAAAAGTAACCTGGCTTGCTTCCACTCAGCAGCGCAGGCACAACTGCGGGGTCGGCCGAAGTCATGAGACAACTGGCGGCGCACTATCGCCAGCTGGCTCATGACGAAAGGCAATACCCCGCGTGCCTGCGCGGGTCCTAAGAGCGGACAGTTGCTAACTTCAATACCCGACAGCCGATCGAGCAACGACACCAAAACCAGTGAAAAAACGTCATTGAAGCCACTGCGGCGCTTGCGGATGGCTTCCGCAATGAGCCAGACAGGAAGTGCGCCTGTCAGTCTCATCGCTACGCCTACCGCTTGTAAGGCGCCTCCGTTTAGTTAGAGGGAAGCAGAATATGACACGTCTTTTGCCAAAGCACACGCCAGTCGGCAACCGGTCACTGAACTTCATCTCTTTTAAAAGAGTACTTGGATTGCTCCCACTCAGCAGCGCAGGCACAACTGCGGGGTCGGCCGAAGTCATGAGACAACTGGCGGCGCACTATCGCCAGCTGGCTCATGACGTAAGGCAATCCCCCACGTGCCTGCGCGGGTCCTAAGAGCGGACAGTTGCTAACTTCAATACCCGACAGCCGATCGAGCAACGACACCAAAACCAGTGACAAAACGTCATTGAAGCCACTGCGGCGCTTGCGGATGGCTTCCGCAATGAGCCAGACAGGAAGTGCGCCTGTCAGTCTCATCGCTACGCCTACCGCTTGTAAGGCGCCTCCGTTTAGTTAGAGGGAAGTAGAATATGACACGTCTTTTGCCAAAGCACACGCCAGTCGGCAACCGGTCACTGAACTTCATCTCTTTTAAAAGAGTACTTGGATTGCTCCCACTCAGCAGCGCAGGCACAACTGCGGGGTCGGCCGAAGTCATGAGACAACTGGCGGCGCACTATCGCCAGCTGGCTCATGACGTAAGGCAATCCCCCACGTGCCTGCGCGGGTCCTAAGAGCTGACACTATCTAACTCCAATCCCCAAAAACCAGTCGAGCAACGGACCCAACACAGCGCAAAAACAGACGATCCCACTAACCACCTCCCCATTCTTCAAAATCCATCTCGTTCCCTTTCCGTCTCAAGCAGGATTAGATATAATAAGAAAAGAGGAAGTGAGAGCATTGATACAATCCAAAAAAAGATGGAAAATTGACCGGCCGGACGAAAAACTTGTCAACCAGCTGGCGAAAGACCTGAATCTTTCCACCATGCTGACTAAAATACTCGTCGCACGCGGAATCACCACAAGCGAACAGGCAAATGCCTACTTGGACATGGATGAATCCAACCTGCACGATCCTTTTTTGTTATATGACATGAAAAAAGCCGTTGACCGCATAAAGCAAGCAGTGGAAGACGAGGAACAAATTACCATATATGGTGATTATGATGCAGGTGCGACACGTTTCTAACTGAAAAGGTTAGACACTAGGGAGTCGAATAAAATCCCTAGGAGAACTGATTTCTTGATAGATGGAATGATTGGGTAACGCCTTGAAACGCCTACTCTGATACTCCGACATGCCTTCTCAATGGTTAAATTGAAAGGTGTGAAGCTCGGTGAAGTCGGCAGAGAGATACCGTAAGTTAGGGAAAGCATAGCGAGTACCTGACACGAAAGCTGTCCAGAGGTGGACGGTGTATCCTATATGCCGGGAGTCCATAAAGTATCTATGGTTAGAATGTGCTGCAGAAGCACTGACGAATCTCTGAATGTACGGGTCTAGACGTAGTTGTCACAGAAATGTGACAGGTGGCAGTGCCATCGTATGTGTGGGCGAGTAAAAATCTGGCGTTATGAAACCCCATAACTTGTTACAGGCAAGTTCAAGCATACAGGACTATAGGAGAAACCTAAGGATATATGTAAGGATAAAGAAATTGGAACGTGGAAAGCGAAGGATGCGGAGGTATTAACCTACCTGAGAAACAGTTCAGTAGATAAAGGGGCGACCTATTAAAACTGATTTATCTTCGTGAGAGTGGAGCCATAGTACCTTTGAAACCATGATAATAAGTGGTGGAGGGATAGGCTCCAGTCGGAAATTTCAAAGACTTATAAATGCATAACAGACACAGATTCGAGTATGACTAAAAGAATCACCACTTGAGAGAGGGGTTGATGTCTGTGGCAAATTCACAAATCGTTAAACATGTTAAAAAGTCCAAGCTTAGAAACGCAGAGTATTACCACATGCAAGATACATTTGACATGTTGTATGAACAAAGCAACAATGGCAGTTCTTTTAAAAACTTAATGTCCATGATTAGTTCAGTTGAAAACATTAAGTTGGCGTATCGAAATATTAAGAACAATACAGGCAGCAAAACGGCTGGCGTAGATGGTCGAACAATCGATCATATTTCCAAGCTGACCGAGGAGCAATTTGTTGATTTTGTTAGAAACAAACTGCGAGATTATAAATCGAAAGCAGTTAGAAGAGTAGAAATACCGAAGCCAAATGGAAAAATTAGACCTTTAGGAATTCCCGCTATCTGGGATAGGATAGTCCAACAATGTATATTGCAAATTCTTGAACCCATAGTAGAAGCAAAATTCTCGGGGAGAAGTCATGGATTTAGACCGAACCGCTCAGTAGAGAATGCGATAGCTCAAAGTTATCGTCTTATGCAGAATTCAAAAATGTCATATGTAATCGATATCGACATTAAAGGATTCTTCGACAATGTGTCCCATGCAAAGTTGTTAAAACAAATGTGGGCAATGGGTATTCAAGATAAGAATTTACTCACTATTATTTCGAAAATGCTTAAAGCGAAAATCAAGTTGCCGGATGGTCGAATCATTGAGAATGAGAAAGGTACGCCACAAGGTGGAATTCTATCTCCACTGCTATCTAATATCGTTTTAAATGAACTTGATCACTGGATTGAAAGCCAATGGGAGACAATCCCTATCTGTGAAGATAAAATAATCAGACGTGAAGATCGTGGGAATTCCACGGACAAAGGAAATCAATATAAATCGTTACGTAAAACTAACTTGAAAGAATGTTATATTGTTCGCTATGCAGATGATTTCAAAATCTTTTGCAGTAATCCTAATCACGCCAAAAGATTATTTATCGCAGTACAAAAGTGGCTGAAAGAAAGACTTGGTTTAGAAATAAGCGAAGACAAATCAAAAATAGTGAATCTCAAAAAGGACTACTCAGAATTCCTGGGTTTTAAGATGAAGTTAATTCCAAAAGGTATGAAATGGGTTGTGAAAAGTCATATGTGCGACAAAGCAGTTCAACGCACAAAGAAAAACTTGAAGCAAATCATAAACGGTATTCGATATGATAGCGGTGTTAACGACCAAGCAAGAAAAATAGCACTCTACAACTCGACTGTAATAGGACTTCATCAATATTTCCGTACCGCAACAATGATTTCCGAAGACATGGGGAACATTGCATACGAAGTGAATGCATGTATGAAAGACCATCGTATGAAAAGGCGAATTAAGAAAACAGGTGTGATAACATCTGAATTTATTAAGAAAGAATACGGGAAGAGCAAACAATTAAGATTTATATCACGAGATCCGCTACTTCCAATTGGATATATTAAACATAAGAATCCAATGATGAAACGTAACACAGTTAATGCATATACAAAAGAAGGCAGAGAAGAAATTCACAAAAATCTGGCGACTATTGATATCACTATACTTCGTTTTCTGATGGAGCATCCAATTCCACAGCGAAGTATAGAGTACAACGATAATCGTATTGCATTATACTGTGCACAAAGAGGGAAATGCCATGTAACAGGGCAAATGTTAAACCCGATGACGATTCATTGCCATCATAAAGTACCACGGTTGCAAGGTGGTACTGACCAATATAACAACCTCTGTCTCGTTGATAAAGACATTCACATCTTAATCCATGCAAAAGATGAAGAAATAATCTCAAAGTATAAAAAGTTACTAACCAACTCACAAAGCCTGAATAAAATAAATACGCTACGAAAGAAACTGGAACTACAGCAAGTAACACTCTAATTGGACGATTAGACATACCAACGAACAAGTGAATTCTGTTAAGTTATGTAGATTACCAAAGTTTTGGAATTTTTCGATGGAACGCCGTGTGAGGTGAAAGTCTCACGCACGGTGTGAAGTGGGGGAAAAGCCGGAGATAACTTTCAAAGGTTTACCTATCACTATACGGCGTCACCAGCGTCACCGTTCTGACCACTGCGCTCGAACGATTGGGTGCGAAAGTGAACTTCGCTATACCGAATCGTTTTGAACACGGCTACGGACCGAACAGTGACTATTTCGAACAACTACATACAGAAGGCACCGAAGTCCTGATCACCGTTGATAACGGAATCTCCGGCATTGAGCAAGTCGCGTTTGCGAAGACGCTCGGCATGACCGTCATTGTCACAGATCACCACGAAATGGGTGACGTGCTGCCGGCAGCAGACGCAGTCATTCACCCAAGACATCCGGAAGGCAATTACCCCTTCGGAGAACTGGCCGGCGTAGGTGTGGCGTTTAAACTCGCTTCCGCCTTGCTTGGTGAGCCGCCTCTTGATTTGCTTGAATTTGTTGCGATCGGCACCATCGCCGATCTTGTGCCGCTTGAAGATGAAAATCGTTATGCTGTTAAAGAAGGCATCCGCAGATTGCGCCGTTCCAAGCGACCTGGCATACGTGCATTAATGCAAGTGAGCGGACATGAGCTGGCCGCATTATCGGAAGAAACGATTGGCTTTACGATCGGACCTCGTCTGAATGCGCCGGGAAGACTTGGTGATGCAGATTCTGCTGTTGATTTATTGAAATCAGAAGATGAACAGCAAGCGCTCGGAATTGCAGAAGAATTGAATGATTTGAATAAAGACCGGCAACAATTAGTAAAAGAAATTGCAAAAGAAGCGGAAGAACAAGTTGAGAACCGGTATGGTGATCAAATTCCATATGTTCTGGTTGTCGAAGGGGAAGGGTGGAATCCTGGAGTCGTCGGTATCGTGTCGTCGAGACTGACGGAGAAATACTACCGCCCGTCCATCATTTTATCACTCGATCATGAAACCGGTATCGCAAAAGGTTCTGCGCGCAGTATCGAAGGATTTGATTTGTATAAAGAACTGTCGAAAAACACGTCCATCCTGCCGCATTTCGGCGGTCATGCCATGGCAGCGGGCATGTCGCTGAAGATAGAAGACGTTGACTTATTGCGTGCTAATTTAAATGAACAGGCAAAAGAAGTCCTGAATGAAGAAACGTTGCAGCCCGTGTTATCGATTGATGTGCCGCTTGCTTTGGATGAAATCGACATTGCGTCTATTGAAGCTCTGGAGCAGATCCGGCCATTTGGCGTGGGATTCCCGAAACCCGTCTTCTTGCTTGAACAGCTTGACAGATTATCTGTCCGTAAAATAGGTGCAGCGAAAGATCATCTGAAGCTGGAAATGGGAGACAGAGACGAACGGATCGATGCCATTTATTTCGGAGCGGGTGCATTGGCAGACGAAATGGCTCCTCAGGGAAAGCTGAGTCTGACAGGTGATTTACAGATCAATGAATGGAACGGCCGCAAAAAAGCGCAAATGCTGGTGGAAGATATCAAATGTGATGAATGGCAGCTGTTTGACTACCGGGGAGTGCGTGAGCCTGCAAGATGGCTGCCGATGATTCCAGACAAAGCACAATTTATTGCTTTCAGTGAACCATCCATTCAGCATTTTGCTCCGTTTTTCAAAGATACGCCTATTACCCTGATGGGGCGTGATGCGATTTATCCATCCAGCTCAATTGTTCTGCTGGATTTGCCGAAGCAGGAAGAACAATTGAAACAGGTGATGGCAGCAACTATGGCCGACCGGGTGTATTTGCATCTCTATGTGCATGATTCGATGTACTTTGAAAAGATGCCAGACCGCCAGCAATTTGGCTGGTATTACAGCTTTTTGAAGAAGCGCCAGATATTTGATTTGCATCAGCAAATTGAAATGCTTTCCAAACACAAAGGCTGGAAAAAAGATATGATAAAATTCATGACAAAAGTGTTTTATGAACTGGAATTTGTTACACTAGAGAATGGTAAGGTGACGATGCTTGATTCTGCCGGCAAACGAGATTTGGCAGAAGCGCCATCCTATAAAAAACGCCAACAGCAGATCAAACTGGAAGAGTTGCTTCTTTATGCCCCCTATCAGGACTTAAAGAATGTGTTTGACTCGTTACGTGAGATGCCAGCTGTTGAGGAGGAAAAATTGTGGACTTAAAAAAATTTGTTACGACAGTAGACGATTATCCGAAACCGGGTGTCAGCTTTAAAGACATTACGACGATTATGGATAACGGGGAAGCATATAAGTATGCGACAGATCAAATTGTAGAGTATGCGAAAGAACTCGATGTGGATATCATAGTAGGGCCGGAAGCACGCGGTTTTATTATTGGCTGTCCCGTTGCATATGCACTTCAGATCGGTTTTGCGCCGGTTCGTAAGCCGGGTAAATTACCGCGCGAAACGATTTCGGTCGAATATGATCTTGAGTATGGAAAAGATACGCTGACGATCCACAAAGATGCGATTAAACCGGGTCAGCGTGTGCTGATCGTGGATGATCTGTTGGCGACTGGCGGTACGGTCAGCGCAACCGTCGAACTCGTCGAAAAACTTGGCGGCGTAGTGGCAGGCTGCGCATTCCTGATTGAACTTTCGTACCTCAATGGGCGCGACAAGTTAACTAACCAAGACATCCGGGCATTAATTACGTACTGATTGGGGAATCCTTCGCTTCGTGCGGAGGATTCTTGCTATATACCCAGGCCCTGCGTTTGATTCACTTTATCTATAGGTGATATTATACATATACTAGTAAAAAATATGATCTACATTGTTACGGAATAGGTTGAAAGGGGTAAGACAATGGCGAAAAATCAAGACCTGACAGAATACGATATTTACGAGCTTGTCGCCAAATATATGAACGAGGAACATGTCGACTTCATTAAGCGCGCATTTGCATTGGCAAAAAAGTCGCACGAAGGACAGTTCAGAAGTTCAGGTGAACCGTATATCAACCATCCCATTCAAGTAGCCGGCATTCTGGCTGAACTTCAAATGGACCCGGAAACAGTCGCTGCAGGCTTTTTGCATGACGTAGTGGAAGATACTGAAGTGAGCCGCGAAGATATTATCCGGGAATTTGGTGATGAAGTCGCTATGCTCGTGGATGGTGTAACGAAGCTCGATAAACTGAAATTCAAATCCAATGAAGAAAAACAAGCGGAAAATCACCGGAAAATGTTCATCGCAATGGCACAGGATATTCGTGTCATACTGATCAAACTGGCAGACCGCTTGCATAATATGCGAACGCTCAAACACGTGCCTGCCGCTAAACAGCGCCGGGTATCGGAAGAAACGCTGGAGATTTTTTCTCCACTCGCACACCGTCTTGGAATTTCGACAATTAAATGGGAACTCGAAGACATTGCACTGCGCTATTCCAATCCGCAGCAGTATTACCGCATTGTCAATCTGATGAAGCAAAAACGGACAGAGCGCGAACAATATTTGAAGGACGTCATGAGTCAAATGCGCGCGGAACTCGATAACATGGGGATTGCCGCGGAAATTCATGGCCGCCCGAAACATCTCTACTCCATTTATCAGAAGATGGTTATCCAGAAAAAAGAGTTCAATGAAATTTATGATCTATTGGCAGTACGTATTGTCGTCAAAAGCATCAAGGACTGTTACGCAGCGCTCGGAATTATCCATACGCTGTGGAAGCCGATGCCGGGGCGCTTTAAAGATTATATTGCGATGCCGAAGCAAAACCTCTATCAATCCATTCATACGACGGTCGTAGGACCTGCAGGTGATCCGCTGGAAGTGCAGATTCGGACGGAAGAGATGCACCGGATTTCCGAATTTGGTGTGGCAGCGCACTGGGCGTATAAAGAAGGCAAGAAAATGGCAAAACCTTCGAATGACATTGATTCAAAATTGACTTGGTTCCGAGAAATTCTTGAAATTCAAAACGAATCATCCAACGCACAGGAATTCATGGAATCATTGAAGTTCGATTTATTCTCGGACATGGTATATGTATTTACGCCGGACGGAGATGTCGTTGAACTGCCGCAAGGATCTGTACCGATTGACTTCGCTTACCGTGTCCATTCAGAAGTCGGAAACCGAACGACCGGCGCAAAAGTAAACGGCAAGATCGTTCCGCTTGACTCCCCTTTGTCGACGGGTGATATCGTCGAAATTTTGACGTCCAAACAATCATTTGGACCAAGCCGTGACTGGCTAAAACTTGCGCACACTTCCCAGGCGAAAAATAAAATACGTCAATACTTCAAGAAGCAATTACGCGATGAGAATATTGATAAGGGCAGTGAAATGATTCAAAAAGAATTGAAAGAAGAGGAATATGATATCAAGGAAGCGCTGAGTAAAGAAAATATGCAGCGCACGATTGATAAATTCAGTTTCACTTCAGAGGAAGATCTTTATGCGGCAGTCGGTTCCGGCGGCATTACTGCACAGCAAGTTGTCAACCGGCTCGCGGAGCGCATGCGCAGAGAACGTGAGAAAAAGGAAACTATCGATAAAATCGTTTCTGATATGCAGACGACTCAATCAGATAAGCAGACAGAATCCGGCGTCATCGTTAAAGATATTGACAATATGCTGATCCGTATTTCACGATGCTGTAATCCGGTGCCGGGCGATGAAATTGTCGGCTTCATTACACGGGGGCGCGGTGTATCTGTTCACCGCACGGATTGTCCGAACGTTCTGTCTGAGCATGGCCAGAAAGAACGGATCATTGATGTCAGCTGGGCATTGCAGGACGATAAAGTACGGAAAGAATTCCAGGTCGATATTGAAATTTCTGCATTCGACCGCCAAGGCTTGCTCAATGAAGTGATGATGGTCGTGGCGGATATGAATACACCGATTGTTGCAGTCAGCGGCAAAGCAGATAAGGACAATATCGCGCATATTCATATGTCGATAAAAATTCAGAACATTACGCATTTACAGCGTACCGTCGATAAAATTAAACAAATTAAAGATGTATACTCTGTAGAACGGGTAATGAACTGACAAGGAGGAGCTTGACCTATGCGGGTACTTTTACAGCGGGCAAAAGACGCGTCTGTAACGGTCGATGGAGAAATCATCGGCTCCATAGCGAAAGGCTATGTATTATTGGTCGGCATTACGCACGAAGACACGGAGCAGGATGCCGAGTATATTGCAAAGAAGATTGCCGGTTTACGTATTTATGAAGACGAGGACGGCAAGCTGAACCTGTCGATTGATGAAGTCGGGGGTGCAATTCTGTCCGTCTCCCAGTTCACGTTATACGGCAATGTCCAAAAAGGCCGCCGTCCAAGTTTCATCGAAGCTGCAAGACCGGAAACAGCAGAACCATTGTGGGAATATTTTAATGAACGGCTGCGCGATCTCGGTCTTGACGTGGAAACTGGGCAGTTCGGCGCCATGATGGACGTCCAGCTGACGAATGACGGCCCGGTGACACTGCTGATCGAGTCAAAGGGTGGTTGAACAATCAACAGAATCATTAATTCTGTCGATTAATCGCCGGCTTTGCAGAAGAGCGCGCAATAATCCGTCAAACAAGTTGACAGTTGCGGAGTATACGTCTAACATAGAAACTAATCGAATGAATCTGTACCCCGATGATATGGAAATTAACTTTAAGCAGGCTGGAAAGAGAACAGGGAACGCGGCTGAAATTCCCTGACAGAACCGTAAAGTGAACAACACCATGGAGGATTCATGCTGAAATCAGTAGGCATGGACGGAACCGGCCGTTATCCGGATTCGAGTGGGCACATTTGTGTCAATTTGGGTGGAACCGCGGAAGCTTCAAGCTCTCGTCCCTGTGTTATTTGGGATGGGAGCTTTTTTGTGTTCTCTGAAAGTTCACCCGATCACATCTTTGAAAGGAGTTTTACTAATGAATTTTAAAGTTCCCCGCGGTACGCAGGACATATTACCTGACGTTTCCTGGAAGTGGCAGCGCGTCGAAAAAATCGCCCGTTCGATTTGTGACGTATACAACTATAAGGAAATCCGCACACCAATTTTTGAACAGACTGAATTATTCCAGCGCACAGTCGGAGACACGACAGATATTGTGCAAAAAGAGATGTACACATTCACTGACCGTGGCGACCGCTCAATGACGCTGCGCCCGGAAGGCACGGCACCCGTTGTCCGTTCATTCGTCGAGCACAAAATGTTCGGCTATCCTGATCAGCCTGTAAAATTATATTACACAGGCCCGATGTTCCGCTACGAACGCCAACAGGCAGGCCGCTACCGCCAATTTGTGCAGTTTGGTGTAGAGGCAATCGGCAGTGATGATCCCGCAATCGATGCGGAAGTAATTCAGCTGGCTATGACGATTTACAAACGCGCAGGCTTAACAGATATCAAGCTCGTGTTGAATTCTCTCGGTGACCGGGAATCACGTGATGCACACCGTTCGGCACTTATCGGCTACTTCAGCCCGCACATCGGCGAATTCTGTTCAGACTGCCAAAACCGTCTGGAGAAAAACCCGCTGCGGATTCTGGACTGTAAAGCGGACAGAGAGCATCCGTTGATGAACTCAGCACCTTCACTTGCAGACTATCTCAACAATCCGTCTAAGGAGTATTTTGAGAAAGTAAAGAACTACTTGGATATCGCAGGAATTGACTACGAATATGACCCGAACCTTGTCCGCGGACTGGATTATTATAACCACACGGCATTCGAAATTATGAGCACATCCAAAGGCTTCGGCGCGATCACCACACTGTGCGGAGGCGGACGCTATAACGGACTGACTGAAGAGATCGGCGGACCAGCTGCACCTGGCATCGGCTTCGCACTCAGTATCGAGCGTTTATTGCTGGCACTTGACGCAGAAGAAAAATCCTGGACTGATGAACCGTCACTCGACGTCTACCTCGTCACACTAGGCGATGCAGCACGCAAAAAAGGCTTCGAAATTCTAAGCAGCTTGAGAGAAAACGACTTGCGCTGCGAAATGGACTACATGGACCGTAAAATGAAAGCCCAAATGAAATCCGCAGACAGGCTGCAAGCGAAATACGTCATCGTTATCGGCGAAGACGAAGTAAACGAAAACGTCGTCCAGCTCAAGAACATGGCTGAACGAGAACAGAAAAAAGTATCTGTCAATCAGCTGATTGAAGAACTGAAGAAGTAAGAGCAGACAGTAACAGAACATGGGATTTGCGTCCGCCCGGAACGAAAATCCCCATACACAACAGCAATTAACGCTTCAATTCAAATATAAACATCAACATCAGAAAGGTAGTGCAGCCACTATGAAACGCACACATTATTGTGGGAACTTATCAGAAAAACAAATTGGAGAAGAAGTCACACTTCAGGGATGGGTACAAAAGCGCCGTGACCTCGGCGGTTTAATCTTCATCGACGTCCGTGACCGCGCAGGCATCGTTCAGACCGTCTTCAACCCGGACATCTCGAAAGAAGCGCTTGAAATCGCGGAAACACTTCGTAACGAATACGTTGTCGAAATTACTGGTCTTGTCATCGAACGTGAAGAGCGCACAAAAAATAAAAACATCGCAACAGGCGCCATCGAAGTGCAAGTTGTTGA
The DNA here is from genome assembly GCF_002077155.1 of Sporosarcina sp. P33. Taxonomy (GTDB): domain Bacteria; phylum Bacillota; class Bacilli; order Bacillales_A; family Planococcaceae; genus Sporosarcina. Next base: position 257,363 of record NZ_CP015027.1, on the reverse strand, counting down.
TGTGAAAATCATCAACGAAGCGAAAAACCCGCCATTTACAATCGAAGATGAAACAGATGTAGGTGAAGAAACTCGTCTGAAGTACCGTTATTTGGATCTTCGCCGTCCTGAACTTGCGAGAGTCTTCAAAATGCGTTCAGACATCACAAAAACAGTGCGAAACTTCTTGGATGACGAAGGATTCCTGGAAGTCGAAACACCGATCCTGACAAAATCTACCCCTGAAGGCGCGCGTGACTACCTGGTGCCAAGCCGTGTTCACGAAGGTGAATTCTACGCATTGCCGCAGTCTCCGCAGCTGTTCAAACAATTATTGATGGTTTCAGGTTTCGACCGTTACTACCAGATCGCACGCTGTTTCCGTGATGAAGACTTGCGTGCTGACCGCCAGCCGGAATTCACACAAATCGATATGGAAATGAGCTTTATGTCGATCGAAGACATTTTGGAACTGAACGAACGTCTAATTAAAAAAATTATGAAAGACGTCAAGCAAGTCGATGTGGAAACGCCGTTTAAACGAATTCCATATGATGAAGCAATGAGCCGTTTCGGTTCAGATAAACCGGATACTCGTTTTGGCATGGAATTAACGGATGTGTCTGAGCTTGTGAAAGATTCTTCGTTCAAAGTGTTTGCCGGAGCAGTGGAAGCTGGCGGACAAGTTAAATTAATTAATGTCAAAGGGGCTGCAGACAAGTATTCTCGCAAAGACATCGATGCACTTGGTGAGTTTGCAAAAGTATATGGCGCCAAAGGAATGGCATGGCTGAAAGTAACAGAAGACGGCTTCAATGGCCCGATCGCGAAATTCTTCGACGGCGAAATCGGCGAAGCACTGAAAGCGGCGGGACAGGGTGAGCCGGGCGATTTATTCCTTTTCGGAGCGGATAAAAAATCTGTAGTAGCAGATTCGCTCGGGGCGCTTCGTCTGAAACTTGGCAAAGACCTGGAACTGATCGACCAGTCTAAATACAATTTCTTATGGGTTACGGATTGGCCGCTGTTTGAATATGATGAAGAAGACGGCCGTTACTACGCAGCGCATCACCCGTTCACTATGCCTGCTGATGTGGAAGAATTAAAAACCAGCCCGGAAACAGTAAAAGCACAAGCATATGACTTAGTGCTTAATGGATACGAACTCGGCGGAGGGTCATTGCGTATTTATCAGCGTGAAGTACAAGAAGCAATGTTCAAAGCTCTTGGCTTCACAGAAGAACAGGCGAGAGAGCAGTTTGGCTTCTTGCTGGATGCATTTGAATACGGAACACCTCCGCACGGCGGTATTGCATTCGGTCTGGACCGTATCGTCATGCTGCTTGCAGGATCCACGAATTTACGTGATACGATTGCGTTCCCGAAAACAGCCAGTGCCAGCGATTTGCTGACAGAAGCACCAAGCACTGTCGATGATGCGCAGCTAAAAGAACTCGGGATTAAAGTGGCAGCAGAACCTGTGAAAAAGTGAGGAAACGACTATTTTTTAAAAGACTTAATCGAATTGATTGAATTATAAAATAGCGTGTGATACGATAAAGATAGTAAAAATCCTGAAGTGTTCGTCGTTTGTAAATTAGTTTTGACCCAACATCAAATCGTCGGGAGTCTGACGTTATAGCTTGGATGGCATGCCTTTAACCGGGACGTCAAAAGAGTTATATAGGACACCCACCTGCTATAAGCGGGTTCAAAGCGATATTCAAAGACGGCACAGTCGGGATTTTTCTTTTCTGATACACATTCACCTTCTTGCTCAGGCAAGGAGGTTTTTTATTGTCTGTAAATGCAGTTAGTTGCATGAGTGTACATACCTGATTTACGATAGGAATAATACAAATTATAAATAAAGGGTGGAATATGGATGTTACATCAATTTTCAAGAAACGAACTGTCAATCGGTACAGAAGGTGTAGAGCGAATGAAAGGAAAGACCGTTGCGATTCTCGGTGTCGGCGGCGTCGGATCATTCGCTGCAGAAGCATGCGCACGCACAGGTGTGGGACGCATTATTCTCGTTGACAAGGATACAGTCGATATTACCAATATTAACCGCCAGCTGGTGGCGTATCTGTCGACAGTCGGACGTTCTAAATCCGAAGTGATGAAAGAGCGGATTCATGATATTAATGCAGAGTGTGAAGTGATTGATCTGCATATGTTCTACACCGATGAAACAGCAGAGGAATTTTTCTCGTACAAGCCCGATTATGTCATTGATGCATCGGACACCATCAGTTATAAAATTCATTTAATCCAGCAATGTGTTGAACGGGGAGTGAAAGTAATATCAAGCATGGGCGCTGCCAATAAAACGGACCCTACACGATTCCGGATTGCAGATATTTCTAAAACCCATACGGATCCGCTGGCAAAAGTCATACGTCTTCGTCTGCGGAAACTTGGCATTCCAAAAGGTGTACCCGTTGTGTTTTCAGATGAAAGTCCGATTGTCGTTCGTGAAGACGTCGTCGATACGGTAGGAAACCCTGATGCTTCCATCCGAAAAGCACAGATACCACCAGCTTCCAATGCATTCTGTCCATCCGTGGCGGGTTTAATTCTTGCCAGTTGGGTATTAAATGATATAGTGGCAGATATTCCGGTGGAACGAGTCAAAGATTCCAAATAAAGGAGAGATTGTACATGAAGACTACGGAAATGCTCATTAATGGATCAAGAATTGGTGCGGATTTACCGCAGATCGAAGTGGTGAACCCTTCAACTGGCGAAAAAATTGGCGCAGTGCCTAAAGGCGGCAAAGCCGAAGCGACGAAAGCAGTAGACGCGGCTTCTGCAGCTTTTCCAGCATGGGCTGCATTATCGAATTACGAGCGCAGTGCCTTTTTGATGAAATGGCATGAATTGATTGAACAGCACGAAGAAAGTGTTGCGCAAACGATGACGTCGGAACAAGGAAAGCCTTTGACGGAAGCAATCGGTGAAATGCGTTATTCCAACGGTTTCATCAGCTGGTACGCGGAGGAAGGGAAACGGATTTACGGGGAAATGATTCCCGCAACTCAGTCAAATAAACGCCTCTTTGTGCATAAGCAGCCAGTGGGTGTCATCGCAGCGATCACGCCTTGGAATTTCCCGGCTGCGATGATTACACGAAAAGTCGCTCCCGCACTTGCAGCAGGCTGTACAGTCGTGATGAAGCCCGCTTCACAGACACCGCTGACTGCGATTCGCCTGGTGGAGCTGGCAAAGGAAGCAGGCATTCCCGACGGTGTGATTAATATCGTAACAGGCAGTGCAAGTGAGATTTCAGAGGCGTGGCAGGAAGACGGCCGTGTACGCAAGCTGACTTTCACAGGTTCAACGGAAGTCGGTAAAACATTAATGAAAGGCGCAGCAGACACCATGAAGAAAATTTCATTGGAACTGGGCGGACAGGCTCCTGCGATCATCATGGCGGATGCTGATCTTGATAAAGCAGTAGACGGTGTGATCGCGGCCAAATTCCGTAACGCCGGACAAACTTGTGTCTGCGCAAACCGGATCTATGTTCATTCGTCAATTGTGGATGAATTTACGAAGAAGACGGCCGCAAAAGTTGAGCAGCTAAAAGTCGGTGACGGCATGGAAAAGGGTGTTGACATCGGTCCTCTGATAGATCAGGATGCAATCGACAAAGTAGAAGAGCACGTTAAGGACGCAAAGTCTAAAGGGGCGACTGTAGTAACAGGCGGTACGCTTATCGATGGACTGTTCTATCAGCCGACTGTCTTAAAAGACGTGAATGACGATATGCTCTGTATGAAGGAAGAGACATTTGGTCCTGTATTGCCTATTACGACATTTGAGACGCAAGAAGAAGTGATCAAACGGGCAAATGATACGATTTTCGGTTTGGCGGCGTATGTATTCACGGAGAATATTACGCAAGGAATCCAGATTTCCGAGGCGCTGGAATACGGAATTGTCGGCCTGAATGATGGATTGCCATCTGCACCACAGGCTCCATTTGGCGGCTTCAAGCAAAGCGGACTGGGCCGCGAAGGCGGACACCACGGAATAGAGGAATATCTGGAAGTGAAATATATCTCGTTAGGATTATAATAAAAAGAAAAAGAAGCAAAAAGAAAAGCAGCAACATTCCTTTTTGCTTCTTTTTTAATTGGTTTCAAATTCCCGCAATACCCCATGGCCGTCGAGGACTTTAAAATGTGCAGTCATGGTCCGGTCATTCACACTGTCAGCTGACACACGGTGTCCGAATTTCGGAACATAGAAACGATCGAGTCCAAAATTGACCATGTAATGCTCGTTCTGACGATATTCCCGGTCTGTCGTTTGCGGCAGCCAGCCCATCAGAAATAATCCTTCAGAAGGCTTTTTATCAGTCAATGAAACGAGCTGATCAACACCGTCTTTCCGCTCCAAAATACCAAATACTCTCGTTTGACCCAATTCTTTCGGCTGTTTTAGCTCCGTGACTAAACTCGCCGTCATTCGTTCTTTGGGCACCTTCTCGACTTCATACCGGAGAACGACATAATTTTCGGTTGTATCCTGTTCTGTAATAGGTTCTGTTTGCAGATAGATATCTGCGCCGGATTGAATCGTTGCGAAGTGAGGAATCGTGAGACTGACTAAGATGAGCAGGGGAACAATGAATAGAATCGCGATACTGAATTTACTATGCTTAGGGCCCATTTCAGAATCACCGCCTTTTCTGCAATTTCATAAGTATTTTTCTTATGTACAGATAGCATGTGCACTTTACATGTGTTTTAATAATAAATTACCCAATTATTTTATGTAAGAAACCTATCATACCTATGTATATGGGTAACGAAGGCGAGAGGTGACAGTGTCCGAACCGCTGTTTTTCCGCAAAAGGCTTCTGCAACCTCCGGGTATATTCGCGATGCATTTCTAAATAAAAAAACTGCCGCAAGCAGTCCTCACGACTGCTGCGGCAGTATAATTAAATTAACAGTCCGAACAGCGTACTGTCTTTGTTCACTTCTTTATAAGGGAAACCGTTCTTCTCCATCCGCGCAATCAGACCATTATAATCTTCCTTGCGTTTGATCTCAATTCCAACCAGACCCGGACCGCTTTCTTTATTGTTCTTTTTCGTATACTCGAACATAGTAATATCATCTTCAGGTCCAAGTACCGTATCAAGAAATTGGCGTAATGCGCCCGCGCGCTGCGGGAAATCGACCAGAAAATAATATAATAGACCTTCGTAAATCATCGACTTTTCTTTGATTTCCTGCATTCGGCCGATATCATTATTCCCGCCGCTGATTACACATACGACACATTTGCCTTTGATCTCATTCTTGTAGAAATCGAGTGCTGCAATAGGCAGAGCACCTGCTGGCTCTGCGATAATTGCGTGTTCATTGTAAAGATCCAGAATTGCTGTACATACTTTACCTTCGGGGACACTGACGATATTCTCCAGATAGTCGTTGCAAATCTCGTAATTCAGATCGCCTACGCACTTCACCGCAGCACCATCGACGAACTTATCAATCGTTGCCAAAGGAACGACTTTCTGTGCGGCGATAGAAGCTTTCATACTCGCTGCTCCAGCCGGTTCCGCACCGATCATTTTTGTGTGAGGGGAGAGGTTTTTGATATATGTACTGATTCCCGCCATCAACCCTCCGCCGCCGATACTTGCAAAGACATAGTCGATCGGTTCTTCAATATCATTCATGACTTCGACAGCAACTGTTCCCTGGCCGGCAATAATATCTTTATCATTGAATGGGTGAATGAAGATTCTCTTCTCTTTTTCCATCAATTCAATAGCCTTCTCGAAACAGTCATCGAACGTATCCCCGACCAGAATAATCTCAATGCGGTCACGTCCGAACATTTTAACCATATTCACTTTCTGTTTAGGCGTCGTCTGCGGCATAAAAATCTTGCCGTCAATATCGAGGTGTGCACAGGCGAACGCTACACCCTGTGCATGGTTTCCTGCGCTGGCGCAAACAATACCTTTTTTACGTGCTTCTGTTTCAATGCGTTTCATTTTATAGTAAGCACCGCGTAATTTAAACGAACGGACATGCTGCAGGTCTTCACGTTTTACATACACGTGGCAGTCATATTTTTCCGATAGACGGTCATTTTTCTGTAAAGGCGTATGAGCTACTACATCTTTCAGCAGCTGATTGGCAATTAAGATGTCCTCTACTTGAATACTGTGGGTTTCCATTTTTTTCACCTTCATAACTTATCATTTACCTCCGTTACTAATTCAACGTTTACTCATAATAACATGAAAAAATCTGAATGAACATAAGAAAGTTCTAAATTGTGTGTTTATTTTACGAATAATGAACATATTTAAAACAGTATGAAAATGTAAGCGTTTGCTTCATGCAAAATTAATTAATAGTAAAGTTATATCCGCATGAATTTGCTTATTTCATTAAAAAAGTGAATAATAACCTATTTTATAATATTATTTGATCGCAGTGCTAAAATAAAAAAATTAGTCATTTTCCACAAATATGAAAAGTAGACGGTGTTTAATTCAGCTAAGGAAGGGAAAACTAATAAATGAAATGAAAACTCAATTACACCGGAAAGGAAGCGTTTAATCATGCAAAAATGGGACAGCAGACCGGACAAGCCTGATAATGCTCAATGGACAGTGTTTGTCATTACCCTGGTGATCATCGCTGCCGTAATGGTTTACAGTTTAATGTGGTAATCAGTAAAAATGGTATGTCACTATAGTGACGTGCCGTTTTTTATTTTCATTTTCTTATTCCGTTCATTCGTCGCGCTCTTTTGCATTCTATCATGAAATAACGGGTTTTATCAAAAAAGAGTGACAACTCTGACACCTCTGTTATATATTAATAACAAGAAAAGATACTGTATCAGTACAGAGGAACACTTACAAAATTGAATGGAGGAATGAGCAATGGAAAACAACCACAAACAAAGACAAATGGTGAAAAAGGTTTGCACGGAATGCGGGAATGAGTTTAAGGAAAAACAGGAATCAGTAATGTACGAATGTGAGCGCTGTGTAGGCCGGCATGAACAGTAAAATAAAATCCTATGCCTTTGGGGAGGCATAGGATTTTATTTTTGTTCATTAGAAAGAAATTCAGGCCATGAAACATGGAACGCGGAGTTTTTATGTTTTAGAAAAACAGAGAGTGGTATAGAATGATAAGGTGTATTTAGTCTGTGGAAAGGAGGATGCGTATATGGCGTACCTTGGGTTATTATTTATTGCAATTGCACTATTGATCGTCGCCATCTACCTCTCGATGTTACTGACCAAGTCTTCAAAATTATTACTGACTGTTACGGGAACAGTGAAAGAGGTAGAGGCGGAGCTGGACAAAAGCATTGAGCAATTATATGGAACCTTAAATGAAACCGAACAGCTGGCGACAGATGTTCAAGTGAAACTCACTGCGGCAGCGCCTTTATTTTCCACTATTGAAAATATTGGGCGTTCTAGTCAGTACTTGAGTGAGGAAGTAAACAAACGAACTAAGCAATTTGAAGAGGATGGTTCGCTCCCTGGGACAGAACCATTCATTACTGCGATTCAATATGGGGAATTTGGTTCCCAGCTATGGAATTCATGGAAACGCGGTAAAAAGAGTACGAAAAATACGTAAAGAGAAATGAGGTATGGGAATGGATCTCGTTGGAATTGGCGTCATACTTATCGGTATCGCCTTCATTATTTTAGCTATTTATTTTGCTAAGGTACTGCAGCAAGTCGGTAACATCCTGCACGATGTCGATGAGACAGTAGGAGCGCTGCCGAAACAGCTGGACGGAATCATGGATGAAACAGGGAATTTGATTAAAAACAGCAATGACTCATTGGCAGACATCAACACTAAAATTGAAAACCTGACACCGTTGTTCCAAGTAATCGGTGACCTTGGGCAATCCACGCATCAGCTGACATCTTCTTTGGTGGACATGTCTTCATCTGTTCAGCAAAAAGGAGAGCACACAGACACGTCTGAACAAAATAAAAAACTGGGCAGCATCTACGGCTCTGCTATGCTCGGCTATTATATTTTCAAGAAGCGCAAAGAGTCCGCAAGTGCAGCAAAGGAACGCACGAAGCAGAACGAGCCGACAAAAAAACTGCCGGCACCGGAAAACACAACGTTTTAACTAATGATAAAGACTGAAGACCAATCCGCGAGGGGTTGCGCTTCAGTCTTTTTATTTGAATCAGGGAAGGGGAACGTTATTACTCACTGCCGCTTGTAAGGCGCCATCATTCAGATAGCGAAAGTCGCTTTGGCTGCCGGCATTGCAGTAAGAGAAGAGAAACAGCTTTGTACCCACTGCGGCGCTTGCGGATGGCTACGCAATGAGCCAGACAGGAAGTGCGCCTGGCTGTCTCATTACTACGCCTACCGCTTGGGAGGCGCCTCCGTTCAGTTAGGGGGAAGCAGAACATGACACGTCTTTTGCCAAAGCACACACCAGTCGGCAACCAGTCACTGCACTTCTTCTTCTTTAAAAAAGTGCTGAGATTGCTCCCACTCAGCAGTGCAGGCACAACTGCGGGGTCGGCCGAAGTCATGAGACAACTGGCACGCACCTCGCCAGCTGGCTCATGACGAAAGGCAATCCCCCACGTGCCTGCGCGGGTCCTAAGAGCGGACACTCGCTAACTTCAATCCCCGACAACGAGTCGAGCTACGCCACCAAAACCAGTGACAAAACGGCATTGAACTCACTGCGGCGCTGGCGGATGGCTTCCGCAATGAGCCAGACAGGAAGTGCGCCTGGCTGTCTCATTACTACGCCTACCGCTTGTAAGGCGCCTCCGTTCAGTTAGGGGGAAGCAGAATATGACACGTCTCTTGCCAAAGCACACGCCAGTCGTCTACCAGTCACTGCACTTCATCTCTTTTAAAAGAGTACATGCATAGCCCCCACTCAGCAGCGCAGGCACAACTGCGGGGTCGGCCGAAGTCATGAGACAACTGGCACGCACTTCGCCAGCTGGCTCATGACGTAAGGCAATCCCCCAAGTGCCTGTGCGGGTCTTAAGAGGAGACACTTGCTGACTTCAATCTCCGACAACGAGTCGAGCTACGATCCAAAACTCGAGCTTGAACAGCATTAAACCCACTGGGGTGCTGGCGGATGGCTACGCAGTCACTGCACTTCTTCTCTTTTAAAAGAGTACTTGGATTGCCTCCACATAGCAGCGCAGGCACAACTGCGGGGTCGGCCGAAGTCATGAGACAGTTGGCACGCACTATCGCCAGCTGGCTCATGACGAAAGGCAATCCCCCACGTGCCTGCGCGGGTCCTAACAGCCGACACTTGCTAACTCCAATCTCCGACAAATAGTCGAGCAACGCCCCAACACCACTCCAAATAAAACTATCCCAAAAGAACCTTCACAAAGAAAAAGAGCTGTCCAAAAAGTCTCTGCAAGACTTCCTGAACAGCTCTTCCATTTACGGCCGCATCTTCTTAAGTTCCTTGCGCTGCTGCATCAAATAAAACACCAGCGTGACGATACCGTACAACCCTTTATACTCCTTCTCCTTAACAAACTCACTCGCATTCCCTGCACGATCCTTGAAGCGAACTGTCGTATCCAGCGCGGCAGTCGTCACTTCGCGTGAAGCCTCACCCACATCTCCGACAATCTGGAAGACCGGAGTTACTTCACCGATTTGCTTGTTTACATTACTGATCGTCTCATTCGTTGTGTGAAGAATCTGCTGTGTCTGACCCGTAACATCCGCTACCGTTGACGGCAGGGTATCGGTCGTCTTCTTGACACTTTCCAGCACCTCAGTCAATTTTCCAAGCGGCTTAATCAGCACGACCGCGACAATGATCAATGCGATGCCGATGAGCAAAACGCCTATTCCTAGTACCCAGTCCATCAATTTCACCTCTCCCCGTTTTTCTGCTTCATAGTGTAATACATTTTAGATGCCGCCTCGGACAATGCAGTCGTTTGCTGCATCAACTTGGCATATTTGCCGGGAGGCGCCGCCACCTGGTCAGCCATTTTCGATAATGAATGCTGAACATATTCGGTGGATTCGCGAAGTTCTTTCGCTGAAGCCGCCAATCCGTCAACCGATTGCAGCTTTGCATTCGCGTCATCCGCAATCTGGTTTGTTTGAGTCATGAGCTGATCGGCCTTATCTGTGATTCCGCCTACTCTCAGCTCCACACGTTTCATCGTGTCTTTAACTTCTGTCATTGCTTCTTTGACCGCCTTGGCTGTTTTAATAATAGCAATTGCGATAACTACTAAAGCCGCAACGGCGACTATGGCACTAATATACAAGAGCACCTTCAATCTAGTCACCTCCACATAAATAAGTGCATTTCGATTACAGCTGTTGAACGCCTGACTTCTGTAAACGTTCTATATCCTTGTCTTTCCACAAATGAAAGCAATCTAAACACCCGCATGCCAATTAACCGGGAATCTGGGGCTTCTCTATATTATATGTGAGAAAAGTACCCATTTCATGATATACTCCAATTACTAAACACCGAAGGGATGAGGCGAATGCATTGTCAAGGCTGTATCATCGGAACTATTGAATATGAAGTATCTTTTGTGAACTGTAAGCAACCTGCATTAATCCGCTCAGTCGAAGAACATCTCAAGCGATCAGACATGCTGGTGAAGCAGGAGGCAAAGACGTTTCACGTAAAAGAACAAGGGATAAAAGAATTATACGACTTTTGCGCCGATCATGCAGCAGAAATGGATTCTATTAAATTCCGCTTGGATCCAACCGATTGGCGGCCATTTTCGCAAGTCATGGAAGTAGTGGAAATGGAATGGATCGACCAGGTCATTAAAGACGAACAGCTGACAAGCCATTATCAGCCAATTGTTACACGTGATTTAGATATCTACGCCTATGAATTACTGGCACGTTTCTATCATCAGGACGGCCGTGTCATCTATCCGAATGAAATATTCACTGCCGCTAAAGAGCGCGGCAGATTATATGCACTTGATAGAGTATGCCGTATGACGGCGGTTCGTCATGCAAAAGATATTACGCAAAAAGCGTTCATTAACTTCGTGCCGACTTCCATTTACTCGCCTGAATTTTGTTTGCGCTCCACTATTCATCTGACAAATAGGCTGGGTATTGATCCGCATCGTTTGATTTTCGAAGTTGTGGAATCAGAAAAAGTGGAAGATATGGATCATTTGAAGACAATCTTGAATTACTATCACTCCAGGGGATTCAAGTATGCACTTGATGATGTGGGGGAAGGATACAATACGATTGAATTACTGTCATTCCTTCGTCCGAATTACATGAAGTTGGACATTAAATACGTGCAGGGTGTATGTTCTGATCCGCAAAAGCAGTTTGTCGCTGAACAGTTCTTGGAGAAGGCACTGGCTATCGGCGCTGTTCCGTTAGCGGAAGGCATTGAGGAAAAAGAAGACTTTGAATGGCTAAAGGCAAAAGGCTACGAACTGTTTCAAGGTTATTTATTCGGCAAACCTTCTGCTGTTCCACGGACGGAAATAGTGATATAAGACATTCGGCCGTTCAAGTTCAATTAGTTTACACTGGAATTTATTTAATGTTAAACTAGTTTCGATAAGGAGATGTTATATATGAAATTAGATAAAAAAATTGCACTCATCACAGGCGGCGCAGGCGGAATCGGATTGGGAATTGCAACGGCTTTCGTGAAAGAAGGTGCCACTGTCGCGGTGGTAGACTTGAATCAGCAGGCTGGCGAAGCGGCTATGGAAAAATTGCAGAAGATCTCCCCGCAATCTATTTTCATTCAAGCAGATTTATCTGATCACAAAGCACTGCCTTCAATTATCGAACAAGTTGTAACGAAGCTCGGAAAACTCGATGTTTTGGTGAACAACGCACATGCGTCCCGAATGAAATCAATTGAGGAAATAACACAGGAGGACCTGGACTTCTCATTCAACACAGGTTTCTATCCTACGCTGTACTTGATGCAGGCTGCACTTCCTCACCTGAAAGAATCGAAAGGATCCGTCATCAACTTCGCATCGGGTGCTGGACTGAACGGCGACGTGAACCAAGGTTCTTATGCAGCAGCAAAAGAAGCGATCCGTGCAATTACACGAGTCGCAGCAAACGAGTGGGGACAATACGACATTAACTGTAACTTGATTTCCCCGATCGCTAAAACACCGGGCATCGAGCAGTGGGCACAGGAACATCCTGATATCTACCAGGCGATGCTTGCGAAAAATCCGCTTGGCCGTCTCGGCGACCCGGAAAAAGACATTGGCCGCACAGCGGTATTCTTGGCAAGTGAAGATGCATCATACATCTCGGGCCAGACTATCATGGTGGACGGCGGTTCTACTAAATTACGGTAAATTAAACAAAAGGTTGTCCCAGTGAACTGCACCTCAATTGTTAGACACAACTGACAATTGGAGGTGCAGTTCATAGCGGGACAGCCTTTTTTAGACGAAAGTGTCATTCAATTTTGTATAGATTTCCAGTAGATTACGCCGCTCGGCTTCCGATAAATGACTGAAAAACTCTGTTCGAACTTTGCGGCCATACCGTTGCGCCTCTTCTAAAATCTCCAAGCCCAAAGGTGTTATTTTCCAATATTTTGTTCGACGGTCTTCTTCATCGTTTCTCAGCGATATATATCCGCTATTTATGAGCTTTGTCGACAAATGTGTCAGGGAAGCGGGAGTGAAGCCAAGTGTCTCTGCCAGGTCAGAAGGCCGCTGCTCTCCTTTCTTGTGCAGCTCCAGCAACACAAGAATATGGGAAATGCCAAGGGACAGTTCGGATTCCTGCTGGAAGCGGATAAGCATTTTATTCGTTACTTGATCCATTAAATGCACTAAATTGAAAACGGTTTGTTCATCATTCAACTAGAACGCCTCTTTCCCTTACGAAACTTTATGTTCATATACTATTCATCATACAACATTATATCTGAAATAGAACAATTTCTTTACAATATTTTTGCTTTTGAATCTTCTTTTTCATTTAAATTAAAGAGAATTTCATTTTCTTCTTTTTAATTGCAGAGTGATAGCGTATGATGAAGACAACGAATGAACTAGATGAGCCAAATTAGAAAGGTGGGCATAAGGTTTGATGAAAGTTAAAGATTCGTTAACGTTTCAGCTAGGCACCATTATAGCGGGCATATTAGTGGTGATGTTAGCGATTACTTCGATTGCTACATATAAAACGGCGTACGACAAATTATACGATGCAGCGGGAATTGAGGCGTATGGCTGTGCCAATATAACTACCGGACTCATTCGCCCTGATGATATGGACAAAGCATTGGCGGGGGATGCACAAACGCAGCAGGCTATCGGGAAGACGCTGAACTGGACAACTGCCCATAAGAATATATTTGAAACACAATATATTTTGGATCTTGACGGTAACCTGATTGCTCTCGATGATAACCTGAAAGCAAAAGGTTTTGCACCGGGAGATAAGTTCCATATGGATCAGGATGCTATTGATGACTTGCTCGCACACGATCATCCGACCTACTCGCAGCCTTATGAATACGGCGGGATGAAGAGATTGTCCGGTTACGCTCCAATCCATGAAGACCAGGATGCCAGTAAAGAAATCATCGCCGTAAGTGTCATTGATTTTGACGCAACAATCGTCAAAGACCGCACATGGGACGTTGTGCGTGACGGAATTTTGATCAGTATTATTCCTATGTTGCTTGCATCTGTCGGAACAGGATTTCTCATTCGCCGTAAAACGAAGCCGATTTCAAGCTTGATTGAACAGGCGAAGAAAATTGCGGACGGTGATTTGGCTGTACAGACGACAGAAGTTACTTCACAGGATGAAGTGGGTGATCTGGCTCGTACATTGAACCAGATGACAGTGAATTTGCAGGAGATGATCGCTACGATGAATACGACATCGCAGCATTTATCCGAAAATGCCGGCGAAACATCTGCTTCACTTTCAGAAATGCGGGAAGCGGTTTCCATGGTAGCGAATAATATCGAGGAAGTCGCAACAGCTGTCACAGACGGTACGACAACTGCGGAACATGCGGCAGGCATTTTATCGGGTCTTGCAGGCGGACTTCGCAATACGAAAGAAAACGCCGATTCTATGCTGGTCAATTCCAATGAAACGATGAAAATTGCATTGGAAGGCGCTAAACGCGCGGATGAAATCAGCCGCGATATGGAATTAATCCGAACGGGTTCACAAGAAGTGGGTGATACCATTCAAAATCTTGTCGAGTCCACTACGAAAATTCAGAACATCACCGGTTCCATCGCGGGCATTGCGGCACAGACAAACTTGCTGGCACTCAATGCTTCCATCGAAGCAGCACGTGCAGGAGAACATGGTAAAGGATTTGCGGTCGTTGCGGAAGAAGTGCGTAACCTTGCAGAACAGTCAAATCAAGAAGTTCTGGAAGTGGAGAAACTGGTGCAGGATATATCCGAACGCATCCAGCAAGTCATTACGTCCACAACAGAAAATACGAAACACATCACGAAAGGTACAGAAACCGTTCAGCTTACTTCTCAGTCATTAAGCAATATTTCTATTGCGGTTGGAGAGACTGTCAAGGAAATTAAGGACATCTCCAACTTGATGACATCTGAAGCAAATAAATCAACAGAAGCTGTTCAGCTGATTGAGCATTTGACACATGCTGTGCAGAATATCGAAGACATGACGAATAATATCGCCGCTGCCGCTGAGCAAACGACAGCGAGCATTGAAGAAATCTCCGATCGTTCAGTTCAGACCAATCAAATGGCGCATAAACTGGAGCAATACGTCGGTTCATTCAAATTACCAAAGTAAACAGTTGGCCATCGCTATAGAAGCGGTGGCTTTTTTTACCATTGATTTACGAACCTGTGTTCTTTATAATAAAAACGTACATATGTTTGCTGAAAGGGGAATACGATATGGAAAGGAATCGCGACAGAGGGAAAATTAAATGGACATCGCTGATGTTACCAGAACATCTTGAGCGGCTTCGTGACTGGCAAAGGGAGGACGAGTATATAGCTCGTGCCGACTTGACGGACTGGGAGCTGCAGATGATACAGGAGACGCTCGACACGGCTTGCAAGAGACGCTGTGAGACATGGATGAAGACATGGCACGACGGGGAAGTACGCTTCCATCAAGGGGTAATTGAAGCGCTTGACCTGCAGACATGGACCATCGTCCTGCGTGATCCGTTCGGCACGGAAAAGATTCATGCGGCAGATGTAATTGATGTGCAGCTGGCAAAAGAAGCGGATGGTTCTTAAAAAAATAAAAGCCGTCTGCGGAGGCAGACAGCTCAGTCTCTGAAAAATGCTTTTTCTACGTTGTACTTTGCACGCTGTGTGTTGATCACATACGTTTCGTAGATTTCGCGTTCCATTGGATCATCGATGATAACAGCGGAAATTTTCGCCACTTCTTCACGGTGATTGCGCAGTGGAGACACTTGGTCATCAAAATGCTTTTTTAGACGCGGACGCAATTTTCTTGCTTTCCCTACGAATAACAATTCATCGCTATGGTTGAAGAACAGCAAAAGACCGCCTTTATCACGAGGGATCTCATGAAAATCGATGAAGCCGTAAATTGGCTTGATCGGCGCTTCTCCCGATGTAATTTCTTGCTTTCTGCGAACGATTGTTACGTCAGGTTCCGGCAGTGTAATACTAATCATTTTACTTCACATCCTCATATCATTAAGTGTTTATCCTATCATACGGCAGGAAAAAAAGCGAGAAACTTTCTGTCTGTCTGCTGCATATAGTAGACAAAAGTCTCAGAAAGGATGAAACAATGAAAAATCCCGCCGTTATCCAGACGCACCACGTATCGAACAGCAAACCAAAAATAGATATTTATTATCCGGTCATTACCTGGCTGGAAAATAAGAAAGTCCAGAAACAGCTGAATGAGGAACTGTTCAAAGAAATGAATAAATTGCTGGTGGAGGAAAATTATTATGAACCAGGTCTCGTGGAATTATTCGCGTCGTATGAGATCAAAAATAATCAGCGGGACATTTTAAGCATCAATCTTATCGTTTATTCATTTACGGGCGGAGCGCATGGCATGACTGTCGTCAAATCACTGACGTTTGACACGCGCACCGGCAGAAAATATAGCTTGCAGGACATGTTTAAACCTGGCAGTCCATATGTACAGCGTATTTCAGAATATATACGGCGCCATATCCAGCAATGGAAGACGCCCGTGCTTGAGCCATTCACTAAAATTCGGCCTGATCAGGACTTCTATATTGCAGATACTTCACTCGTCGTCTATTTTCAATTATACGAAATTGCTCCTTATGTTGAAGGCTTCCCTTATTTCCCGATGCCGCTATTGAATTTGGAGGAATTGATTAAACCGAACAGCCCAGCAGACCGCATGCTGCCTTTCACGGAAAGTTAAGGATAAACAAATCACGAAATGTATAGGCTTACAAGACGAAATAGTGTTATAATTTCGATATACGAATTATACAAATGAGGTGGAAACTTATGCTGAGGAATTTCTTCATCGGGCTATCGGAAAATCAATTGCTGAATCAAGCTGCCCAAAAATACGGCTTTCAATTAGGAGCCCAGCAAGTTGTGGCAGGTACCAACATCGAGGAAATGATTGACAGTGTCAAAGAGCTCAATCAGGCAGGCATCTCCTGTACGATTGATAATTTGGGGGAATTTGTCTACGAAAAAAGCGAGGCCATTCAAGCGAAAGAAGAAATTCTGGCAGTAGTGGACGCGATTCGTGAACATCAGGCGGACGCACACCTTTCCATCAAACCTTCGCAGCTTGGTCTCGATATTGATTATGAATTTTGTAAGCAGCAAGTTGAAGAGATTGTCAACTATGCGAGTAAAGACAATATTTTTGTCAATATGGATATGGAGAACCATACACGGCTTGAACCGACATTCCGACTGTTGGACGAACTGAAGGAACAGGGCTGCACCAACGTCGGAACGGTCATTCAGGCGTATTTTCACCGCGCGATGGACTATACGAAAAAATACGGCGACACGCGGATCCGATTAGTAAAGGGCGCGTATAAAGAGTCACCGGATGTGGCATATCAGGACAAACAGGATATCGACGAAAACTATATCAAAATCATTGAAGAGCATCTTCTGCACGGGGCGTTCACTTCTATCGCGACACATGATCACCGCATCATCGAACATGTGAAGGGCTTTGTGGAGAAGCACGATATTCCGCGTGAGCAGTTTGAGTTCCAAATGCTGTACGGCTTCCGCAAAGATTTGCAGCTGCAGCTTGCGAAAGAAGGCTATCGCTTCTGTACATACGTGCCGTTTGGAGAGGACTGGTACGGGTATTTTATGCGAAGGCTGGCAGAGCGTCCGCAGAATATGAATCTGATGGTGAAGCAAGTGTTTACTAAGCGGACCAATACAGTGCTCGGACTCGTTGCTGGTGCTTTTGTGCTCGGACGTTTGAGCAAGCGCGGAAATGAAGATAAAAAAGACGGCGGCTGGGTCAGATACCGCTGAATTTGCTAGATAAACAAAGGGTTACATTGACCGGCGTACCAGGTCCGCTGCGCCGCCATGGGAACGCAGCGGGCTGACGGCAGGTCAAGCTCCATTTAGTCAGATCGGCGGCCATACTGATTCATCAGAAGTCGCCCTTACTTTTCACAATCTGCTACACTGCCATTCCAGCAGTGTTTTTTTGTACTTGCTTTACATAAAAGATGGGAAATAGTAGTGTTATATATAATAGAAGAAGTTTTCACATTATATTTCCTGCATCACGCGCACTGTATCTTCTAAAGTGCGGAATACAGTGCGTGTGATGCGGAGGACAGCGAAGAATCCGAGATATGTAAATAATAGGAAATCCATGAAATTGCGCCAGACAAGCAGTATCAGATGATTGAGCTGTTTAAAAACAGGAATATCGCGATAGATACTACTGTGTTTTCTTTAGCAGATCAAATAAATTGAAATGAGGACTGTCATGAATATTACTGCAGCGAAAATTACCGACGCACCCGTCATTCATGACGTGATGATCCGGGCATTCCGTCAATACGAACATGCAGTGCCCCCAACAAGTGCCTTGAAAGAAACCGTAGAGAGCATAACGGCAGCGATGGAAGGCGGGGAACAGGCACTGATTGGCTATATCGATGAGGAGCCGGTTGCAATGATCCGTTTCCGCCTGGAGGAGGATAGCCTTTATTTTTTCAGATTCTCTGTTGTTCCTGAAAAGCAAGGACAAGGAATCGCTAAAAAGATTTTGCAGTTTATAGAGGACTACGCGAAGCAGCAGGAGAAGAAGATATTAACATGCAAAGTCCGGGCAGATGTGGCGAAGAATATCAGCTTGTACCAATCGGTCGGTTTCCATGCCTACGACCAAGCCGTGTTACATAGGGCAGACGGTACATCGATGGCCGTAGTTTTGATGAAGAAATCGCTTACCTGAGCCATGATGTGCAGTTCAAGCAGGAAAACGAAAAGAAATACCGAATTTTGCACTGAGAACGATTAGTGTTCGTCTGCTGTCATACGTAACCGGCGCCGGCAGTCAGTTCTTGAAGCAACGCTAAGTCCAAAGACATTCAAGAATTAGGTATCGCCGGTGCATTGCTGTTGCCGTCTGAACTGCTTCCAAAAGCGGAACAGTCTGGCTGAATTGTGAAAGGAGGAGTCACTGATGCACAATACGAATATGTTTTTTTCACTGATGCCTGTTTTGAGTCTGGTGATTTACCTGATACCTCTGATATTCATTGTCTGGTTTGCAATCAGTTTTCTTGCTGTACAAAAGCGGAGGAATGAAATATTGCAAACGATTGCGGACAGGTTGAATAAGTGAAGAAATTCAGAATTTTATTTGAATGAAGGAGAGTCATATTGATTAAAAATAAAACTGCACTTATCAGCTCAGCTGTTCTTCTGATTATCTGCATGTATTTATTTTTCCCTTATCCTATGTACATTTTACATTGATCGAAGATAAGAAAGAACGGATTTTTTGATAATAAAACTGACAGCGGAACACATTCAGCGAAGGGGTATTGAATGAAATAGGTAAGGAGAGGATTTCATGCTTCGGAAACTATTTTATATTGCGTTTTTGGCAATTATTCTGGCGGGATGTCAAACAGCTGGTAAAAGCAGCACATCCAATACACCCGCAGAAGCCCTAGAAGAACTTCATACAGAAGAAGGTTACGCAGATGTAGAGAAAATATACCGTACATTGGAAGTCGACAATGACCGTGTCATTACCGTATACAAAGGCATTATGGACAACACGGAAGAAATCTTCATTGCGAATGTGAAGCGAACAAACGAGGATGCCTGGGAAGTAACGGATGCGATCGGAATCGGCATGCCATCTGAAGATGTGATTGGCGAGAGCACTTCCACCGCGGCGTTTGAAGCAGGATTTACCAAGAGGAATAATGCATCCAGTCCAAACACAAAGCTCGTACAAATTCAGGATAAAAAATTTAAGGTGTGGGTGAAAGTAATCGAGTAAATGTTAAGACCGCTGCCGCAGCGGTCTTTTTTCATTGTCTGCCTACTAAAATCACAAAATACACCGCCATCGCAAGTAAACCGAGCGGTACGCCGACACGCGCCCATTCACCGCTTCGGATATTGAGCTTGCCTGCCGCGATGATATTCGGGATATTCCCGGGAATTAGCATCCCGCCGCTGATCAGCAATCCAAGCAGCAGCGCTTGAATGGTGGGCTCATCCATCGAGGGACTGATTTCCGCCGCGGCAAGCGTCGCATTGTCCAGTACAGCTGAGATCATATTAATCCAGTACAATGTCAGCGGATGGAGATCGAGCAAATACAAGCTAATAAGCGGTTCGAACCCTGCACCGAGAAGTGTCAAGGCGAAGACGAAGACATAGACTTTCACGCCGCGCACGAAGATGCTTATGTACGATTCTGCCGCTTGTCCGGATGAACGCGGAAGCGAGCGGCTGCGCGGACGAATGAGGAAAATAGCGAGAAGGCCGAACACGAAAACACCCGCGGCGATATCAGAGCCCAGTAAATTCATCAGATAATAAAAGTCTTCACCGAGTTTATTCGTCGCAATCGTAGAAAGCGGCTCTCCGATTGGCGTCAGCACAGCTCCCATCCCGATTGCGTAACACGCCAATACGACAAAACGAATTTCTGATTGCCGGTCCATCTGCAGAACGGAAACAATCGCAACAAGCACAAGTGCCGCAATAATTGCAGTGATGATGCTGGAGATCAATCCGAGAACTATAATAATCAGCGCAAGAAACAGACGGAACGGAATGATGCGGCTTCCCGACAGCACTGCTTTTTCAAATGGCATGCGCAGCCAGCGAAATATAATTCCTGCGCCGACAACTGCAAGTGTAATGTGCAAAGGGTCATGCAATGCCTGCAACCACAGCTCTGAATTCAGCAGACCGCTGACAAATGCCGCAGCACACCCCATAACAAATAAAAATATCTCCAGATTACGTTCGATGCGCGGCACCGTAAACGGCAGCAATAACACCAACCCTAAAATAATGAGCAGTCCAGTAACCATACGACACTCCTTTCGGTAATGTTTCTTCTACACTGTATGCAAAGGGCCGATTCATCTTGCATATAGTGTGAATAGAATAGAAAAAAGAGGAGGGACACGCAGTGGATGTAACGGATATTGTACTGATCCCAGTAATTATTGGGTTAATTGAGGTGCTGAAAGTTTATGGACTGCCTAAAAAGCTGATGCCGATCTTTGCGCTGCTATTCGGTATCGGAGGCGGAATCTTCTATTTGTTTCCGCACGACTGGAAGTCCGGGGTGCTCAGCGGAATCATTATGGGGCTGTCGGCCAGCGGGTTGTATTCGGGCGGAAAAACGATTGTCAAAAAACCTCCATGTGATGAGAAGGATGATGAAGCGCAGTGAGTGCTGCAGGGTCCCCCTTTCTGCTTCAGAGCGGGGGTATTTGTGTAAAGGAGAATCGTATGTATTCCGCGCGTTGCTGAGTATTTGTTACATGGAGTATGTCGGTTCTTTGCTTTGTATTATTCTATCTAATTATCTATGAAATCGACGAAATGCGGGCGAAACGAATCGCTGCTTCATTATCAATGAAAGTACTACTTACCTGTGATTTCGGTTACATATAAGCTCGCATGCAGAATCATTCATTCCCCAGGAAATGAATATAGCGCCAAAGGAAATGCCTTTTGCAGCAGCTGTTCAATGAGGTGCAAAACCAAATCGACCACTTCTTTTATACGGCATAAGACACCAGGCAGACCGACATAACAGCGGCTGTCTTGTATCTTTGTTATAATATTAAGGAATAAAATAACTGCAATGCTGGGATTGGATAAGTATTGAGACGGTTTCTGTATAAAATGCAGTACGGGGGGAATGCCTATGAAGCAAATAACTGCACTTCTGTCTTTTTTATTGTTGGCAATTTTATTTATAAGCGGGTGTAATACAAGAAGTGCGGATGAAGATGTATTTATATTTAAAGGATCATATGTCGGAGACAACAGTGCGGTGGGGAACATTGTAAACCACCTGAGGTTTGCGGGCCATTTCAAAGAATTTGAACTTAAGACAAAAGAAGAACCGTATGGCATTGTATTGAATTATGATGAAGCGGAAACAGAACAACACAATAAAGAGACGGCTATTTATAACGCCACATTTTTATTTGCGCTGATTCAGAATGCTGACTGGATCATCTGTAACTTTGATGGTGAAGAGTACAAAATAACAAAAGAAGATCTGCAAAGCTGGTACGGAGAAGATTTCAGCGCATTTGAAAGTGAAGACGAACTAAAAACATTCATACAAAAACATTTGGATGATAAAGATAAATTGAACCAGATATTCGTTTAATGTGCGCCGCTATTACAGAAGAATGCGTCGGATACACGGTCAAAGGGAGATTAGACGAAGCAATTTAGAGGAGAAAGGAAAGTTGAATATGAAGAGTGCAACACCATTTTTAATGTTTCAGGACGGTACAGCAGAAGAATTTATGAACGTTTACACATCGCTTATAGAGGATTCAGAAATTAAACATATTACAAAATACGGAGCTGAAGGTCCCGGAGAAGATGGTACAGTTATGCAGGCTGTATTTACGTTAAAAGGACAGGAATTCATGTGTATAGACAGTCATGTGAAACATGAGTTTACTTTTACTCCGTCATTTTCCATCTGCCTTACCTGTGACACCGAAGAAGAAATAGACAGGCTTTATAATAAAATGATGGAAAACGGCACAGCGCTTATGCCTATAAATAACTATGGATTCAGTAAAAAATTTGGATGGCTGAATGATCATTTCGGTGTATCCTGGCAGTTGAATTTGCCTGAGTGACTAGGTGGCATTATCTGATCAGATCCAGACATATCATAATCACGCAAGACAATAACGACATCAGATATCAGGCATAGGACCTACCCTCACTGTAAGGAATATATTCTGCAGCTATAGCGACAGCTGGGCGTAAAATAGGCCGTTTAATAAAAGAAGACCGTCAAAGTGATGGTCTTCTTTTATTGTCCGAATCATTCAAAAAATTTTACGGTATAATTTGAAATATATACTTCAATTAATATTTTCTTACTATTTAGTATCAATAAAAATAATATCTGGTACTATAATAGGTATTATTATAATATTTTAACTAGTTGAAAGTGAGTATTTAGACTGAATGTGAGAGGAAGCTGTGAATGGAAAATGTAGATAAAGATACATTTTATAACTCCATGTTTGAGAATAATCCTGATATTGTACTTTATTTAAATAGTGATAATCTAATAGATCATGCAAATAAGAATTTAGAAATACTGATCGGTTATTCAGTTGAAGAAGTTTTGAACACACCGCTAACCGGCTATTTCCTGACTGACGAACGGATAAATTATCAGGAAAACCTCACAAAAGTTCTTGACGGAAAAACAAAGAGCATGGAATCTTTTCTAGTTCATAGAAACGGAAAGAGTATACCGATTCATATTACCCTTATTCCCGCGATTATAGAGGGAAATGTAACCGGTGTGTTTGGAATTGTGAAAGATCAAGCGGAAGCCAGGAAAATTGAAAATCAATTGCTGGAGTCCGAGGAGAAATTCAGGGGTATTGTGGAAGAAGCTTTGGCAGGTGTGTTTATTTTACTGGATGGGAATCTCTTGTACGGTAATCCATACTATCATCAGCTTCTCGGAACTAAATATCCTGACACCGGTTTCAGTGTGTTCCATTATGTTCATCCTGAAGATCTAAGTGAACTGCAATCTGACTTCGATTGGCTGCAAGGTAAAGAGGAAGGTCTGACACATTATACTCGCGTTTTGCGTGAGAATGGATCTGTCATAAAAGTCGAATTACATTCCAAAATGATCCATATAGACAAAGGACCGATCATTTTAGGTACAGCCATTGATATTACCGAGAGAGAAAGATCCTGGGAGCAAATTAATTACCTTGCCTACTATGACCAATTAACTGAACTGCCAAATCGAAAATCTTTTGAAGAAAACCTGGAAAAAGAATTACTGATAGCCGAAACATTGGATCAGAGGCTGGCTATTGTGTATCTGGATTTGGACCGATTTAAATATACAAATAATACACTTGGCCATCGTGTCGGAGATGAGTTACTGAAAGCAATTGCCAAACGCTTAACGGCAGTACTTGGGGATGAACACCAACTGTACAGGATGAGCGGTGACGAGTTTGCAATCATTTCTCCCGACTGCAAAACCAGCAATAGAGTAATTGAAACAGTAAACCAAATTATCAGTTCAATGGAAGAAGAATTTACCATAGACCCATACCGGCTTTTTATGACGGCGAGCTTCGGGATCAGTATGTTTCCGACTGATGGTAAGGATTCAATCTCTCTCATGAAAAATGCGGATATAGCCTTGCACCACGCAGAGCGGAAGGGGAAAAGCACCTTTAAAATATATTCTTCTACTATGGATATCAGGAAATTCAGAGCCTTTAAGTTAGGGGCAGACATTCGGCAAGCGCTTGAAGAGAATCAGCTGGAATATTACTTTCAGCCAAAGGTCAGTACAAAAAATTACGAAATTGTCGGCGCTGAAGCGTTAATTAGATGGAATCACCCGGAATGGGGAATTCTGTCTCCAGACGAATTCATCCCGATTATAGAAGAACAAGGATTGACAGCTGAAGTAGGCCGTGAAATGAATAAGAGGGCAGCTCAACAAATGAAGAAGTGGCAAGAAATGGGTTTGCCGTCAATTCCTCTTTCAGTGAACATATCGGCAAAACAATTTATGGATAAAAGTCTTGTTGAGGACTTCCAGGAGATTTTGACGGATGCCCAGCTTGGATCCGAATTTATCGAAATAGAAATTGTTGAGACTTCGATGTTAGAAAATGAGAAGATTGTGCTGTCAACTTTAAGTGACTTGATCAGCACAGGAGTAACTATCTCCTTGGATGATTTCGGGACAGGTTATTCCTCACTGTCTTCTTTAACCAAGTTTAATAAATACATCCATACATTGAAAATTGATCGTTCTTTTGTAGCTGACTTAAGCACCGATGATGAAAATGAAACGAATCTTATTACTCAGGCTATAATTACACTTGCCGAAAGCCTGAACATGAGCGTTGTAGCTGAAGGCGTAGAAACATATGAACAATATCATATTCTAAAACAAATGGGATGTAAGATTATTCAGGGCTATTTATTCTCAAAGCCTGTACCCGCTGATGAATTTGAAGAATTATTAAGGATGAAGACTATTAATATACCAAATGAGCATACATCAGAAAATGAAGTGTTCGAAGAAAAAAGAAAATTTTTCCGGGTTCCTCTTCATTACCCGCTAAGCGGTTCAATGACTCTCACACGCATCAATGGCCGTGCGGTGGATGTAGGCAAAACAGCAGTATTAATCGAAAATATCGGAATGGGCGGCCTTCGCTTTTTAACGGATTTAAAGCTCACAGTAAATCCCAATATCATTCTGAAATTTGAGACGTATATATTCGGAGAAACAATTACGCTGCTTGGCTCAATTGTATGGATGAATGAAATTAAACCGGATATTTATCAATATGGTTTGGAATTCACCATTAATGAAAGTGAACGGGCAATGATTACCCTTGTTTTACACAAATTGGCTATAGAACTTCGAAGGAATTCTTTAGTCCCTGACTGTAGTTTTGAAACCGGGAATCGTTATACTTTTATTAAAAAATTACGCGGCTGATTAATTGTGTCATACTTTTTTAAGCGAGTTCAGTCATGATAGGTGCGGATCACCATTAAGCGGACGCGCAGTTGTCTGCAGCAGGTAACAAGGTTCCCGGACAGGTTCAGCAGCTGCAAAAAGACAGCGCTGCGACAAGACGATTTTAATCAGATGAATAAAGTGAGGTTTTATGGATGTTTAAGGTGGCTGTCATTTTCATTTTAGCTGGCTTAGCTGAAATTGGCGGAGGTTATCTTATTTGGCAATGGCTGAGGGAGGGGAAATCCGCTGTTTTAGGACTGTTAGGGGGAATCGCCTTAATTTTATACGGTGTAATCGTCACCTTCCAAATGTTCCCGTCATTTGGAAGGGTGTACGCTGCCTACGGAGGGGTTTTTGTTTTTCTGTCCGTATTATGGGGATGGGGTATTGATAAAAAAACGCCAGATGTGTACGACTTTCTAGGTGCAGCAATCTGTCTGATCGGTGTTTCAGTAATCCTATTTGCGCCGCGCCAATAAGATCGCTGATTGGTGTGAAAAGCATCTGCCCGAAACGGCGCTCGACGGAGTACGATTAAGATTCAGAGAGCAGTTAAAGAAATTATCAAACGGCAGAGTCTTAACTGAATGAACTGCAAATTAAAAAAATGGTCCCGTATATACATAAAATGCATAAACAAGCAAAGACCTGACTGACGGTTTTTCGCTTGTTTATGCATTTTTTCATTAACTATTTTTTGTAAGAAAATTCACGCTTAACGGAAGAGTTTTATCATTTTATAAGCAGTACTTCAACGAATAATAGTACGTGTTTTTATGTTATACTGACAAACAAACTAAGCAGTTTGGAGAGGGACGTATCATGATACGATTTGATAATGATTATACAGAAGGAGCACATGAACGCATTTTACAACGATTGATCGAGACGAACGAAGAACAGACGGCCGGATATGGAACAGATGAACACTGCGAAGTTGCCCGTGAATATATCCGCAGAGAGTGCGGAGCTGAAGATGCAGATATACATTTCCTAGTAGGCGGGACTCAAACGAACACTACGATTATCGCGTCAATATTGCGTCCCCATCAAGGCGCAATATCTGCAGTCAGCGGACATATCGCATCGCATGAAACGGGAGCCATTGAAGCTGCGGGACATAAAGTGCTGACTTTGCCGAGTGAAGACGGTAAAATTAGTGCGGCGCAAGTGAAAGATTTATATGACGCGCATTTTACTGATGATTCCCAAGTGCATATGGTGCAGCCAGGTTTAGTTTACATTTCTAACCCTACTGAATTTGGTACCACGTATAATAAAGCTGAATTAGAAGCCTTACGTGACGTTTGCAGGGAATGTAAGCTGCCGTTAATCATGGACGGCGCCAGACTGGGCTACGGGTTAGCTTCTGCCGATAATAATCTGACGTTAGCGGACTATGCCAGATTATGTGATGTGTTTTATATTGGCGGTACGAAAATAGGTGCCATGTTTGGTGAGGCAGTCGTGATCATAAACGAATCATTAAAGAAAGATTTTCGATACTTTATCAAACAGCGCGGCGGTTTGCTGGCTAAAGGCAGATTATTAGGGATACAATTTGAAACCCTATTTGAAGATGGTTTGTATTACGAAGTTTCAAAACACGCTGTGGAAATGGCTTCGATTATTCGGGAGGCATTTATTGAGAATGGATTTACATTGCGTTATGATTCTCCGACAAATCAACAATTCCCGATTTTACCTGATTATGTCGTGACAGAATTAAGTAAAAAGTATTCCTTCACCCATTGGGAAAAATTTGACGCGACCCACAGTACGATTAGAATCTGTACTAGCTGGGCTACAAAAAGAGAGCATGTAGACATGCTGATAAATGATTTACATCATATATGCGTTACTTCATCATAACGCCAATATACAATGAAAAAATATCTGTGTAAGAACAATTACATGTTCTTCACAGGTGTTTTTTATTATATGTTCATATATGAAACATCTTCCGTTTAAGAACAGCAAACGTCATGGATATGATTTGGAGAATAAAACATCTGATGCTTAAGGACATGAAGAATTGAGCATATGTTGAAACGATTTCCAATCTCGCACGTATATGTAGCAAGGAATAAAATCTTGAATGCGGAAAAGAGTGTTGTTTATGTGGAATTTGCTGATATTTTCATTACTTGCGGGTGTTGTCGCCAGTGTTATTCTGGTTCCAATCCTTTCTGTAACTGCAAAAAAAGAATCCTTGTCTTTTAACCGCTGGACTGCTTTGGTGATGATCACAGCGATTAGCACAATTGGTGTCTTTATCTTTTATTACGTAACGAATCTAGATCGTAATTGGACCTCACTTTGGGCATTGCTGCTCGTTGCCGCAATTGCAGGCGCAGTTGTTTCGACAGGTATCGAACGCAAAGTGAAAATGATCGTATCGCTGGCCGCACTGATGATTGGTGCATATGTGTTAAGTGCACCGCTATTCAACGCGAATAAAAAGTATGACATAGTGGAAATGTCCCAAAAAGTAGAGATTACTGCATTTGACGAAACGAAAACACCGGCCAGTGTACCTCCGAAATTTGCGCGAAATAAAATGAAAAAGGCTTTTGGTCAGGTGCCCAATACGAGCTATTATGAGCTGGGTCATTTACAGATTCAAAGAGTAAATAATCAATTTGTGTATATTGCCCCTGTTGAATTTTCAGGTTTTTTTAAATGGTTTAATGGAAAAACGACACCGGGTTATTTTACGATGAGCGCAACAGATTCAGCGGATAATCCGAAATTTATCCAATCGGAAATGGCCTACACACCATCATCTTTTTTCCATAAAAAAGTGGACCGTAAAATGCGGATGGAAATGCCGGATTTAATATTTTATGGAGACGTACAATTGGAAGTCGATGATGAAGGAAAGCCGCATTATATTCGCACATACGGTGAATTCATATCTGCGCGGAACGGGTTCAATGCTAAAGGAATTGTGATGCTGGATCCTGAAACGGGTGCAACGAAAAAGTTTGCGCTGCAGGATATTCCTGAATTTATTAATGGAGCGGTTTCCCCTGAAGCAGTAAGCCTTCAAAATAGTTATTTTGGAAATTATATTCATGGTTTCTGGAATTCACTAGTCGGGAAAAAAGATGTGAAGATTCCTTCAGATGAAGGTACGGAAGCAAATGTCAGCCCTATTTTTGATGCGGATGGACATATGTATTACTTCACTGATTTCACTAGCCCCAAAGAAGGCGTTGATTCAATGCTTGGCTATTCATTAACAGATGGGCGGACTGGGAAAGCAACGTATTATACGGGAAATCTGGAAGAATCATATATGGATTCCCAAGGGGCTCTTCAGATCATTGAAAAGAAGTTTATAGAAAAGAAATGGAGCGGAGAAATGCCGGTTCTGTACAACTTTTATGGTGAAGCCAGCTGGTTAACGCCGGTACTTGATTCGAATGGATTTCTGCAAAACTACTTCATCGTATCCGCTGCAAATCCTGAGATCTCTGTATTTGCAAATTCACCGAATGAAGCGTTGAAATTGTATAAAACGGCACTTCAACGGGGCGGCAGTACAGTTGATGGAAGTTCCGGTGCAGAAGAAGCGAAGGCAAATATTACAGTTACACGCGTATTCAAAGAACGGGTCGGTGATTTCACGCTAGTCTCTATCCTGGCAGAAGATGGCCGCAATTTCCTGGTATCATCAGAACTAGAGCCGCTGTCAATTTATATTGAAGCAGGCGATCAGCTGTCTATAACGTATTTAGAAACGGGAGAACTGTTCCTGCCTGTAAAAATAGTAAAAAATAATAGTATGAAATAAGTAAAATAACCTGGCATCGCATTTGCGTTGTCAGGTTATTTTTATGAAGGTATATGTTTACACTTTGAGTCCTGCAATTTCCTCATCAGTTAAATAGCGCCAGTGACCGCGCTCCAGCGAACCAAGTTGAATGTTTTTGATCCGGACTCTTTGCAGGCGCGTGACGGTATATTGATATCGTCTGCACATTCTGCGGATTTGCCGGTTCAATCCTTGTGAAAGCGTCATACGGAATGAGTATTCATCCAGCTGAATGACACGGCAAGGATTGGTTCTCGTATAGTCTTTCTTTTTCGGGTTATAAATATCTACGCCGCTTGATAAATTTGTAATAAATTCATCTGTGATGATTCTGTCGACAGTTACGATATACTCTTTTTCCTGATTGTTTTCCACTCTCATTAATGCGTTTACAATACTTCCGTCATTTGTTAATAAAATGAGGCCTTCTGTTTCTTTATCCAGACGCCCTACTGGAAAGATGCGTTCCGGATAGGATACAAAGTCTAAAATATTATCCGAAACAGCAGGAGATGCTGTACAAATAATTCCACGCGGTTTATTCAGCATAATATAAACTGTTTCAACAGTATGTGTGATTCTATGACCGTCAACTTCGACCTGGTCATCATCTTGAACAAAATAAACATGAGACGCAACTATTCCGTTTACCAGAACTTTTTCAGCAGTAATATACCGCTCTGCCTGTCTTCTGGAACAGAATCCTGAAGAACTAATGTATTGATTCAACCTCAATATTTCCGCCCCTTGTCTGTCTGCCGCTTCATTTTCTTTAATTATAGCACGAGTACCTATACGCAATATGCATCCATTTGAATTCAGCCGCTGTATGAAATCTGCTTGTCCTTGATTTCTTATGGAATTATTCATAACGACGACATGAATCCCGAAAATGTTTGGTATAATCATAAGAAGGAAGTATGTGGAAGATAAAAGGTATGATTTAACTGGGCTTGACTTTTAAGATGATAACAAGTGAGGGCAGTTTACCGAAAGGCCTCAGAAAGCAAAAGTTCAAGTCGATTAAAAACTGATCGATCAGCAAATAAAAAATTCTCCTCAACATAAAGTTTGAGGAGAATAAATTCTTCAGGTAATTTTATTATTGTTTTAAGAAATCTATTTCTATTTCATTTCTTCGCGGTTCACGTTTGAATAAATACTTGCCATTCCTGACGGACATTAGTACTTCCGATCGCTCGCGAATTGCTTCATACGCGTCTTGTGCATCCAGCACGATAAAATTAGCCGGTTTTCCTGCTTCAATACCATACTCATCAGTAACCCTCATAATATTTGCGCCGTTGTATGTGATGAGATTGAACGCCTTATTAATTTCATCAATATGTGTATAATGTGCTAAATGAATTCCATTGTCTAAAATATTCATCATATTTCCATTGCCTAACGGATACCAGTAATCCGCAATTGAATCTTGAGCAAATGCGACGTTATTTCCATTTTCCAACAACTCTTTTACCCGGGTTAAGCCGCGGCGTTTAGGATAACTGTCACCGCGTCCTTGCAGATGTGCGTTTTCGGTTGGGCAGGAAATAAAGTTTATCTGCGATTCTTTAAATAACCCTAACATTTTATTTGCATAACTGTTATCAACTGAACCGAAGCTGCATGTATGACTGGCTGTGGTATATTTACCATAGTCTTTTTCCATAACGAGTGCGTTCAACACTTCTAAGAATCGGCTATTTGGATCATCGTTTTCATCACAGTGAATATCAATCATCACATTGTGCTTTATTGCCATGTCGACAATACGCCGCAATGATTCCACACCATGTTCATAGGATATCTCAAAGTGCGGAATCCCGCCAACGACGTCAGCACCCATTTCAAGTGCTTCCTCCATTAAACGTTCTGCCCCTTTATATCTGAAGAATCCTTCTTGAGGAAATGCTACAAGCTGTAAGGTAACAATATCTTTCAATTCATCACGCAGTTTAACTAAAGCTTTCATCCCTGTTAAATTAGGGTCAGTAATATCTACATGTGTACGGATAAATTGAACGCCTTTACTTAATTCTTTTTGAATTCCTTTAATTGCACGCTCGCGCACCATTACTTCAGTCAGTGATTTCTTATTATCACTCCAGCGCTGTATACCTTCAAATAATGTACCTGAAACGTTCGCATTTCCTTCTCCAAGGCCTGAGAAAATGTAGTCTAAATGTAAATGCGGATCAACGTAAGGAGGCAGCACTAAACGGCCTTGTAAATCAATTACTTCATCTGCTCCATGTAAGTCGTTGCCAATTTCTTTAAACTGGCCATTTTCCACTAAAAATTCACGGGATTCCGAATCCCCATATATAGTCGCATTAATAAACTTTTTCATAGTATCCATAACTCCTTTGTCAATTCTGCTATACTGCTCGGTTACATGATCCAGTATAACAGTTATGAAAGATAAACCAAAAATCTTACCCTTCGCATAACATAATACATCTGCACAGAAGCGAAGTAGTTGAAGATCATTATGTCAAAGCGCGGAAGAGTCATTATAAAAACGAGAGGGGGGGAAGTTTATGAGAAAGTTCTTTTACTATTTTGGATGACGATCGTTTTAGGAATTATAATTTATGCAGGTGCCCAATACCAGATGGTGTTGAAACAAGAATATATGAAAAACTATAATCCATCATCCTTTGTATTATTTTCAGCAATATTTCCTATTCTGATTGGTATACTGCTCAGGTTGCCAAAACTTATACAGGAAATCAAAGTAAGTAAACAATGGACCTTTAATTGGGCAAAATTCATAGGGGCAGGGCTGCCGTCTCTTTGTATTTTAGCATTGCCTGTCTTTGTACTTTCGCCGTTCGGAGTAAATTTTTTGCCGCTTTTGCCGGAGTTGATGTATGCGGGGAATTCAACAATCCAAACGATTGCTGGTTTGGTATTTGGATTTATCTTTTTAGACAGTGTAAAGATTGCATGATAGTAAGCCGTACCCAATCGGTTAGGGAGGACGGCTTATTAAGTGATTTGCAAAGTATGAATATACCCTTAACCAAACTATTTTTATTACAATGTGTATTTGAATACGCTTACATTTTATTATTCATATTATGGTATAGTGTACATAATAAGCGGCAGCTGCCAACCAATGAAGAACAGTATGGGGGTAATGATATGAATCAATTACTTAGAAAAGCTATTCTTGAGCCGAATGAATTCAATCTTTCCACTAAAACTGCTTGGAAACAATATCATGAGATAGGATCACTTACTGACGGATCAGTAAGAAAGGAAATTTCTGATTCTTGGGAAAACTCGAAGTCCATTGGTGTTAACCCATTTCAAACTTCCATTGAAGAAATTTTGACACATCATGAACTGGAGAATTGTTTGCTGCAAAATGAACAATTACTATCGTTTGCCACTCCACGTGCAGAAAGTCTATTGGATATACTGCATGAATCGGAAACGATGCTATCCTTTACTGATTTCAACGGCACAATATTACAATCATTTGGTCATCGAAAAACATTGAAACGTGCGGAACTGCTCAATATTTTTACCGGCGGTACGTGGACTGAACAATCTGCCGGTACGAATGCTGTAGGTGTCGCATTAAAAACCAAAAGTCCTGCCCAAGTTCTTTTCTCTGAACACTTTTGTAAGAAAAATCATGAATGGTATTGTGCAGCCGCCCCTATGATTGCACCCTTCACAAGGGAAGTGTTGGGCGTTGTCAATATTGCAGGTTCCAATCCTCATATTCATCCGCATACATTGAGATTAATTATATCGGAAGCGCACAATCTGTCTAATACGATCATTAACCAAGTATATGAAAGTATTTTGCATGACAATCTTTCCCTTACAAATTCAATGGAAGATTCGCAAGATGCAGTTTTAATAGTCGACAGCAAGAAAAACATAGTACAAAGAAACGCTGTTGCAAATAACCACTCTTATATTTCCGATATCCTGCATACTCAATTCCTGGAAGGATTAGATGAACTTGTACATTATGCGATGCTCAGCGGGAAGGCGGTTTCGAGAGAAGTAATACAGGATCAGCGGCTAAAACAATTGTATCAATGTTCAGTACAACCCGTCTTATTTCAAAATATATATTTAGGCGCTATCATTTTTTTGAAAGCTGGTAATTCAGCAACTCATGCTAAAAAGCAACACAGTCTAACATTTGATGAAAAGAAACAAACGGACCCGTTTCAAAAGATGATCGGGTCATCTGATTCCTTTTCATATGTTCAGAAGCAGGCGAAAAAGGCAGCGGCAATTGATGCGACAATTTTTCTTGCTGGGGAAACAGGTACCGGAAAAGAAGTATTTGCCCAAGCCATTCACCAGGCAAGCAATAGAAAAGACAAACCATTCATCGCTATTAACTGTGGTGCAGTGCCGCGCAATCTGTTAGAAAGTGAACTTTCTGGATATGAAGCCGGCGCATTCACCGGCGCCCGTGCTAAAGGAAGTCCGGGGAAGTTTGAAATGGCTCAGGGCGGAACCATTTTCCTCGATGAAATTGGTGACATGCCGTTGGATCTCCAAGTCCATTTGTTGCGGATTCTTGAAGAACGCGAAGTGACCAGAATCGGCAGTTCAAAAGCTATTCCAATTGATGTGAGAATTATTGCGGCTACACATCGCAATCTGTCAGAAGCTGTGTCAGATGGACATTTTCGTGAAGATCTGCTGTATCGTTTAAAAGTTATTCAATTAACTGTTCCGCCGCTTCGTGATAGGGCTGAAGATATATCAGCGTTAGCGTCTCATTTTGTTAAGGAGTTAGCTGGTGAATTTGGAAAGCAGCTCATGCACATTTCTCCTGCGTTCATAACATGCCTCCTTGAATACCATTGGCCCGGTAATGTCCGTGAGTTAAAAAATGTTATCCAACAAGCTTTATTTAATGCAGATGGAAATATCTTAACGCCGTCTCATTTGCCACCTGAGATGACCAGAAACACACAATTAACAGAAAAAGAGCAACTTCAAGAAGCTTTACGAGCCGATAATGGAGTGGTCGCTCACGCAGCAAAGCGTATGGGTATATCACGTGCTACCATGTATCGAAAAATGAAACAATATAATGTGGTTGCCCATTAATACAGCCCTGAACTAACCCATGGTTTAGTTCAGGGCTTTTTTTGATACACTGAGACACTTCTCTGTCTTAATGAGACACTTTATTCAAGTGGAGAAACCTACAGAATATTGTCAAGTGCCTAATTAATATGATGGATTCAAGGCTTTTTACTATATCTGAACTTATTTGGCACGCTTCTTGCATTTATTATAGATGAACCTCAAGTAACGAAATGAATAGAGAACTTGGGTAATTCTGGCGAAAGCAGGTGATGCGAAGTTATGCAAAAGTTTGATGTAACGGTAATTGGCGCAGGGCCCGGCGGTTATGTAGCGGCAATCCGTGCAGCGCAGTCAGGTAAAAAGGTAGCGCTGATTGAGAAAAATAAACTGGGCGGCACTTGTCTGAATGTCGGATGTATACCGTCCAAGGCGCTTCTGCAACATAGTGAAGTGATTCAAACTATCAATCAAGCGAATGAGTGGGGTATTACCACAGGCGAGGTATCAATTGATTTCCCGAAATTAATGAAACGGAAAGATCAAGTGGTAACGGCGTTAGTACAAGGTATACAGTATTTGGTTAAGAAAAACGAAATTACTTTGTTTCATGGCACTGCTTCGGTCAATCAAGAACAGATCATCACGGTAAATGAGCAACAGCTGCAAACAGAAAACTTAATCGTCTCTACAGGAAGCAGACCTTTTGTTCCACCCATCCCCGGTCTGGAACAAGTCGATTATCTGACAACGGACACGTTTTTTGATATTCAGAAATTGCCTGCTTCACTGGTAATTATAGGAGGCGGTGTGATTGCGATTGAACTCGCTTTTGCTATGGCGCCGCTTGGTACAAAGGTAACTGTAATCGAAGCAGCAGATGACATTTTAATGACTGAAGATGCGGATGCCCGAAAGATTATAAGACAGCGCTTGCAAGAACTGCATGTGGATGTCTTAACCAATGCAAAGATCGAACACATCACAAAAGAATACGTGTTAGTGAAAGACAAGCGCTACCCATTTGATCATTTACTTGTGGCAACTGGCAGAACCCCTACTCTTGATGCAGTTACAGAATTGAAACTTGACTTAAAAGAAGGCTATATTTCTGTCAATGAACGCTATGAAACGAGCGTCAAAAATGTATACGCAATCGGAGATGTAATTGGCGGCTATCAACTCGCTCACGCGGCCAGCGCTGAAGGATTGACAGCTATTTTAGCCATTTTAGAAGAGGACGTTCATCCGTTAGATCAATCTGCTATCCCGCGCTGTGTTTACACGCAGCCCGAAATCGCTTCGTTCGGGTTAAATGAAAAAGACGCAGCAGCAAAAGGATACCAAGTCAGAACTTCATTTTCCCCTCTTTCTGCAAACGGCAGAGCACTCGCAATGGGTGAGACGGAGGGATTTATTAAGATCATTGCGGAGGAGACGTATGGAGAAATTCTCGGTGCAGTGATCGTTGCGTCGAATGCAACAGAATTGATTCATGAAGCAGCGGTGTTGAAGCATGCGGAAGGAACGATGCACGAATTGGCAAATTTCGTACACGCTCACCCAACTGTTTCAGAAGCAATCGGTGAAAGCGCAAACGCATTTTTCGGACGGGCTATTCATCAATAAAATTTATAGAGGGAGGAATTTTTTATGGTTCAGCAAAAAACATTGTGGATTTACCAGAAGATGAATGAAATTCGATTTTTCGAAGAGGAAGTACATCGTACATTTGGAAAAGGGCTTATTCCTGGATTCGTACACTTATACGCAGGAGAAGAAGCTGTCGCTACTGGTGTAATGGCACTTCTTGACGACGAAGATTACATTACGAGTACCCATCGCGGTCACGGGCATGCGATTGCAAAAGGCTGTGACATTAAAGGTATGATGGCTGAAATTATGGGTAAACGGGATGGACTTGGCGGAGGAAAAGGCGGATCGATGCACGTTGCTGATGTAGACAAAGGCATGCTTGGTGCGAATGGAATTGTCGGCGGCGGCTTTGGTTTAGCAGCTGGTGCCGCATTGACTATTAAAACACTTGGACAAGACCATGTAGCCGTTTGTTTCTTTGGTGACGGCGCATCCAACGAAGGAACATTCCATGAAGGACTTAATTTAGCTTCTATTTTAGACTTACCTGTAATTTTCGTTTGTGAAAATAATCAATTTGGGGAAGGTACACCTTTCCGTTATGCATCTGCTTCAGAAACGGTTGCTGAAAGAGCACCTGCCTACAATATGCCCGGCATTCGTGTAGACGGTATGGATGTGGAAGCGGTATATGAAGCTACTAAAAAAGCAATTGAACGTGCAAAATCCGGTGAAGGCCCTACTTTAATCGAATGCGATACGTATAGACATTACGGACATTTTGAAGGGGATGAACAGAAATATAAAACAGATGATGACCCAAACAAAGATCGTGATCCGATCACAGAATTCCGCGAAAAAGCTATTAAAAATAAATGGATGACAGAGAAACAAGCCGATGAAATTGAAGAGAATGCCAAGAAAACAATCGATGAGGCAGTAGCGTTCGCAGAGAAAAGTCCGCTTCCGGATATCTCTACTTTGTATACGGATATTTTTGCATAAGAAAAGGGGGAACTTACGATGACGGAAAGAAAACTTACATTCATGACAGCAATTAACGAGGCGATGGCACAGTCTATGCGCAATGATGAAAAAGTAATTTTAATTGGAACAGATGTAGCAGGCGGTGCTGAAGTGGATCACTTAGTTCAAGATGACGGAAGATATGACGATGCATTCGGCGGCGTGTTTGGATTATCGAGAGGTCTGGTAACAGAGTTTGGACGGGAACGTGTAATTGATACACCGATTGCAGAGCACGGGTATTTCAGTGCAGCTGTCGGTGCAGCTGCAACTGGCTTGCGTCCAATTGCGGAATTAATGTTCAACGACTTTGTAGGTTTCGCGCTGGATCCTATTTTGAACCAGGGAGCGAAAATGCGCTATATGTTTGGCGGCAAAGCAAAAATACCGCTTACTGTACGAACAGTTCACGGAGCCGGAGCAGGGGCGGCGGCACAACACTCACAAACATTGTATGGCCTATTCGGTGCCATTCCGGGTGTAAAGGTCGTAGTGCCTTCCAACCCGTATGATGCAAAAGGTCTTATGCTAGCGGCGATTGAAGATGATAATCTAGTGGTCTTTTCAGAAGATAAGATGCTGTATGGAATGAAAGGTGATGTTCCTGAAGAATATTACACCGTTGAAATTGGTAAAGCGAAAGTGGTGCGTGAAGGAAGTGATCTTACCATTGTCGCCATTGGGAAAATGGTTCAAGTCGCGGAAGAAACAGCAGACCGCTTAAGCAGTGACGGGGTAAAAGTGGAGGTAATTGATTTACGC
Source organism: Sporosarcina sp. P33 (assembly GCF_002077155.1). Classification (GTDB taxonomy): domain Bacteria; phylum Bacillota; class Bacilli; order Bacillales_A; family Planococcaceae; genus Sporosarcina. The sequence goes on along the minus strand of NZ_CP015027.1, from coordinate 219,806 downwards.
ACCATCTCGCCGTGGGATCAGGAAACTGTCATAGAGTCAGTTAAAAAGACAGGACGCCTCATCGTAATTGATGAATCGAATCCACATAATAACACCGCGACCGATGTGGCGTCCGTTGTAGCTGATAAAGCATTTGATTACTTAGATGGACCTATTAAAACAGTATGTGCGCCTAACACACCGGTGCCTTTTGCAGCCAATTTAGAAAAAGCATATATTCCAGATGCGGACAAAGTATTACGTGTAGCTGAAGAAATTATCTCAGATTTAAAGTAATTGAGACGATCCAGGAGGTGAATACTAATGAGCGAAACAATTGTAATGCCAAAGTTAGGTATGACGATGACAGAAGGCACTATCACGGAATGGTATAAAGAAGTGGGTGATTCAGTTACGAAAGGTGAACCGGTGCTGATGATCAGTTCAGAGAAACTAAATCAAGACGTGGAAGCTCCGTGTTCAGGTGTTTTACTGGAACAACTCGGTGATGTGGAAGATGAACTGAAAGTTGGGGAGGCACTTGCAATAATTGGAGAAGAAGATGAAAAAGCTTCTGCAGCAGACAAACAGGATACGAATGCCGTCAGCGTAGAAGTTACAGAATACGAAAAGCCCGACTCTTCAGCAAAGCAACCTTCAATGAACGCAAAAACGGAACAAACGTCCCGTGAACGAATTTTTATTACACCGCTTGCCAGACGAATGGCAAAGGATCAGGCGATTGATATTGAAACAATAGAAGGTTCTGGCGGAAACGGCAGAATTACTAAACGCGATATTGAGCGGGTGTTGGCCAGTGGTTCATTCAAGGATACACCGCAGCCAAAAGAATCAATTTCACAACAAACTGCAGCCGGCACATCTATCGGCGAAGGGCTACCACCTATGAGAAAAGCCATCGCGCGCAATATGCGGGAAAGTTTAGCACAATCTGCGCAGCTTACGTTACATCGTAAAGTTGACGCGGATCAGCTTATAGAATTCCAGCAGACATTGCGAAATAAAGTAAGTGCCAGCCATCCAGACATAAAACTAAGCATAACTGTTTTATTGGCAAGGGCAGCCGTATTAGCACTGCAGGAAGTGCAATCGATGAACTCCAAATATCATAATGGGCAATTAACAGTGTATAACGAAGTTCACTTGGGAATCGCAACGTCACTAGACGATGGCTTACTCGTCCCTGTCATTAAAAATGCACAGCAAAAAACTATTGGGACGCTTGCCGATGAAATGAAGAAGATTACAGAAAAAGCACGAAGCGGTGAAGCAGGTTCAGACTTACTTTCAGGTTCGACATTCACTATCACAAACTTAGGTGCAAGTGGAATTGAATATTTCACGCCGATCTTAAATCCAACTGAAACAGGTATTTTAGGTATTGGATCTCTCCAAGAGGAGCTGGCACTTACGAATGAGGGAACCGTTACTGCGTGCAAGAAGATTCCACTCAGCATAACATTCGATCATCAAATCGTGGACGGTGCTACGGCGGCAGAGTTCTTATCTGCTTTAGCAAAATATATCGAGTCTCCTTACCTTTTAGTTTTATAATACCGGCCGCAGGAAGTAATTCTTCCTGCGGATTTTTTGTCTACTTAAATGAAATAAAGATATACTGCAGGTTTGATGCGCTGCTAAAAAATGTATAGAGGCTACGGAGAAGGCTATGGAGAAAGCAACTCAAAAGGCAGAGGAAGAGAAGAATAGAACGGCTCAAAGTCTCTTAGCAATGGGAGTAGAAGTTGAGAAAATTGCTGTGGCTGCAAAACTTGATAAACAGGTTGTTCTTGATTCCAGGAAGACAGGCACTGTGAATGAAAAGTGAAAAGTACCTGTACAAGAAACAAACGTGAATGTGTAAACAAACACGAAAGTTTTCTGCACGGGTACTTTTTTTACTGAAAGGAAGTGATGGGTGTTGGCAGGGGCTATTAAACTGGTTGTAGCGGGTGTAGTGCTCTTTTTGTTCTTTATTGCTTTGCGAAAAGATATAAAAAATCTTACGGAAGATCAACGCAAGCGTCCATTCTTATTTATTTGGGAGTTGCTTCCTATTATTGGACTCTCAGGACTTTGCAGATTTTCATTTACAGTTCTTCCTAGTTCACGGAAATTTTTTAAATGTCCCAATGTTACCTATAGCTTCTAATGAGTAACGCAATATAAGCTCATCATGACCTTCAAATAGGATTGAGTACCCAAGAAAGGCAAAAGACTGGCCACACCTAGCTAGTCTTTTGTTGCTATCCTATTTATTATAACTGCAAACAACTTCTGCCACTGCTTTTGCTGCAACAAGTAGGGCATCTTCATCAATATCCCATTTCGGATGGTGGTTAAAATATGCTTTTTCTGCGCCTTTCGGTTTGCTGCCAATAAAGAAGAAGCAAGCCGGGAATTTTTCTGCGTAGTATGCAAAATCTTCTGATCCCGAGAAACGTGGAAATTCAACGATCTTATGAATTTCTGGTTCACTCGAATTTTCAATGGTCTTTACAACATCGGCTGTGATTTCAGGATCGTTGTAAAGTGGGGGATAATCCGGAACGTACTCCAGTTCGCATGTAACGCCGAATTCTTCTTCAATGCCCTTTACGATTCGATGTACTTCGTTGTCGATCAATTTCTGTGTAGCCGAGGTCATATAACGTACATCACCTTCAATTGCAATAGAATCTTTGATGATGTTAAATTGCCCTTTACCATCGAAGGATCCAATGGTTATCACGCCCATGTCAAACGGATTCAATCGACGGCTGATCACGGTTTGAACGGCTGTCACGAAATGCGCACCCGCTACAATCGCATCATTTGCTAGATGAGGAGACGATCCATGCCCACCGACACCTTGTATTTTTAATTTGAAAAAGGAACGGCCTGCCATTGTATAGCCGCTGCAGTAACCCACATCTCCAGCAGGATTTGTTGGAAAAAGATGAATGCCATATACCGCATCCAGGTCGTCAAGAAGTCCGGATTCAACCATACTTTTGGCGCCACCAGGCGGTACTTCTTCCGCGTGCTGATGAATTATTTTATAAGTCCCAGACAACTTTGATTGCAGTTGAATCAAACAATCCGCCAGAACGAGTAAATACGCTGTATGTCCATCATGTCCACAAGCATGCATAACGCCTTCATTTTTTGATTTGAATGGTACATCTGTTTCCTCATGGATGGGCAGTGCGTCAAAGTCCGCACGAAGACCAATTGTTTTACCGGGGCGTTCACCTTTGATCGTAGCGATGATCCCGTAGCCATTCCCAACATTTGTTTGAATGTCAACATCTTTTCCTTTGTAAAAATCGATGATATATTGCGCTGTCTTTTCCTCTTCAAAGGATAACTCAGGATGTTCGTGCAAATAACGTCGGATTTGAATCATTTCTTCTTTTCTATCCTCAAGCATTTTCATGAGTTGTTCTTTCATTATAAATCGCCCCTTCGTTTATAAGGTTCACTTACTTATCCTTCCACAATGCTATACGATTAAAGCACCCATTTATAGTAATCGCTACTTATTTTTCTTAATGGAATCCCTGCCCATTAAATAATAAGCAGATGAACGAACAGTCAAATCTCCTTCTGAAACAGAATGCATCAGATGGGTTAGCCGACTGATCGGTTTCAACATCCGGCTGATTACTATATACAAAACAGTGAAAATAACCGCCAGCGTGATAAGAGCAATAATGATCATTAGTGTCTTCCTATCGAAACCAGGGATCGTGTAATAGATGTTCACCTGTTCGACCCCATTGTCTTTGCTAGTGAATACACCGCTTTCTTTTCCTTCATTATACATTGCCGCATATAATGGAACTTCCCGCAAAATTTTGCCTGATTCGGAAGGGTGCGCCAAAGCAGCACCAACTGCATCTAACATGACTGCATGTCATATAGCTCATTCCCGACATATTTCTGTATTGAAAACAAGCCAATGAAACATACTACATTACCGCAATTATTACTACAGAAAAGGGGGGATTAACCAGTGAAAAAACAAGCTTTACTAGCAGCAATGGCTTCCGCACTTCTTGTATCCTATCCACTCGGTGCCAAGACCAATGAAATGGTTCGGTCGCTTAGCTGGGAGACTGCAGGTGTTGCGGGAAATATGAAAGTTAATGATACTGTGTCTGTTCATGACTTTATTCAATTCGCTTTAAATGAACTAACGTACCAGCATGGATCAAAAGAAATGAGAGATGAGCTCGTTCAGCAGTGGGTTGGGGCAGATAGATTGGATTTTGAAGAACAAATCACAAAGGGTCAAATCGCTAAAATCTTAGTCCGTGCTCTTCAGATTGAGGAACAGGAGAAGTCCGCAGCAGATTATATGCATTCTGCACAAATCTATCAGCTTTTAAAGGTTTACAGCCAAGAGGATGAAACCGTAACTGCTAAAGAAATGGAAAGCATTATTAATAATGCAAAGGAAATTGCTTCAAAAGAAGTTAACAATAAAGGGGTAAAAGAAATCTCCGTAGAAGGTTTCATGAAAAACCCAGGAGACTTCGGTTATCAAATATCGCCGGATGGTGAGTATATCTCGTATAGTTCCGAATGGAAGAACCGAATGAATGTCTTTGTCAAAAAGATGCATAAGGAGGATGAACCTATTCGGGTGACGAGCTCAACCGATCGGGACGTCGCTTCGTCGTTCTGGAAGGATAATCACATCCTTTATTTGAAAGATAACGGTGGTGATGAAAATTTTCATATTTATGCGTCCAGATTCAATGGCCAGGAAGAACGGGATTTGACACCTTATCCGGGTGCCAAAGTGCAATTGATCAGCAACTTATCTGGTGTTGAAAATGAAATTCTTATTGGCTTGAATAAAGACGATCCGACGGTCTTTGATGTTTACCGATTGAATGTTAAAACGGGTGACCTAGACCATGTGGCGAAAAACCCCGGCAATATTACCGACTGGCTCGCAGACCATGACGGCAAAATCCGAATTGCGATTGAAACGGATGGTGTAGATAGTACAATTCTTTATCGAGAAACGGAAGAGGATGATTTCAAACCGTTTGTCCAAACAGAAGAAAGTGATGTCATTTCACCAATCGCATTTTCAAAAGATAATCAATCCATTTATGCTTTATCCAATAAAGGTCGGGATAAGATGGAAGTCGTTGTGTTCGATTTAGATGCAAATGAGAAAGTCCTTTATTCCCACCCACAGGCAGACGTGACGAACACTCTCTACAATAAGAAAAAAGATGCACTTGCAGCAAGCATGTATGTAACAGACAAATCGCATTATGAGTTTTTCGATAAAGAATTAGAACGCATTTTCCACAAGGTGAAAGACGAACTTCAAGTGGATGAAAGCGAACTGACGCTTAAGGATTATAATGAAGATATGAACAAATTTATTGTACTTGTTTCAAGTGATAAAGATTATGGCACGTACTACTATTACGATTCGACAACAGATGAACTGACGAAATTGACGGAACTCTCTTCGTGGCTCGATCAAGATCAATTAGCCGACATGCACCCCATTTCCTATACAAGCAGGGACGGGCTTACCATCCATGGCTATTTGACAGTGCCAAAAAATAAAAAAGTGGAACATTTGCCGCTTATCGTCAATCCGCATGGCGGTCCTTGGGCACGGGATGTGTGGGGCTTCAATCCGGAAGTGCAGCTACTTGCCAACCGCGGATACGCAGTGCTTCAAGTGAACTTCCGTTCTTCGACTGGTTACGGTAAAGCATTTACTGATGCGGGCAACAAGGAATGGGGATTAAAGATCCAAAATGATATTACGGACGGTGTGCAATGGGCCATCGATCAAGGTATCGCAGATCCCGATCGGGTGGGAATTTACGGGGCGTCCTTTGGGGGCTATGCGACCTTAGCCGGCATCACTTTCACCCCGGATCTTTATGCTGCAGCTGTAGACTATGTGGGTGTCTCCAATATCTTTACGCTGCTCGAAACCATGCCGCCATATTGGGAAACGATTCGGAATGAACTATATAAAAGGGTTGGCCATCCAGTCAATGACAAAGAATTGTTGGAATCTGTCTCACCCGTCTTCCACGTTGACAAAATTAAAACACCTTTATTTGTAGCACAAGGTGCAAATGATCCACGTGTCAACCAAGCTGAATCGGACCAAATCGTAGAAGCTTTGCAGAAGCGAGGCATTGATGTGGAATATATGCTTAAAGAAAACGAAGGTCATGGCTTCCGAAATGAAGAAAATCGAATTGAGTTTTATCATGCGATGATCGAGTTTTTTGATAAGCATTTGAAGTGACATTTTATTGAAAGTACGCATGTAGATACAAGCATTCCACTACTTGATAAAAGGACTGTTGCTGAAAGCCATTAGCGACGGTCTTTTTCTTGTATTCGTGCAGGGGGAGGCAACGCGCCAAAGTGTATGCGAACCGAGCGAAAAAACGGGGAAGCGCGCCAAAGCTTCGCCTAACCGAGCGTTAGGCGAACAATTGACTACGACATTTGATGCGGCGAAATATACGGATGAGTATCGATCGGCCCTAATGGAGTTGATTGAACAGGAGAAATCTGACAAGACCGTAACACCAAGTGAGAAAGGGCCGGGCAAGCCGTAAAGTGTAATGGATCTAATGACTGCTCTTTAGGCTTCTCGTTATTGCAACGAGAAGCTTTTTAATAGAGGGAAAAAAGCGAGATGACTTTGCTGTTCTTCGTTCAACTGTTATGCTCATATAAACTAAAACAGTTCTAATCAGATGTTTCTTCTGACTAGAACTGTTTTTCTTGTGTACGGTTATGGTGTGGTTTCTATCTCTACGTAGTTACTTATGATCTAGTTCAGACCCACTTTCGATTTTTTTTGCTAGTACTTCATAGATCTCATTGTACGTTAAACCGGAGTTTGCATTTTGCTTTTTTACTTCTTCAATATTCGTGCCTGCAACCGTATACTTGTCTGAATTGGAGTTTTTTTCTTTCATCCCTATCACCTCAATGCTTGTCGGTTTTTTTATTCGACACAACTTATGATGTCCTTAATAGTGAAAGTTATGTAGCATGGTACATCGAGTGTCCTTATTTTTTTATAATACCGGTCGCAGGAAGTAATTCTTCTTGCGGATTTTTTGTCTACTTAAATGAAATAAAGATATACTGCAGATTCTTAAACGGCATACATAATTTTCACTCTTACAAAGCGACTGTGTAAAGTGAATGTAAAACATAATTGAATAGGAGGAAAAGCAGGAAGGCTGGCACGGTATGATCTCGTCAAACAGTTAATCCTGCAAATGAAAGCTGAAACAATACAGACAAAACAGGGAGAATTATTAAGGGTTATAGAATCTTAACGGGAAGGTCAATTGAGATTAATTCACTATTCATATAAGTATTCAGAAAAGACTTTCTTAATTTATTAGATTGGTATATAATTAGTTGAATACCTAATTAGATAATAATCTAATTACACTTTCAGCAGAGGAGGAACTCACTTTGAACGAAATTTTTAAAGCATTAAATGATGAAACAAGGCGTAACATATTAACCATTCTCAGCGAAAAAGGTTCTTTGTCTGCCAGTGAAATACACGACCAATTCGAGATGAGCAAGCCCAGCATTTCCAATCATTTAACGATCTTGCGAAATGCGGGGCTTGTCACATCTGAAAAGAAAGGGCAGTACATATACTACACACTTCATACTGCAGTTCTTCAAGATCTTCTGGTTTGGATGATAAAATTGAATAAATGAGCGCGACGGGAGATGGGGGACAGGTCCTGGCATATGTTAATTATAACGAGGGGGCTGGCTCACAATATATAAGGAAAAATATCAAGAACCTATTTCTAATATGGTTGAAAACTTCAAGCAGAACTAAAAAGCAAACAAACCTTTAATTTGTTTGCTTTTTAATTTTCGAAGGATGATCCTGTTCAAGAATGTCTATGTTACAAACATCTAAATGTTTTACATCAATAGTGTTTCCTTATACACAGAAGGGGCAATCACTTCTCCTGCTCCTTCGCCAGTTCCATAAACATCCGTAACTTTTCAGCAACTTTTCCATATACAGTTTCTTTATCATAGTCGCCGTGTTCATTCGGCTGTCCGGCTGGAATTCCTGTTAATATTTCTATCCCTTCTTCTATAGTTTGCACTTTATAGATATGGAACTGACCATCACGGACTGCCTGAATCAATTCGTCATTCAGCATCAAATTTTTTACGTTTTGGTGGGGGATCAGCACACCTTGTTTGCCTGTAAGCCCTTTATTTTTACATACATTATAAAATCCTTCTATTTTCTCGTTGACGCCGCCTATTGGCTGAATTTCGCCGTTTTGATTCACGGAGCCGGTTACAGCCAGCCCCTGATCAATTGGAACTTCTGCCAGGCTTGACAGAATTGCGTACAGCTCTGTACTTGAGGCGCTGTCACCGTCGACACCGCCATACGATTGTTCAAATGCAATATGCGCTGTCAAAACTAACGGATATTTTTGAGCGAACTTTTGCCCTAAATATCCCCCTAATATATACACACCTTTATTATGCGTATTGCCGCTCATTTGGCTTTCCCTTTCAATATTGACAAAGCCTTTCTTTCCCATAAAAGTTGTTGCTGTAATTCGCGAAGGTTTGCCGAAACGGTATTGTCCTAAGTCATAAACTGCTAAGCCATTAACTTGTCCGATCTTTTCTCCTTCTGTATCAATCAGAATACTTCCTTCATCAATGCTTGCCTGTATCTTTTCTTCATATAAATTTGAGCGGTATCTTTTTTCATTAATGGCTTTTTCAATATGTTTTGCAGACACGATGTCATCGCCCATCATGTCTGCCCATGCATCCGCCTCATACAGTATTTCTGCCTGCAGATTAAACCGTGTCGATAATTTGTTTTGATGCCCGACAATACGTGAGCTGTATTCAATAATTTTTGCTGCAGCTGACGGATCAAAATGCCGGAGTCCATTCATTTTACACTGCGTATGAATAAAACTTATCAGCCCTGTAATATTATCCTGGTTGTACTTCATTTCGGTATCGAAATCCACGCGAATTTTAAAGAGTTTACGGAAATCTTCATCGCCATTGTAAAGAATTTGGTAAATGCTCATATTTCCAATAATAATTACTTTGACATCAAGCGGAATGGGGTCTGGATTAACTGAGGCGGTAGCGATCATGCTTGCGTGTTCTCCCAGATTTTCAATTTGCAGTTTATGGATCAATAACGCTCGCTTTAATCCTGACCAGGCCTGGGTTTTTGAAAAAATATCTTTTGCTTGAATGATAATATACCCGCCATTTGCCTCATGAAGATATCCAGGTTTTATTTTTGTGAAATCAGTACTCATCAGACCCATCCGATTTTCATATTCTACCTTGCCGATTAAATTATAAAACGTAGGATTATCCGCTGTGATGACAGGCATGCCTGACGTTTCACTGTTGTCGACAAGCAGGTTGACAGTATATTTTTTAAACGCTTGTTGTTCATCTTTAAAAAGTATGCCAAGATGCTCTTCTTCTTTTTTAGGTTCATGAGGCAGAAACGCGTGAAAATTAGTTACCAGATCTTCTCTGACAGCCTTTAGATAATGGATCACATCAGGACAATCTTTATATATCTTTTTTAACTCGTCAATATGATAATCTATTGCCATTAAAGCAGTTTTGTGGTCAAAGTCTGCTAATAGCTTTTTCAGCTCCTGCTCAAATTGTATGATGGATTTCGTAGCTTCCCGTATGATCTCTTGCAGTTGAGCAGAGCTTTGTTCAATATGTTTCAATTGTTTTTCGTCTAATGCTTTATATGCTTCTTCACTGATCGGCTGTCCATCTTCGCCCATTGGTATGGTCAGAACTGTCGAACCGTTTTGCTTGAGGATAAACCCTGATTCAGCCGCAATTTCTCCTGTTTCCTTATATACTTTCTCCACTTTTTCTTTATATTTATTTATGATTGAAATACGGTTCTTTTGTTGACTGTCTTCCTTAAAACGGTTAGGAATATCTACTTTCAAGTCATTCACAAGACTTTCCATAGATTTTTGCAGTTTCTTGCCGACTCCGACAGGTAATTTCAACACTTTCGGTTTATATTCATCCTCGAAATTATTTACATAACACCAATCGTATAGTTCAGCTTCCCGGTCGGAAAAGCTGTTTACGACCGAATTTACAAAAGCTGTTTTTCCGGTTCCTTCTATTCCGGAGACGTACATATTATAACCGGGTTTATTGACGTGAAGTCCAAAATTCATGACAGAACGTGCGCGTTGTTGTCCGATAATCGTTGTTAATTTTTCAACCTGTTCTGTTGATTCGAATGTAAACATGGAGTAATCTACAACTTTTTTTAATTCGCCAGCTGGTAAAGAAGCACTTTTTTTAATAGGTTGCTCGTTAGATTGCTTCAATTGAACTCACCTCACTATTTTCCTCTATATTCTCTTACTACCCTAAAAAAGGGCGATGCACGCATTGTTTAAAGAATTTTCAGTACACTCAATTTATAAATTAAACATCACAGGGGCATCTTCTGATCCCGCATGTAAGAATGCTGCTGGACCAAATGAAATATATGCGATTTGTTAAGAGAAATAAAATGAAAAAAGCACTTGTGTCAAAACATTCATGAATGTTTCCTGCACAAGTACTTTTAATTTTGTGTAACGGTGACGCAGTTCGTTACGTTCGTTTCTATATTCACTGCAAATAGGAGAAGTGCCTTACTCAGTTATTGCGCGATTCGCAGTCATCCTTTTTTGTGAAAATCCGCCAAGGAGCACTTTTCCGTGCGGTATAAAATTTTGTATAATGACTGAAAGTGCAATTGGCACAGTAATTCCAAATGCTGTGTACCCAAGAATGCCATACGTAATATAATCGTTTAACAATTTATCTGTAAAGATGTGCAAATACATAATCGTTAACGAATGCTTCTCGATATTTTGCAGCCATGTTAAAGACAAATTAGAGGCGACGAGCTGGAAAATCCCGACTATTACAAGTGTGAATGAAAGCGGAATGATCAAATCCAAAATAAAGTGGTCATAACGCAAAAACTTCATGCTCAGATGATAGTCAATCACATGACTCCTATCAAGTAAAACCGCTGTGATACTTGCAATTAATCCAGCCAGCAGCCAGCCTCTGGATACTTTCATCCAAATGTTTTTCATATAATAACCAAAGGCGAAATAGACGACTGCGATGAGTGCAACATCTATGTTCCAAATCATAGGAATCGTTTGGGACGCAGAAGATGGCGTGCCGTCAATGACGCGCATCGCAAATACGCTTTCAACGTGGGCAATACTGTAAAAGACAGCCAATATCACAAATTGTTTCGTGCGGCTAAAATATTTAGTCATCCATAAGAAAATTACATACGTAAAGAAAAGTGTAGTTATAAACCAGAACACACCGTACGCACCACGCACAAAACGTCCGCCGACAGCAAGTGTCCAAAGATCATTTACGTACCAAGAAAAATCCAGATTACCTGAACTAATCTCTATGCCGTAGCGAATCAGTGTAATACTTACCAGGAAAAACAAGTAAGGGACAATCAACTGCATAAATCGTTTTTTTATCGACTGTTTCATTAAACCTTTTTCCGCAGCCGGCTTAAATAACAAGCCGCTTAAAATAAAAAAAGCGGGCATGTGAAACCAATAGATATACTGATCAAATGGAAAATCAAGCTCTCCAGGATAATGACCAATAACGACAAGAATCATTAAAAACCCTTTGACGGCATCAACCCAGGATAAACGTTTCTTATTCATAATCAGGCTCCTAACGAAAATTGATGTACATCGATTGTACAACCTATCGATAGGCAGGAATGTAATGTTACAAATTTGACTCAAAATTGTAAGCTAGTTGGTAAATATCAGGAGAATTTTATTGATTTATTACGGAAGACTGACTGCTTTGAATATTTTTGAAGCGGTATCAAAAAATATTGACTGCTATTGTTCTTTTATTATTGAAAAAATATCGGTACTAAGGAAGAGGTAAAAACGGAATAGACTCAATCGGCTGATGAGTGAAGTCGGGGATTCTGTTATAATCTAATTCATATAAGTACGGACTTATATGAATGCATAGGAATTAAAGAACCTGCTTGTACGTGGGAGATAGGAATTGAATGAAAGCATTTTTAAAGAAAAATTAAAAAGGGGAATATCATTATGTCTAAAAAAACACTGTACTTTTTATGCACAGGCAATTCGTGCCGAAGCCAAATGGCTGAAGGCTGGGGCAAAAAGATTCTTGGTGAAGAGTGGCGGGTTCTTAGTGCAGGAATTGAAGCTCAGGGCGTAAATCCGAATGCAGTGAAAGCTATGCAAGAAGTAAACATTGACATTTCAAATCAAACTTCTAATGAGATAGACCAGGAAATTTTATTTGCTGCAGATTTTATCGTTACACTTTGCGGAGATGCTGCTGATAAGTGTCCGGTGACGCCGCCTCATATCAAAAAAGCTCATTGGGGTTTTGACGACCCTGCAAAAGCAGAAGGAACAGAAGAGGAAAAATGGGCATTCTTCCAGCGTGTACGCGATGAAATTGGTGCCCGGATTGAACGCTTCTCTAAAACAGGTGAATAAAAAGTATTTGATCATGTACTTAAAAAGAGTACTTGTGTCAGAAACAATCGCGAGTGAAGAAGCAGCCGCGAACGTTTCTGCGCAGGTGCTTTTTTTAGAAATCCGCGCTGTCTGGGCAAGTGCAGATGTTCAGCAATCCTTAATATATTTCCATGCATTGCCAGTATGATATTTCAAATGTGGAGCATTCTAATGTCACAAGGAGGTGGACAACATGCCAAACAGCAACAGCAATAACAACTCAAACCAGCTTTTAGTTCCTGGAGTACAACAGGCGATCAACCAGATGAAGGAAGAGATTGCATCTGAGTTTAACGTGCAGCTAGGACCAGACTCCACATCGCGTGCCAACGGATCCGTCGGCGGAGAAATTACAAAGCGATTAGTGCGTCAGGCTCAGCAGCAAATGAAAGGATACACGGAATAATCAGTTTCGCTGTATCTTGAAAAGGATCTGTATCATAAAAAATTGACAGGTTCTGTTTAACCTCCCGCTTTGTCGTTAACCGACATGGCGGGAGGTTATTTTTATGGAGTAAGTAATGACAATTCCTTATATAACCGTACGAGAACTTACAAATGCAGGGATTCCTAAAATCGATGTAGTCATTTTGAAAATTTATCCGCTATTCTCCGTCTGTACGCTGCAGGAATAGCGGGGAAATATAAAAAAGAGACGTCACTACATATGTTGCATTCCTATTTGGATTTTCATACATTGAATTCGTCTAAAAGGCAGCAGAAGCCGGAAGTATTCCACCGAAATGTAAAAGCGCAGGATGTGTAAGCATAGTTTTAAATGCAGACAGAGGGAATATTTCACCAGGAATGTTCGCGGAATTCGGCCGATTCATCTGGCAAATAGCAGACATACTCGTATAATAGAACAAACAGTGCCGTCCTTTTATATAAGCTTCTATACATAGAAAATTTATTCCTATCATGACTTTAGGGGAGTGTCGCAATGAGTAATCTGCAATCATTATCAGAAGTATTTCAAAATAAGTTATTCCGTATCCCTGATTACCAGCGGGGATACGCTTGGAAACGAAGTCAGCTAATTGATTTTTGGGAAGATATTATGAATTTGCGGGAGGGAAGATTTCATTATACCGGCATGCTGTCATTAAAAGCGGTTCCGCGGAAAGAGACGCAGAACTGGGGAAATGATACGTGGCTGCTTGATACGGGATACAAAGCGTATCATATCGTGGACGGCCAGCAGCGGATCACTACTTTTTCTATCCTGATCAATGAAATGGTATCTTTTGTGAAACGGCATGCATGTAATATCGGTAAAAATGAAGAAGACATTGTAATTTGCTATCAAACACTGCAGTCCATACGCACGAAATATATTTCTAAGAAGCGTCCGCCGCAGAATCTGATCACAACGTATTTATTCGGTTATGAGACGGACAATCCAAGCGCTGAATATTTAATTCACAGAGTATTTGACGAACCCTACAGCGGTACGATTAACGAGACATACTATACGCAAAACCTGAAATATGCCAAGGATTTTTTCTCTGCGTGCCTGCAGAAACTGTATGAAGAAGACGGCGTGGAAGGTATCGAAACTCTGTTCCGTAAACTGACGCAGCAATTGATGTTCAATATCCATGAAATAGAAGAAGACTACGATGTTTTCATCGCGTTCGAGACGATGAATAACCGCGGCAAAAAACTGACGAATCTCGAATTACTCAAAAATCGGCTGATTTATTTAACAACGCTCTATGATGAAGATCAATTGGATGGAATGGATAAAACAGCCTTAAGAAATCGCATAAATGATACGTGGAAAGAAGTATATTATCAGCTTGGCAGAAACCAGAAGTCTCCGCTCTCAGATGATGAGTTTTTACGGGCACATTGGATTTTGTATTTTAAATATACCCGTAAAAAAGGGGATGACTATATTAATTTCTTACTGAATTATTTCTCTTCCAAGAAAATATTTGAAAAATATGAAGTAGCAGTGGAAGATGAAGTGCCGGACAGTACAGGTCCTGAAGTAATGAAGGAAGATGAAGAAAATCTGCTGCCTGCAGAAGAGGAAACTAAGGCAGAGCACAATAAGCTGCGGCCAGAGGATATTACAGAATACGTGAACAGTTTGAAACATACGGCTGAAAACTGGTTCTATTCCTATTTCCCGCAATATGGAGAGTTTTCCGGCGAAGAAAAAATCTGGTTGGAGCGACTGAATCGTATTGGAATTGGTTATTTCAGGCCATTGGTGACAGTTGCACTTTCTTTACAGACGAAAGTTGCAGAGTCTGAGCGAATTGATTTGTATAAAACGATTGAGCGCTTTATATTTGTAATGTTCAGGATGGGTGTTTTCCAGTCCAGTTTTAAAAGCAGTGACTATTACCGGAAAGCACGCAGTTTATACAGGGGAGAACTGTCAATTGAAGAAGTGACTCAGTCATTAACCGAAATTACTGATGAACGAATGGGCAGTGCTGTCAAAAACTTTATCACACGTACCGAAAACCGTTTTGCAAATGGAGACGGTTTCTATGGCTGGCGGGATATTCGGTATGTTTTATATGAGTATGAATATGAAAAAGCGAGAAAAACAGGCATTGAAAAAATCGGTTGGACCCCATTTACCAAAGTTGAAAAAGATAAGGTTTCCATCGAACATATTCTTCCGCAGACTCCTGCTGACGATTACTGGAAAAATCAGTTCAAAAGCTATACTGCTGCTGAAATCAAGATATTGTCCGGTTCGCTCGGAAATCTTTTGCCGCTGTCACAAAGTGTAAATTCCTCTTTGCAGAATACTAGTTTTCCAAACAAAAAATCATCGAAAACTAATGGCAGAAGAGGATACAGCGACGGATCACACTCTGAAATCGAAGTATCTTTGGAAACGGATTGGAATGCGGAAGGTATTCTTGCGCGCGGACTGAAACTGCTGAATTTTATAGAAACCCGGTGGAATGTTCAGTTTACAGACGAAAAACAGAAAATCGAATTGCTTCATATTCCGTTTGTGCGGGATGGACGTGGGGAAGTGGCGGGTGTTGCGCCGGCTGATTAATAAAAGTGCGGTTTTTACGTAAAAAGCAGCTTATTTTATACTGATAGAACAGCAGTCTTTACAAAACGTACTCTAGCTATTCGGCTATCAAACCGGTATAAAGAACTTCTGACTAGAAAAATCGTATGGGGCAGATTACCGCGTCTGCTTCATACGATTTTTTGAATGTGGCGTATAGAATATCTATTTTTCTACTTCTGCTGTATTAGTACGGCATAAATATTAATTCACCGGACGTATATACTTCTTTGTCATGAACTTGCAGCAGGGCATGATACCCTTTCTTTTCCCAAACGGAGATGAATTCTGTATAGCCTTCCTGGCCTTCATACAAGGGAGTGCCTAATTCGTTTTTCGCATTGTCATTCAGGATGACATAAATTGTTTCGATTTCATCTGAACTGTGATAATACGTATCATCAGCGAGAAAATCATAAGCAATTGCGCTCAGTTTATTGTTTTCGAAAATATAAATAAGTTCAGCGTTATAACCGTATTTCGTGACTCTGTACACAAGTGCGACCAGATTTCCTTCGTGAAACTGCCCCATAAAGACTGCCGGCGATGATGCTTCGATCTTCTTCACTTGGCTCAAGTTCATAGAAAAATTAATACCGCGCGTCACTGGAACAGGCGGCACCGGTCTGAATGACGGATCCATTGCTCTTGCGATAAACGCTGCAATGTGTGAACGGGTGAGTGTTTGATTGGGCTTAAACGTGCCGTCTGGGTAGCCTGACGTGATGTTGGCATGTGCTAACTTACGTACGGCATGGTAAGAAGTGGAGCCTTTCGGTACGTCTTTGAATGTAATGTTTTTCTCTTCTTTTAAATGAAATGCGTTTGCAATAAAAGCAGCCATATGACCTCTCGTTACGTTCTGTGTCGGTTTGAATGTACCGTCAGGATAGCCGTTAATGATTTTCGCCTTCGCTGCAGAATTGATGTATCCTGATGAAAATCTGCCCGCGGGTACATCTTTAAACTTCGTTTTCGTTTTTGTGCCGTCCAGACCCGTCGCTTTGGCAACCATGATCGCGACTTCCTCCCGCGTGACCTTATCGTTGAGGCCAAATCGCTTTTGCGGAGTGAGTACACCTTGTTCCACCAGATACATAATCGCCGAATAATTCGGATGATTTTTCGGCACGTCTGTAAATATGTGAGAAGATGCCTCCTTCTTTGGCGCCAAAGAGAATAACAATACGAACGTTACGATCATGATTTGCATTTTCCTCATAAATATCCCTCCTCTTACACTATTAAACCAAATATACTATATCACAGGCGGTAAATAATTAGACCTATCATTTGTAAAAATTTAGAATGTCCTTTTAATAAAAACAACCAAAAATGTATCATTACCTAGCTGCATGGAGTACATGCCAAAAAACCTCCTTACACCGTAAGAAGGTTTTGCGATGGACAGGATCCGGAATTTTACAGTCACGGCGATTCGCCAGTTTAATGAAACAAATCTGTCTCCCGTGATTTAGCTAACAGCCGGTTCGTAGCTTTGTTCGTTTTCTCCTTACATATTACACCAAATATGATCAGCAAGACGCCAATACCCGCCAAGAACAAAATATCTTTTACAGCGCGGGCCCAGACGATCCCGCCAACTGCCTCTCTCATTAAATCAATCGCATAGGTGAATGGCAGAAAGGGATTGATCCATTGAAAGAACGCAGGAAGCAGCATAATTGGATACGTGCCGCCTGAGCCGGCAATTTGCAGCACCAGCAACACAATCGCCATCGCTTTGCCGACGTCCCCGAATACCGAAACGAGTGTATAGACGATAGACATGAACACGATGCTGATGAAGAGTCCAAACAGCATGAAGACTATCGGCTCATCGGCTGTTACACCAAGAAGAATGATATCACCAGCCGTTACAATGAGCGTCTGTACGAAACCGATTGTCAGGAACGTCAGCAGCCGTCCGATATAAATTTGCTTCGCCGTAAACGCACCTTCCCTGTGAATATCTGTAGAAAGCAAAGAAATGAGCAATAAACAACCGACCCAAATCGACAGTACGGTATAGAACGGTGTCATTCCTGTCCCGTAGTTTTTAATAGGAAATAGCTTTGTTTCATTCAGAATAATCGGCTCTTCAAAGAAACTGCGTTCAGCTTCTGGATCGTTTTGCAGCAAGTCGATGATTTCGTTAATGTCTGTCTCTCCTTGAATGTCCCTGATCCGTTTTGCGAGCCGGTTCACTTTATCGTAGACGTACGGGTATTGATTCAACGCTTTCTCGGCTTGCTGTTTTCCGTCAGTCAACTGTTGATTGGTGCTGTGTAATACCTTTTCTGCTTCAGGAATGGTTTTCTGTACTTCCTTCAACAGCGAGTTCGCTCTTGATAACGTCTTCAGCGCTTGGGCGATTTCTTTACGGACCAACGGCTCGATGGTATCCGTATATTCCGTCAGAAATGAATTGGCCTTGATAGAAGTATTTTCGGCAATTTTTTGCAGATCATTTATACTGTTTTTCAGCCGTTCTTCTTCGCCCTGCACGAGAGAATTTATCGAATGCGCATTTTGCTGCAGTTCATTCAACAGATTTTTGAGGTCTTTCACTTTTTCTAAAGCGCCATCTATAGGCAGGGGCGGATTGGCATCACCTGTCTGCTGAGTATTCAGCTGCTCAGCTGCCGTTTTTATATTCGTCAGATCCGCTTCAAGTCCATCCAGCTTTTCCATACTCGCTGTCACCCGGGCATCTATTGATTGTTTTGTTCGATCCCATTCAGTGAAGTCCAGCGTTGTTTGCTGAATCTGTTTCAAAAAGTCATTGGTTTCATTTGTAATAGCCGTTATTTTTTCAAGATCTGTCCTGATGCGTGGTGCGGCTGTTTCAAGGCGCTGTTGTGCTAATGTCAGCTGATCGATTGTGTTACTTACGGTTTGCAGACCTGCGGAAGTGGTTTGTTTCGCCTCAGGCAACAGCTTTTGCGCTTTGTTAATAATGTGCTGGGCAGAATTCGCATCGGCTACGATCCCTTCGAGTGTCTGATGAATAGCTGGCAGTTGATTTTGAAGGTCAAAAACATATTCTTCGAACTTCTTAATATCGGGCAAGTTTTTCTCAATCTCGATTCCAAGTTCATTAAACAATTTGAGTACGACACCGTTGACCGTGGAAATGAACTGTCTGCTCACTTGATCTACAATGACAGAAGCTCCTTTTTCTGTGATTTTTGGGGCGATAGAATTCAGCTTTTCATTGACATAATAACTGATCTCCGCTTTTTCAGGCTCACCCGCAATGACTGTTCCCAGTTTTCTGGAGAAGTCTTTAGGAATAATAATCGCCGCGAAATAATCGCCATATTCCACACCGTCCATCGCGTCCTGCTTTGCAGTAAATGACCAATCCATATCTTTATTGTCCTGCAGATTTTTCACCAATTCGGCACCGACATCAATCCGCTTGCCGCGAACCATCGCACCTTCATCTTCATTGACAAGCGCAACAGGCAAGTTGTTTGTATGGCCATATGGATCCCACGTCGCATAGATGTTTAGCCAGGCGTACAAAGAAGGCAGTACGGTCAGCCCTCCGATTAATAAGGCGGCTACCCAATTTTTACGAATATGGTGCAAATCCATTTTAAAAATATTCCAGCCTGTTTTCATTACATTGCCTCTTTTCCATTGGATATTCTTAGTAGCCATTATGCCCATCATGATGAAATTCAACTGAATTCTTTTGTAAGTCTTTGCTGGGCTGCGGTGAAAGGAATACGAAAGCAAATCGACATGTGAAAAATATTTCCGCCATAGGTGTTTTTATTGCGTATTCTTCATACAATCTTCAGAAACAACCGCTACTATTGTGCAGACTTCTGCTGCATAATAGACAGTTGAGGAAGGTGAATGTATGAAAAAGCTGTTATTCGCTCTGCTCTTATGTATCAGTGTGTATCTGGTCATTACGGAATGGAAAGATTCACAGCAAACCGTGCAGGAGTGGAGTGTTTCCTCCGATGCGATGATTTTGCTGAACGCGGAGACAGGGAAGGTAGTTTATGAGGAAAACAGTAAAAAGCCATTGCCGATTGCCAGTATGACCAAGTTAATGACACAATATATCGTGTTGAATACAATTGAAAACGGCACACTCACCTGGGATACGATGTATCAGCCGAGTGAAAATGTACTGAACTTAAGCCAGTTTGCGAGTGCAGCCAAGCTGGGCATGAAAGCGAATGAAAACTATTCTGTGCGCGAACTGTTTACCGCAATGACGGTCATTTCCGCAAATGATGCGGCACTTGCCCTTGCTGAACTTGCGGGCGGCACAGAAGAAAAATTTGTCGCAATGATGAATGAACAAGCGCAGGCATTTAACATGAAGGACACAATGTTTTACAACCCGCACGGCTTAGATGGTTTCTATTTAGGGAGAAATCCAAGCGAAAACAATGTGGCGTCCGCCCATAACGTTGCTGTTTTGGCAGATCGCTTAATCAAAAAACATCCCGAAGTGCTGGAATTTACGAAGATGCCGAGTTTTACGTCAAGACAGGGGATGACGATGTGGAACACGAATCTACTGTTACCCGGCATGCGTATGCAAATGGAGGGAATGGATGGATTAAAAACCGGCTATACGGACGCAGCAGGTTCTTGCTTTACCGGCAGCGGGGTGTTTAACGGGCAGCGGATCATAACGGTGCTGATGGGGGTGGAGGAAGTGGATGGGAATACTGTCGACCCGCGCTTTACTCTGACACGGGAAATGATTGAGCGATTTATGAAGTAATGTGAAAGCATATCTGTACAAGCGGCTTGGAAACTGTTGCTTGTACAGTTTTTAATTGCCGCATGTCGTTTCATTTGTAAACGTACCTGTTTATGACTCATTACAATATTCTATAATTGCTTTTCATTCATATGTTATCGTTATGACAGGAAGAGCATGATCAAGAAAGGGGGGCTTGTGCAGTGAAAACATATATTTTCTTGGATACTAATATTCTCGATAAACAATTCACTTTTAACCCGGATATTGAAGAGCTGCTGCGGTATGTACATAGGAATGATGACTGTGAAATTATTCTTCCGGAGATTGTCAGTAAAGAATTGATTGACCATGCAAAAGACATCATCTCCAGTAACAATATGAAAATTCAGTCTGTCAACAGGCTAAAGGAATGGAATGAGCAGAGTCCGGTGCGGATGTTTGAGACGGACCTGCTGCTGACACGGTACGAAAAACAGCTGAATGAAAATTTCACTGTTTTCAAACCGGACTCTGCAGTGTATGAAAAAGTCTTTACACGATACTTTGACGGGCTTAAGCCGTTTGAAAACAGAAAACAAGAGTTTAAAGATGGGCTGCTTTGGGAAAGTCTGCTGCTTTTTAAAGAACAACATCACCTCGAATCTGCCCAATATTTCTTTATTACAAATAACTTCGCCGACTTTGCGGCAGATAAGAGAAATAAAAAAGTCTTGCACACCGATCTGCAAAAAGAATTCCCGCAATTACAATTAGAGAATAGTGTGAAGGAGTTTCTGGCGGCACAAGAATATTACAGTGAATTCGTAATGAATGACTGCGTAAAGTCCTCGCTGCTGCTAGTTTTGCAGCAGAGCATGGAAGATCTCTGCTGGCGGCTCGGTGAAACATTGTACAGTTATGTATTTAAGAAGAATCAATCTTCTAAAGAGGAGTTTTTCTTGAATTCAGTAGGCAGACTGGAAAACATAGCTGTCAGTACGGCATCAGCAGCAAAAAAGTCCGATCACTATGTACATGTTCCCATTACAGCGGACACACAAGTCTCCCTCTATAAGCGGATGTACGTTGATCCGTCGTATGGGTATGCCGATGAACATCAGGAAACAGTCAGTGATCCGGTACGAATAACGTGTGAAGCCGTATTTTCTCTGGAGGGCGGGCAATACGAAGTGAAAGCGTTGGATAAAATCGTTATCACTGAACGGAACTGACCGTCCTGAATCTCGATACTTGGCATTTACTGAATATATGCTTTACTATTAAAAGCGGTACGGTATAAAACATACAACACTATGAAAGGCGGAGATATTCACATGAACGCATACGATGAATACATGCGCGGGATTGTAACCCCGATGCGCGAAGAACTGACAACTGCAGGATTTACAGAACTGACAACAGCTGAGGAAGTTGACAGTACATTAGAGGGTCTGGAAGGCTCTGCTATTATTGTCATCAACTCTGTGTGCGGCTGCGCGGCAGGCTTGGCACGTCCCGCTGTTCGCGAGGCAGTGGAGGAAGTGAAACCTGACCACTTATTTACCGTTTTTGCGGGACAAGACAAAGAAGCGACAGCGGCATTCCGCGCGTACTTCCCGGAAATTCCGCCAAGCTCACCATCTATTGCCATTTGGGATCAAGGCAAAGTGGTCTACTTTATTCCGCGTGAGCAAATTGAGAACTTCCAGAAAGACCAAATTAAAGATCACCTCGTCGATGTCCTGACGAAAGTCGTCGGTCAATGAACGTGATCATTACGACAGCAGGGCGTCCTGATGAACAGTCAGCTGCACTGGTGAAACACGCAGCGGACGCATTGCAGGCGCCTGCCGTCGAACGGAAAAAGCGGTCCATCCCCAAACTGCAGGACATCTATCAATGTGATGTCCTGGTGGCGGGGAAGGACCGCTATTCGTTTTATAAAAGAGGATGCGAACAACCATTCTTTTTTCATCCGAACTCTGCAACGTATCGTCTGAAGCGTATAGAGAAAGGTGAAACTGATCCGCTCGCGGCAGCTTCCGGTCTTATGCCGGGAGATGCATTTTTGGATTGCACCTTAGGACTCGGCTCGGACGCGATCATCGCGGCCAGCATAGCAGGAGAAGACGGAACGGTGGAAGGAATTGAAGCAGATAAAGTCATCGCATTTTTGACAAAGACCGGTCTGCACAGCTTTCCGATTGACTTTCCGCTCCTGCAAGAGGCAATGAAACGTATTGAAGTCATTCATTCGGAAGCTGTCACATTCTTAAAATCTTGTCCGGACAATTCCCGCGATATCGTCTTTCTCGATCCGATGTTCACCACACCCATCGAGGAATCAGCTAACTTTGAAGTTCTGCGTGAAATTGGCGCGACAAACAGTGTAACAGAAGAGTGGGTGACAGAAGCAGTGCGTGTATGCAGACGCCGGGTGGTGCTCAAAGACCACTATCAGTCGCCGGTGTTTGAGCGCTTCGGCTTTAATCAGCAAATACGGTCCTATACGAAAGTTCACTACGGTGTGCTGGAGAAGTGATAACTAGCTGCGCTGGCGCGGCGGCGGGATGCAATAGCGCGCACAGAAAAAGACAGTATGAGCTTTTTGCCCATACTGTCTTTTTCGGCGTTCACCGCTTTAGGATCAATGTGTAAAGTTAAGGGAGCTCAAGTATAGAGTCAATACAAGCATACCGATACCCAGTAGTAAGTTAACATCCATTGTTGCGACCTCCTTTATGTAGCGCGTTGGTTTCCATCCGCTTAACTTGCAATCAAAGAACAATTTTGTGAAAAGAATGATTGAAGTTTGACTTTATTGTACAATGAAATAGAAAAAGATGAAACCTTTTGTGATGCTTTTCGTATGAGTTATCAAGATGTATGACGGAATGTTGAAGGAGTGACGAATATGAAGCGATGGTTACAGCGGCTGATGATTGCATCCGTCGCCGTACTGACACTGGGCGTCATTACACCCGATCATGAAATTTGGACAAGCTTGCAAGACAAACACGAACCGAATGAAACCGGCGCCCGCGCAGAAGGCACAGCGTATTCACTGGAACTGCGCAGCGAAGCGGACGATGTACTTGCGCTTGGCAGCCGAGCAGAAGATCAGCAGCTGGTCGACCATGCACGGTTATTGTCATATGAAAAGTTCGGACAGCGGATTGGCCCGGTCATTCAGCATGAATTTGATACCGAGATTTTTCCGAGAATTGAATCAGTAATTCAAACTACTGTACATAATGCAGCAGATCGCCGTCTTGCGATTACCGAGCAGCCTTCCGGCGATTACGCAGAGAAGATTTTCCATGTTCATGATCAAACGGCAAATCAGGATCTTATCCGCTTTCATGTCCGGACGGAAAAACGTCCCATTGACGGATACTTTTACAACTTCCACTACCACACAGCGGAAGACGGATTTGTTGCACACCACTCAGTAGGCGATATTTACTGGTCCAAAAACACACCACCGAAATGGCTTTCGTAAGCAGCCGTTCCGGGGTGTGTTTTTTGTGCCCCGGTTCTAGTGTCTTTCTCTTTGTACAAGGGCAAACAATGTTATAATAGGTGTAATTTCAGAAGAGGGAGCTTGAAGCATGAAGCAATATTTAGATCTTTGTCAACATATTCTGGATACAGGCACGAAAAAGGGAGATCGCACGGGCACCGGAACGTACAGTGTCTTTGGCTATCAGATGCGCTTTGATTTGGCGCAGGGGTTTCCTTTGTTAACGACAAAAAAGACGGCTTTTCGTCTGATTGTCTCAGAATTACTATGGTTTATAAAAGGGGATACCAATATTCGAACGCTCATTAAAGAGCGTAACGCAATATGGGATGAATGGGCATTTGAGCGGTATGTACAAAGCGAAGCGTATACGGGTCCTGATATGACTGATTTCGGCCGCCGTGTATTAAAAGACGAAGAATTTGCGAAAGTTTATCAGGCAGAGCTGGCTTCGTTTAAAGAGAACATCCTGGCTGATGAAGAGTTTGCGGAGCAGTACGGCGACCTCGGACCGGTTTACGGCAAGCAGTGGAGGGCGTGGGAAAGTGAGAACGGCGTCATCGATCAGCTTGCACAGGTGATTGACAGCATCAAAAATAACCCGGACTCACGGCGGCACATCGTAACGGCGTGGAATCCGGCGGAAGTGGACGATATGGCCTTGCCGCCATGCCACTTATTGTTCCAGTTCTACGTAGCGGATGGTAAATTGTCATGTCAGCTTTATCAGCGCAGTGCAGACGTCTTCCTTGGCGTGCCGTTTAACATCGCGTCTTATGCGCTGCTCATTCACCTCATTGCACATGAATGTGGTTTAGAAGCCGGCGAATTCGTGCATACATTAGGTGACGCACATTTATATCAGAACCATATGGATCAGGTAAAAGAGCAGTTAAGGAGAGAGCCGAAAACGCTGCCGACATTGAAGGTTAATTACGGCGGCCGGTCGATTTTTGAATTGACGACGGAAGATATTTCGATCGAAGGCTACGATCCGCACCCAAGAATCAAAGCACCGATTGCAGTATAAGGAGGAATTTCATTGATTTCATTATTAGTGGCACATGATCTCGGCCGGGTAATCGGCAAAGACAATGAGATGCCATGGTATATTCCGGAAGAACTTCAGTATTTTAAAGAGAAAACGATGGGCAAGGCGATGATCATGGGACGCAAGACGTTCGAATCGATCGGCCGTCCGTTAAAAGGCCGTTTAAATATCGTGATTACACGCAATCCAAGTTATGAAGCTGACGGTGTTACGGTCGTGCACGATATGGAGAGCGCGGTACAACTTGCGAAAGATTACGCGGACGAAGTGATGGTCATTGGCGGATCTGAGATTTTCCAAATGGCGATGGACGACGGAGCAGACAGACTGTATGTCACCATCATCGAGAAACATTATCCGGGCGACACGTTTTTCCCGGAATATGAAGAAACCTATACATTAACGAGCAAGTCTGAGCCGCACTATGCGCAGGACGGCACACCGTATACGTATCAAATTTGGGATAAAAAATAACGCCCTTCTCTACACATAGAGAAGGACGCTGAAGTACATTGCCGCACTGCCCGCCATCACGAACAGATGCCAGATCGCGTGATTATACGGCACACGGCGCGTCATATAGAAATATGAGCCCGCTGTATAGAATAATCCGCCGATCACGAGCAGCCAGATACCGGCTGGCGGCAGTGCGTCATATAATGGTTTAATCGCCAGAATGATCAGCCAGCCCATGAAAATATACAGGGCAAGCGATAATTTTGCGAAGCGGTGAATGAAAAAGATCTTGAATAAAATACCGAACAAGGTCAGTCCCCAGATGATGCCAAACAGCGTCCAGCCGAGCGCACCTTTTAAGGTGACCAGCAAAAATGGCGTATACGTCCCGGCGATGAGTACATAAATGGCGGAATGGTCAAGAATAGCGAAAAAAGATTTCACTTTGACCGGCATACTATGTAAGAGTGTACTCGCGAGGAACAGCAGCAGCATGGACACGCCGAATATCGTGAAGCTGACGACGGCGATTCCGGTGCCTTGCTTCACACCTTTTAAGATCAGAAAGACTAATGCAGGTATGCTGAGTAAGAAACCGATTGCATGGGTGATCGCATTCCAGCGTTCTTCATGCAGGTTCTTGTAATCGAATGATTCTTCCAATCGAACTGCACCTCCTGCTACTCACTATACCAAATACACAATGAAAAATCGCAGATAGTCACACGCGAAGGAGATAGAAATCATGAAGAAAATTCATATCGTCACGGATTCCACTGCAGCGTTAACGGATGAACTGATCGATCAATACAATATTCACGTTGTTCCGCTGACGTTAATTATCAATGAAAAATCCTATGTTGACGGCATCGATATACAGGCGGAGGAATTCATGGATTTGATTCGTGATGCTGAAGAACTGCCGAAAAGCTCACAGCCGGCAGTCGGTGTATTCCAGCAGCTGTACGATGAACTCGGTGCAGACGGGTCACAGATTATTTCGATCCATATGACAGGCGGCATGAGCGGAACGGTAAAATCTGCAGAGACAGCTGCCCGCGCCTCTTCCTCAGACGTCACGGTTATTGACTCTATGTTCATCTCGCACGCCCTCTCATTCCAGGTGCTTGAAGCTTGCAGACTGGCAGAAGAAGGAAGAACAGTAAAGGATATCGCTGCGGCCCTGGAAAGTGTCCGCAAACGCTCATCGCTGTTCGTTGTAGTCGACGTGCTTGATAATATGGTCAAGGGCGGACGAATCGGTAAAGGCAAAGCGATGTTCGGTTCGTTGCTGAATATTAAACCGATCGCTACATTAAAAGACGGTGTCTATACGCCGGTTGCAAAAGTGCGCAGCCATAAACAGGTTGTCTCGTATTTAGCGGAAGAGTTTAAGAAGGAAACGGCGGGGAAAGTCATCCGCAGTGTCGGCATTGCGCATGCTAACGGACTGGCGATGGCGGAACCGCTGAAAAAGAAGATTGAAGAAATGGGCATTCAGGTGATGCTGACATTCACGACACCGATCGTCAGTACCCATACGGGAGAAGGCGCAATCGGGTTCATGTATTATACCGATTAATTTCAACGGCAAAGGATATGACATTATGAGAAGAATAGCAGTGTTATTATTTGTCTTCTCATTGTTCTTAGTAGGGTGCCAAGCCCCATTCAGCCAAAAAGATACGACGCTTTCAGAACGGGAGACCGTGGCTTTTGAACCGTTTGTCGTGCCCGAATACTTTGTGCCCAAACGTGTGAATGTTCTCGGATTGGGCGATTCCTTGACACAGGGTGTCGGCGATGAGCGGAAAGAAGGCGGTTATTTCGGACGGTTAACGTCGGATATGGAACAATGGAAAGGCATATTGGAGGTAGACGCCGTAAACTTAGCGAAACGCGGACGGCGCAGTGATCAATTTATCAAACAGCTTGAAAATGAAGATGTCCAAGAAGCCGTCGTTCAGGCGGATTATATCGTCTTCACAATCGGCGGAAATGACATCATGAAAGTCGTTAAAGGGAATTTCATGCAGATGAAACTGTCTGATTTCTATAAAGAGCTTGGCAAATTCGAAAACCGCATCGAGGAGTTATTCGATTTATTGCGGTTGTATAATCCGACGGCGCCGATCATTGTGGCGGGACTGTATAATCCGTTCTCCGTTGTAACTAGCGAAGTGCAAGAGTTTGAGCAGATCATCGCAGATTGGAACCTTTCGATTGAAGAACAGGTCGAAAAAGACGGGATGTCCTGTTTCGTCCCGGTGGAAGATTTATTTAATTCGAATGAAAACCTCGTTTATCACACAGACTTCTTTCATCCGAACAGTAAAGGGTATGATCTGATGGAGGAACGATTCGTAGACGAAATCAAGAGTTGTGCAGCCGTTGAGCTGGAAGTGGAGTGAACGATATAATGAATGTTTGGAAAGCAGCATTTTTCAGCCTGGCAGGACTGGTGGCGGCGGCGTTGGTCGTTTTAATCATTTTAATCGGCGGCACCACCGCTTCTTCACCTCTCCCTGAAGACACGGCGAAACAAGACGAAGGGTACACGCTGGCGCTGAATACCACTAAGAAAAATTTTGAAGGCATTGCGAACACTTATATTCGCAAAGCGGTAAAAGGCTCATTGCCGGTCGAGCTCGAAATGCGTGATGATGTGCTGCTGACATCGGAACTGACAGTGTTTTCGTATACACTGCCGCTCGCCATGCATTTTGATCCGATTGTACGCGAAGACGGAAACTTAATTTTAAAGCAATCGTCCATGGAATTAGGTGATTTGAATATTCCGCCTTCTACTGTACTCAAGTTGCTGAAAAATTCGGTAGAGCTTCCGTCATGGATGATTGTACGTCCGAAAGAAGAAGAAATTTTCATCGATTTGGAGGATTTGCCGATTTCCGGTGACGTCCAGGTCAAAGCAAAAGAAGTGAATTTAGCGCAGGATGAGATTATATTGGAAGTATTGATACCGAAAAACTAAGGAGGCTACAATTATGGCAACACAATACGCAACATTTGCAGGCGGGTGCTTCTGGTGTATGGTCAAGCCTTTTGACCTATACGATGGTGTGCATTCAGTAACAAGCGGTTATACCGGCGGACATACTGTTAATCCAACGTATGAAGAAGTGTGTTCCAATACAACAGGCCACCGCGAAGCTGTACGAATTGAATTTGATGACACGGTCATCAGTTATGAAGAATTACTGAATATTTTCTGGCAGGTAATTGATCCGACTGACGCAGGCGGACAGTTCCATGACCGCGGCGAATCGTACAAGTCCGCCATCTATACTAACTCTGAAGAACAGCAGAAGGCGGCGGAACAGTCGAAAAAAGAACTGCAGGAAAGCGGGAAATTCAATGCGCCAATCGTGACGGAAATCTTACCGGCCAAGGAGTTTTATGCAGCGGAAGACTATCATCAGCAGTTTTATGAAAAGAACCCAGACCGCTATGCGAGCTACACTGTCGCATCAGGGCGTGCAGGATTTATCGAACAGCATTGGGGGAATCGTTCATGAAAAAAGATTTGCGCGATCGCTTGACAGAAATACAGTATCATGTGACGCAGGAAAACGGGACAGAACCGCCGTTTCGTAATGAATATGATGCGCATTATGAAGACGGAATCTATGTCGATATCGTCTCTGGCAAACCATTATTCAGCTCAAAAGACAAGTATGATGCGGGATGCGGATGGCCAAGCTTTACAAAACCGATTGAAGCGGCAGAAGTGACGGAGCATTTTGATGCGACTCACGGCATGCGGCGAACGGAAGTGCGCAGCAAGACAGCGGATTCTCACCTTGGACATGTCTTCCCCGACGGACCAAGCGAACAGGGCGGACTGCGCTACTGCATTAATTCCGCGGCTCTGCGTTTCATTCCCGTACAGGACCTGGAATCAGAAGGCTACAGCGAATACAAAAGGTTATTTGAGTGAGGGAAGGTGACGGCGATGGATCGATCCTTTTATCATTTCGCGCTGAGATTTCGCGGCGGCGGAAGCGATGATGTAAAAGCGCTGTTTGCAGAAAAAATGTTCCGCGATGCAAGTTTTCCGAAGGATGAAGAGGATTTCGATTCCTTGTCCCGTTACGTTGAAGACAAAGCGGACGATGATTTACGTTCAACAACCTTTGATGAACTTTATGCAATGTATACAGACTTATGCAGCAGGTAACGGCTAAGGTCTTCATTGCATCTCGTTCTAAATCACTGTATGATGAAAACAAAATAATGAAATGAGGCGGACAATGAATGAGTATACATATTGATGCAAAACCAGGTGATATCGCGGAAACGGTTCTTCTTCCCGGAGACCCGCTGCGTGCAAAATATATTGCAGAGACATTTCTAGAAGATGTGGTGCAGTATAACGAAGTTCGGAACATGTTCGGCTTTACCGGCACATACAAAGGAAAGCGTATTTCCGTGCAGGGCACAGGGATGGGTGTACCGTCCATTTCGATTTATGCAACAGAACTGATCCAGGAATTTGACGTACAAAAATTGATCCGTGTCGGTACGTGCGGCGCGATCCAGAAAGACGTGAAAGTACGTGACGTCATTCTGGCGCAAGCGGCAACAACGAATTCCTCATTAAATGATGTGTCATTCGGACCGATCCGTTTTGCGCCGATTGCAAACTTCGACTTACTGTTGAAAGCGTATCATGCAGGGAAGGAAAAAGGTCTGCACCTGCAAGTGGGGAACGTCTACACGGAAGATTTCTTCTATAATGAAGACGCACAGCATGAAAAACTTGCCCGCCACGGCGTATTGGCAGTGGAAATGGAAGCGGCGGCTCTGTATACGCTCGCAGCCCGTTACGGCCGTCAAGCATTGGCAGTGTTAACAGTAAGTGACCATATCATTACAGGCGAAATCACAACACCTGAAGAGCGTCAGACGACATTCAACGAAATGATTGAAGTGGCACTTGACGCAGCGATTGCGGACTAATACAAATGGATAGAGAACTTGTGAACAAAGACCGCTCCTGGCAGCGGTCTTTTCACGGGATTTTAGAAAGTAGGGAAGACAATGAACGAAAACGATTCGCGTGAGAACGGAGAACAGGAGCCGGACGCGCCGAAATCCGGCCGCTATCTCCGAATCAAACCGTTTTCATTGATCATGCTCATTTTTTTCCTTGTGCTGTCGACAGCAGCCGTCACATTCTTCGCGCTGACGGTCGGTGATGAAAAGGTTGTAGAAGTCGTCAAGCCACAGCAAGTGGGAAGTGAACGAAAAGAGTTTAAAAAACTTTTCGATGCATATGATCAACTGAAAGAAAACTATTTTGACGATGTGGATGATCAAGTCGTTATTGACGGTGCGATTAACGGAATGGTCGATTCTCTGGGTGATCCGTATTCCGATTACCTGAATGAAAAAGAAGCGAAACAATTGAATGAAAGCATTTCTTCAAGCTTTGAAGGGATTGGCGCGGAAATTCAAGAATCAAACGGTTATATCAGCATCGTTTCACCGATTAAAAATTCGCCCGCTGAAAAAGCAGGCTTACTGCCAAATGACGTCGTTCTCTCCGTAGACGGCGAAAGCATACAAGGCATGTCTTCATCCGAAGCAGTGCTGCTGATCCGCGGTGAAAAAGGATCGACAGTTACATTGTCTGTTAGACGCGGTGAGAAATCGGATCCATTTGACGTGAAAATCGTCCGTGATGTGATCCCGATCAACACGGTCTACGCAGAGATGCTTGATGATAATATTGCACATATCAACATTACATCGTTCTCTGAACACACGTATGAGGAATTACTCGAGGCATTCAATGAAATGACCGATAAAGGCATGGAAGGCGTCCTCATTGACGTGCGCCAGAACCCGGGCGGCATTTTAAGCGGTGCCATCGACATTTCCGATCTCTTTGTGGAAAAAGGAAAGATCTTATTCCAGACCGAAGAAAAAGGCATGCCGCCTGAAGCATATCCGGCATCAGACGGACAAAAAGTAACCGTTCCCGTCGCATTGATCGTAGACGAAGGCAGTGCATCTGCTTCTGAGATCTTAGCCGGGGCGCTGAAAGAGTCTGCCGGAATTCCGATCGTTGGTGTGAAAACGTTCGGTAAAGGAACGGTTCAGACACCGACACAATTGCCGGACGGATCAAACTTGAAGCTGACAACTGCTAAGTGGCTGACACCTGACGGCAACTGGATCCATAAAAAAGGCATCGAACCGGATGTGAACGTGCCTTATCCGTCGTATGCATCACTGCCGTACTTGGATTCATCCGAAAAGATGGACGAAGGGCTCGTATCGCCTTCCGTGCAGGCAGCTGAAGAAATGCTTGAAGCGGTCGGCTATGATCCGGGCGAGGCAGATGGCCTTTATGACAGCAATACAACTGAAGCAGTTAAAGCACTGCAGAAAGATCTGTCACAGGATCAGACAGGTGTGCTTACTGGTGATACGACAATTGGCTTAATGCAGAAATTACGGGACAAAATGAAAGAAGATGACCCGCAATTGCTGAAAGCGAAAGAAATTGTCCTGAAAGAAATCAACTCATAATGATCTGAACACGCGTCCAGCTACGGTTGGACGCGTGTTCTCTATGGAAAGGATGAAAATTCATGATGGATGTATATTTACTCAGCGGCTTTCTCGGAAGCGGCAAAACGTCGCTACTTGTTCAATTAGTGGAGCAGGTGAAGAAGTCCGGCAGACAGCCCGCCGTTCTGATGAATGAATTCGGCGAACTGAATGTCGACAGTCGAATTGTAGAGGATGCGGGAGAAGTACCGCTAAAAGAATTATTGAACGGCTGCATTTGCTGTACAGGTGCTGAATCAACAGAGGCGCAGTTGCAGGGGCTGCTGACAGATTACCCTGAAATTGATGTGCTGTTTATTGAGACGACAGGCGCTGCACATCCGGTGGAGGCGTTAGACGCTGTCTGCTCTCCGTTATTCGCTGATCAGCTGGATGTTAAGGGGATTGTTACCGTAGTCGATGCAAAGCGCTGGATCGACCGTGACAAGCTCTCTCCGCGCATGCTTACATTATTCCTGGAGCAAATTCGCCACGCGAACTTTCTGCTGCTGAATAAAACGGATCTGCTGACAGACAGCCAGCTGGCATTTGTGACGATGCAGGTAACGCAATTCAACAGCTATGCACCGCTTATACAGACGGTGGAGGCGAAAGCTGATTTCAGTTACATCGAGAAGATGGTAAACGCGGCAGCGCCGAAGCAACCGGTTGCGACAGGCAGCGGATTACCGCTCACTTCCAAAACGCTGTCATTCGATCAGCCGATCAACCAAGAACACTTTGAAGACTGGGTGCGGACAATACCGGACTCTGTCTATCGGATGAAAGGGTATATTCAGCTGGAAGGCTCGCGTTACTCTCATTTATTTCAATACGCATACGGAATGGTCAACTGGATGCCGGAATATATACAGATTCCATCGAAATTAGTAATCATCGGCGAACAGCTCGACAATATCCAATATGTGCCTGAAAACTAGGTGTCAATAGCTTTTTATTGGTAATAGTCAGCTTTGACGGATAATGTTGCCAAAACTCAGGTGACTCAAACTCTCATTTCATAGCTTTGTAGAGTTCACTGGACAAAATGGTTTGATTTACCAAGATTTCTCCTTTTCTCTGACGTTATGATAGGTTGCGTAGAAAAGGAGGGACCAAGATGAAAAAATCGTTATCCGTCATCTTATTAAGCTCAGCTATTCTTTTGCCTGTTCATGCAGCAGAGGCAAGCACGACAAATCAGGTACAAACAAAGACGTACACATGGAATGTATCAAATCAGCAAGTGTACTCGTACTACTGGGGAAATTACCATTATCAAAAACCGGCACCGCAGAAACCAAGCAGACCGGTGCAGAAACCGACACCGCCTGCGCAGCAGCAGCCGGCACAGCCAAGTAAACCGCAAACCAATAATCCGTCCCAGCAGCAAACTGCCAATGTTTCTGCCACGGAACAGGCCGTGCTCGATTTAACAAATGCACAGCGGACCAAAGCAGGCCTCAAGCCGCTGCAGA
The DNA here is from genome assembly GCF_002077155.1 of Sporosarcina sp. P33. Taxonomy (GTDB): domain Bacteria; phylum Bacillota; class Bacilli; order Bacillales_A; family Planococcaceae; genus Sporosarcina. The sequence continues at coordinate 186,312 of NZ_CP015027.1, read as the reverse complement.
TTGATGCGGCGCTTCAGAAGTCAGCAAAACAGAAATCAGCAGACATGGCAGCGAATAAGTACTTCTCGCATACTAGCCCGACATACGGTTCACCATTTGATCAGATGAAGATGAATGGCGTTACATACCGTTCGGCAGCAGAGAATATTGCGATGGGCCAGCGCAGTGCACAGGAAGTCGTTACTGCGTGGATGAATTCCGCAGGACACAGACAGAATATCCTGACACCGGGCTTCACACACATCGGAATCGGCTATGATGCCAATGGACATTACTGGACACAGCAGTTCATTCAGAAATAAAACGAAAGCCGGTGGAAGCGCTCCACCGGCTTTTTTTGTATATAGTAATTGCTGAAGTTATAGTTTGCCAGAATACGGGGGGCGTATTGAGCGGTTAGGCGGCAAGTATGAGCGTGTAACGTAATTAATGAGCGCTTGCTGAAAGTTATGAGCGCGTAACAAGGTTGAATGAGCGGTTAACCAGTCAGTAAGAGCGCTTGACCGAGGTTACTGAGCGTTTATGTGGATTCAGTCTGTTCACTTCATCAAACAACACCCGCTATTCGTAAGCAGAAGGCAGCTCGTATTACATCACGCGGTATTTGTTCTGTATATAGCGTAAACGGAATGACAGAATCACCGCACCGACTGTCAATCCCACGATAAGACCGACCCAGTAGCCGTACGCGCCAAGCTCCGTGAAGCGTGCGAGTACGAAACCTGTCGGCAATCCGATGAGCCAGAATGACACTACGCCGACGAGGAATGTCATGGTTACATCCTTATACCCGCGCAGTGCGCCTTGTATCGGCGCTTGTACAGCGTCCGACAGCTGGAAGAATGCCGCATAGACGAAGAAATGAATGGCGAGTGTAATAATCGCAGCGTCTGCCGTATACATAGAAGCAATGGACTCACGGAACGTCAGCAAGATGAATATGGATAGAAAACTGAAGACCACTGCGAATGCGATGCCCAGGTATGTATACTCCCGTGCATCTTTTGATTGATTCGCACCAACCGACTGACCGACCAGTATTGTTGTGCCCATTGATACGCTAAGAGGCACCATATAGAGAAGCGATGTAAAGTTCAGTGCGATCTGATGGGCAGAGATCACTTGGGCAGAATAGCTGCTCATGAGAAGCGTCACGACAGAGAAGATGCTCGTCTCGACGAAGATGGATAAACCGATCGGCACACCAATCAGCAAAATCTCTTTCCACTTGACGAAAGAAATTCCCTGCCAGTTACGAAACAGCATGTACTCCTTGAAATGTCTTGACGACCAGGCAATCAGCACTGCAATGATGAACACCAGCCAATACGTAAAGCCGGACGCATATCCTGCACCCGCGCCGCCGAGTTCAGGAAATCCGAAATTACCGAAGATTAATAGATAGTTCAGCGCAATATTGATCGGCGCTGACAATAAAATAATGAACATCGAGACTCGGGTTGCACCGAGTGCGTCAAAGAATGAACGCAGTACAGTATAGGCCATTAAAGGGACCAGACCGATACTCATTCCGGTCAGATAGGAAGACGCCACTTCAATAACAGGTGCATCAAGCGGCATTCTCGTAATGGCGGGCAGCACCACCCACCTGATCAAAATGAAAATCATTGCCGAAAGAGCGAGAGAAACGTATAATGCTTGCTGGACAGTAGGGCGGACATCTTTTTTATTCTTCGCACCGATGAGCTGTGCGATAATAGGAGTCAGACCCATCAAAATTCCTGAGAGGCCGGTATATACCGGTATCCAGAATGAACTGCCGATGGTTACGCCGGCCAGATGGAACGTATCATAACGTCCTGTCATCAGAATATCGAAGAACGACATCAGATAGAGTGCCACTTGCGTAATAACAATCGGAATCATGATTTTAATGATTATAGACGTTTTTTGCTGTAAAGGTTTCGCTGCAGTAGTCATAGTTTTACTATCCTCAACTTTCATTTTTTACATTGACTATTGTAGCATGAAATACATATCGTTAAAGACATAGGGAAGGATGGAATGAATGAAACAGCCGGTAGTGGTGTTAACAGGTGGCGGGACAGCAGGACACGTTTCCGTGAATCAGGCATTAATTCCCGTTTTTTTGGGTAAAGGGTATGGTGTGCACTATATTGGTTCCCATGAAGGAATCGAAAAAGAACTGATCGGGTCAGGGCATCCCGAGGTCGTTTATCACGCAATACAAAGCGGCAAACTGCGCCGTTACTTTTCAATGAAGAATTTTACAGACCCATTCCGGGTAGGGGCAGGGACATTACAGGCTCTCGCGATTTTGCGCAAAATTAAACCGGAAATCATCTTTTCAAAAGGGGGGTTCGTTTCAGTTCCTGTCGTAATGGCGGCCAAACTTGCCAACGTGCCGGTCGTTGTTCACGAGAGTGACGTCACACCCGGGCTTGCGAATAGATTGGCACTGCCGTTCTCGTCGCACATCTTCACTGTCTTTGAACAAACATTACAATATGTCCCGGAAGCGAAATCTGCGTGCACTGGCCCGATTATCCGTCCCGAATTATTCAGCGGCGATAAAGAGCGGGGGCTGCGCATGGCAGGATTGACAGCGGAGAAGCCGGTGTTCATCATCATGGGCGGCAGTCAGGGCTCCGCTGTTTTAAATGAGGCGATTCGTGCAGAGCTGCCGGAATTGCTGGCACGCTATCAGCTGATTCATTTATGCGGCAAAGGAAATGTGGATCCGCAGCTGTCTGGTGTGGCAGGCTATGCGCAGTATGAATATGTCACAGATGAGCTGCCTGATCTGCTGGCGGCTGCAGATTACGCAATTTCACGTGCCGGCTCGAATGCGATATTTGAACTGCTCGCCATACACAAGCCAATGCTTCTGGTTCCGCTTGCTGCGTCAAAAAGCCGCGGGGATCAGATATTAAACGCGAAGTACTTCGCATCCAAAGGTTTGGCGCTGCAAGTGGAAGAGGAACAGTTCGCAGATCAGCCGGTTGCAGAACAATTTGCTGAACTTGTGAAGGAGAAAGCCCGATTGCTGTCGAATATTGAAAAGACGACAGAACCAAAAACCCCTGAAAAAATGGCAGATTTGATTTTATCGTTCCAGAAATAAGAAGTGCGCGCAAGTTACCGTGCAGACAGAGTTTTCGCTAATATCGCAATATTTTTCAGTCACTTTGCAGAAAACTTCGGAACTTGGTATTAATCCCTTTCAGTTATAGGTTTTGCGTGCTATTATTGTATAGAAGCAGTGAAAATAAACACAACAAGCCAATAGGCAAATGTGGAGGTCATATTACATGTCGAACAATGTGGATTCCCATCGTTCCCCGTATGCAGCTTTTTCGGGTCCAAACCTTGGGTATGTAATGGAAATGTACGATCTGTTCAAAACAGATGCAAATGCAGTAGATCCTGACTTAGCTGAGCTATTCAGGAATTTTGGTGCGCCTCAGATGGATGATTCAGGTCAACAGGCAGTCGTAGCGCAAGGTTCACAAACGGATCTGCGTAAAGTTCTTGCCGTCTATTCGTTACTTGAAGCCATTCGTTCTTATGGGCATCTTGCAGCGGACATTTATCCATTAAACGATCGGCCAAAAGATACAACACGTCTTGAACTGTCATACCATGGGTTGACGGAAAGCGATCTGGTCGGATTGCCAGCAACTTTGTTCTTGAAAAACGTTCCAGCGACAGTGGAAAACGGATTGGACGCGATGAATTATCTGAAGTCTCTTTACACAGGCTCTATCGCATATGAATTCGCTCACTTGATCGATGAAACAGAACGTAACTGGATTCAAACAAAAATTGAAAACGGCGAAGTAACGTCGAATATGTCAGGGGAAGACAAGAAAGAACTTCTTGAGCGTCTGACGAAAATCGAAGGCTTTGAAAAATTCATTCACCGTACATTCGTCGGTGCTAAACGTTTCTCTATCGAAGGTGTAGACACGCTAGTCGTCTTAATCGATGAATTAGTGCGCCGTTCAGAAGAAGCAAAAGTGAAGAAAATGCTGATTGGCATGGCTCACCGCGGACGTCTGAACGTGCTGACACATAACTTAAATAAACCATACGAAATGATGTTTGCAGAATTTGCAGGCGTTCCGGCTTCTCCGTTCTTGCCAAAAGACGGATCATTGGAAGTAACGCGCGGCTGGTTCGGCGACGTGAAATACCATATGGGTGCGCTTCATAAAGGAAAATCTGGGATGGAACGCTTCCTGGCGTATAACCCGTCTCACCTGGAAGTCGTAAACCCTGTAATTACTGGACAGACACGTGCTGCTCAGGAAAACACCGATAAACCCGGTATTCCGCAACAGGATACAAATGCTGCGTATGCAGTGCTTGTACACGGGGATGCTGCATTCCCGGGACAGGGTATTGTTCCGGAATCATTCAACTATTCCCGTGTCCGCGGATTCAGAACCGGCGGATCTATTCACGTAATTGCCAACAATACAATCGGCTTTACGACAGAATATTATGATTCCCGTTCTACACATTATGCGTCCGATCCTGCAAAAGGCTTTGAAGTGCCTGTATTCCACGTGAATGCAGATCATCCTGAAGAAGTGCTTGCAGTAGCAAAACTGGCATTTGAATATCGTCAGAAGTTCGGCAAGGATGTGTTAATCGACTTAATCGGTTACCGCCGTTACGGACATAACGAAATGGATGAGCCGCTAGTGACGAATCCGGTGATGTACCACGAAATCCATAAACATCCGACAGTCCGTGAAATTTACGGACAGCGTCTGGTCGAGCAGAAGATTATGACAGACGATGAAGTTAAGGAAATGGACAAGTCAGTCATCGCAACAATGCAAGAAGCGTACGACCACGTAAAAGAAGCTTCCGCTGACGCACCGGAAATTTCCAATGCCACACCTGAAGGGGTACTGGCCGGACTTCCGCGCGACTTGGAAACAGGCGTACCAGAAGAACGCCTTCGTAAAATGAACGAAGAACTTCTGACCTACCCGGCTGACTTCTCTGTATTCAGCAAGCTGGATAAAATCTTGAAGCGTCGCGAAGAGCCGTTTAAAGGCAAAGGTAAAATTGACTGGGCACATGCGGAGCAATTGGCGTTCGGTTCTATTTTGCAGGACGGCAAGCCGATTCGTATGACTGGACAAGATATTCAGCGCGGTACATTCGCACAGCGTCACTTAGTGCTGCATGATGATAAAACAGGTGAAGAGCTTGTTCCATTGCACCATATCAGCGGATCTAATGCTTCATTCGTTGCGTATAACAGCCCACTGACAGAAGCAGGAATTGTCGGATATGAATTCGGTTATAACCTGGAAGAAGACAAAACAATGTCCATCTGGGAAGCGCAGTATGGTGACTTCTCCAACATGGCACAAGTAATGTTTGACCAGTTCGTATCTTCAAGCTACTCGAAGTGGGGTCAGCAGTCAGGATTAGTTCTATTGCTGCCGCACGCATATGAAGGTCAGGGGCCGGAGCACTCCAGTGCACGTATCGAGCGTTATTTACAGCTTTGTGCGGAAAACAACTGGACAGTTGCGAATATCTCCAGTGCAGCAAACTACTTCCACGTATTGCGCCGCCAGTCGAAAATTCTCGGCAGCGAGGCAGAACGTCCGTTAGTTATTGCTACACCTAAGTCACTTCTGCGTCACCCGCTGGTGGGAGCAGATGTTGAAGACTTAACAGAAGGTCACTTCAAGACAGTTCTTGAACAGCCTGGCACGGGAACGAAGCCTGAAAAGGTGAAGAAGATTCTATTCGCAAGCGGGAAGATGGCAATCGACCTGGCTGAGAAAATCAAAGACGGTGAAGGATTCGACTACTTGCATGTGATTCGTGTAGAGCAGCTGTATCCATTCCCATCAGAGAAGATTCAGGAAATTCTTGCACGCTTCCCTAAAGCAAAAGATTTAGTATGGGTTCAGGAAGAGCCGAAGAACATGGGAACATGGTCATTCGCTTCTCCGTACCTGGAGCAGCTGGCTGACGGCAAGAAAATTTCTTACGTGGGACGCATTAAGCGTTCAAGCCCTTCTGAAGGTGACGGGGCTTCCCATAAGAAAGAACAGAACCGAATTATTGAAGAAGCATTGAAAAAGTGATATAACAAGTAAGGAAGCTTTACAATTAAATAAAAAACTACTTATACAAAGTAGCCTATCCGTTAAAAACGGTATACCTACGAGGAGGAATTTATTGTGGCAGAGATCAGAGTACCTGAACTAGCAGAATCGATTACAGAAGGTACAATTGCAAAATGGTTGAAACAACCCGGTGAAAACGTGGATAAAGGTGAATTCATCGTTGAATTGGAAACAGATAAAGTGAACGTCGAAGTCATTTCAGAAGAAGCGGGCGTTTTGTCTGAACTATTGGCTGCAGAAGGCGACACAGTTGAAGTTGGCCAAGTAATCGCGATTGTAGGCGAAGGTTCAGGTGCACCGGCACAACAAGCTCCACAAGCTGCAGAGGCAGCACCGGCTCCGGCGCAAAAAGAAGAAGCTCCTGCTCCAGCAGCTGCTGCAGCGGAAGAAACAACTTCTTCTGACCGCACTATTGCAAGTCCGGCAGCACGTAAGCTTGCACGTGAAAAGGGCATTAATCTTGCAGACGTATCACCGGTTGATCCGATGGGCCGTGTACGCGCGCAAGACGTAGCTGCACACGGTAGCGCTCCGGCTCCTGCAGCACCTAAAGCTGCACCGGCTGCAGCAGAAGCAAAAGATGACGGCCGTATCACTCGTCAGAAAATGACTCGCCGCCGTCAGACAATCGCAAAGCGTTTGCTTGAAGTAAAGCAATCCACTGCAATGCTTACAACGTTTAACGAAATCGATATGACAAACGTAATGGCACTTCGTTCACGCAAAAAAGATCAGTTCTTCGAGCAAAACGATGTACGTCTGGGCTTCATGTCGTTCTTCACGAAAGCAGTAGTTGCTGCATTGAAGAAATACCCATACGTTAACGCTGAAATCGACGGCGATGAAATTCTATTGAAGAACTACTTCGATATCGGTATTGCTGTATCTACTGAAGGCGGATTGGTTGTACCAAACGTTGTGGACGCAGACCGTAAGAACTTCGCTGAAATTGAAGCATCTATCGGTGAGCTCGCGAAAAAAGCACGCGACAACAAATTGACAATTGCTGATATGACAGGCGGTTCATTCACAATTACAAACGGAGGAGTATTCGGATCACTATTGTCTACTCCAATCCTTAACGGTACTCAAGTAGGAATCTTAGGTATGCATACTATTCAAAAGCGTCCAGTAGCTGTTGGCGACAACATTGAAATTCGTCCGATGATGTATGTAGCACTTTCTTATGACCACCGTGTAATTGATGGTAAAGATTCAGTAGGATTCTTGAAGATGGTTAAAGAGTTGCTTGAAAACCCTGAAGACCTTCTGCTAGGTTCTTAATTCACACAAACAAGCGGCCCGCTAATCAGCGGGCCGCTTGTTCTTTAACGTTTCCAGGAAAGGAGAGATTTTATGTCTTATTTAAATTGGCTGAATGCACCGACGCTAAAGACGGTGACTTGTACGCATACCGATGCAGAAAAGTATGTGGTGAATCATATGCTGACGGCGGGGAAGTCCTATGAAGTGAAAAATGAAACGGAAGAGTTTATTTTTGTAGTAGATAATTCCGGAAAAGTCGGCGGGTATTACAAAACATATTTTGAATGAGAGCAAAGAGGCGATTCTTAAACGGTTCGTCTCTTTTTCATTTGGAAGAAAGGGAAGGACAGGCGGTTCCTATTAACTGTGGGAAGATGTGATGGAATAACGCTCATAATTTACTGGCACCGATCATGGTGAATGTCCAGCCGCTCTATGTTCCATTCTAAAAGATCATATCGATGGATGAATCGCTCATAAACTATAATTAAGCGATCATAGACGGCGTCTAACCGCTCATTACGTGTTTTCTTAGTTTCACCGCACATCCGGGTCTTGAACTTACAGAATGTAACTGCACGTCTAACAATGACTGGTCTTTTATTGCAGTTAAAAACCGTCTCTCTTATGAGGGACGGTTTTTGGATTCTTCGTATACGGACAGGAGACGTGTTTTGAGATCTTCTTCCATGCGGGCGATTTCCTGCTCCGCTTCTCTCCGTTTAGCACGGCCGTCTGCCTGGATCACCAATGTTTCTTCAATTGTCTGTATCAGGTTTTCCTGTGTCTTCTTCAAGGTGTCAATTTCAATAATACCTTTTTCATTTTCTTTTGCTGTTTCAATGCTGTTTACTTTCAGCATCTCTGAGTTGCGAAGGAGCAGGTCATTTGTTGTTTTCGTCACAAGTTTCTGTGACTCCACAGCCTTTTGCTGACGGTTCAGTGTCAAGGCAATGGCAATCTGGTTCTTCCACAGGGGAATAGCCGTCATGATGGATGCTTGGATCTTCTCAGCGAGTGTCTGGTTGGTTTGCTGGATCATCCGGATCTGCGGTGCGCTTTGGATCGTGATCTGGCGTGACAGCTGCAAATCGTACAGACGCTTTTCAAGACGGTCAACGAATTGTGCCATGTCATTAACTTCCTGAACCATCATCTGGTCATTGGCTTCCTGTGCTTTTTTGTGCAGTTCAGGAATGATTGTATTATTAATTTCTTCCACTTTCAATTCGGCAGCTGCGATATAGACGTTCAGCGCCTGGAAGTAGGTTTTATTCTGTTCGTATAAATTATCAAGCATGCGGACATCGTCCATCAGACCTTTTTTAGAATGTTCAAGCTGGACAGAGATCTTATCAATCTGTGTGCCCAGTTTCTGATAGCGTGTCAGTATTTCCTGAACCGGACGTGTTGCTTTGTTAAACAGCCGGCTCAAGCCGGATTTCTTTTTATCCGACAAATCGTCGGGGTCAATTTCCGAAAGCTTGGACATTAATTGATTCAGCACGTCACCGACAGGGCCGATGTCATTGCTTTGCACATGGTCAAGCATCTTATGCGAGAAGCGGGACAGCTCATTCTGTGCGTTGGCGCCATAAGAAATAATGGACTCATAGTTGCCGACAGGAATTTGTGAAGCCAGTTGCTTTGCTTTGTCCTGCTCTTCAGGTGTCAGACGGTCGATTAATTTTACAGCCGCTTTACTGTCAGATAGCGTATTTTCCATTTCTTGCGGCAGCAGGCTCGCGTCCATATCAAATGGATTGCCCAGCAGATCATCTACCGTTTTTTCTTCTGTGTATTTATCTGTCATTAGATTTTTCCCCTTTCGATTCAAGCAGCGGTTTATCCCTATTGAGTGTAATATCAACGAAATCAATTTCCATTTGCAGCTGCTCCAGATCAGTTGCCACTGCATGGCGCAGATCCTTTTCCATTTCCAGACTCAAGTCAGACAACGTTTCCCGTGTATGCTGCAGCGCCACTTTAATCTCCTGATCCTTCAGCGGCTGGTTGACTAGAAGGCTGTACTTAGAAGTTAATTCTACAGCTGAATCTAAGTGTGCATAAAAAAAGCTTTCCACTTGATAAAACTTTCTCGGGTTAGCCTGGACAATTTTAATGACCCGTCTTGCCATCATAGACATGTCATATACCTGTCTGAATGCCTGAATGGAGCGGACCTGACCATACATACTTGAAAGTTTTTTCAATTTTTGCTTTGAATCATTCACTTGATGCTCTATGTGCTTATATTCAGAGCGCGCCATCCCGAATTGTTTAAGATTGGAGCGTAACTGCAGTTCTTTTATGGCGACATTGCCTCCTGCGTACAGGCCGATTCCGATTAATGAGCTGATGGGGAAGCCAAGGCTTGTCCCGGTTATAAGGAACACCCAAGTCAATAAACTGGTCGGGCCTATAATTGCATGCCGTGTCAGAAAGTTTTTTATATGATTCATTACAGTTCAGGCCACCTTTCATTCTTACTCTATATACTACATACGGATTAACAGCAAAAAAGTTTCATTTAACATGTGAACAGTAAGATTACCGGAGCCTGCTTTAATTATAGCCGAAATGCATCGAAAACTCATATATTACGGCCGCGTCAATCATTTTACTTTGCTATATGTGTATTGTTTGATAAAATTACAATCATTCATGCATAGCGCAGCGAAAAGGGGTGCATACTAAATGTATGAAGTAGTGTACATGAAGGCAGACTTTGAACCTTGGTGGATGTTTGAAGAGTGGAGAGAGTATACCGTCTCATCCAAAACATTTGCGAATAAAACAGATGCAGAAGCATATATTGAAGAAGTGACAGGGAAGATGGAATCCTATTTTGAGCATTATGAGAGACGCAAAGGATGTTTTCATGCATTCTGGTCCACATCTGAAAAACATTATTGCGACGGCTGCGAGGGAGACCTTCAGTTGTATCACGGAATAGTCGTGCTTGTTGATGGTATTCCTGATATATCGTCCTAACTTTCTGTATGTTGTTTACATTTTTAATTGACAATTAAAATGAATATGGTATACTAACTCTTAAGTAAATTAATCGAACGACCGTATGCTAAGTGATTCACCTATTACAAAAGTGATCGGCGTCGTCGGCACCTTTTGTAATACGTGAATTTTTTTTATGCAAAGGTTCGTGTATTAACAAGTACTTATTTATTTTTGGAGGTAATCGAATGAAACAAGGTACAGTAAAATGGTTTAACTCAGAAAAGGGCTTCGGTTTTATCGAAGTTGACGGAGAAGAAGATATTTTCGTACACTTCTCAGCTATCCAAGGCGAAGGATTCAAATCTCTTGACGAAGGTCAGCAGGTTGAATTTGAAGTTGTCGAAGGTAACCGTGGTTTACAAGCAGCTAACGTTGTGAAACTATAATCCACTAAGAAAAGGCGCCCATCCCGGCGCCTTTTTGCATGGGAAAAATTCTTCTATTTTTACGGCTGTGTGACGGTTTCCAGTGTAGAGGTAACCACGAACTCTTCTTCGCCTTCCATCGACATGATGGATTCACGTTTAATTTCTCCAAAATCTTTTACCAAGTAAATTCTGTTTACGAAGTCCTGTTCAGTTTGTTCGATTACTACTACGTCTTCAAATTGCTGATAAGGGGTTTCAACCGAAGCATTCATTTCAACAATTTTCCAGTCATCAAATGTTGTACCCACTTCGATCGGTCCTTTTAAATACGTACGAATCGGCTCCATGGCCTTGAGTTCTTCGGTAGTCGGAATCCCTGCATCCAATTCTGCATGTTCTTCCTGAAGCACTTGAATTTCATCTCCGTTGAGTTTATAAACTTTCTGGACGAATGAACCGCCATTATTTTCATGGATGACGACGTAATCTTGTGCAGGCCTTGCTACCGTAATATCAAGCTCGGCGAATTCATTGCCTTCACCCTTGTAATGCGCAGCAGAACCGTCGGGGAGAAAGTAATCAAGCAGAGACACTTCGGTCTTCTCCGAATTTGCATTTGCGTCCTGTTCCGTCGGCTTATCGGAAGTGTCATTGACATTCGTCTCGGGAGCATCTGTCTTGCCGTCAATGGACGTCGCGGGCTTTGAAGTACATCCAGCAAGCACCAGCAACAGTGCAGCCATTAGAAACCAAAGATTGCGTTTCATTGTGAAAAACCTCCTTTTATTTTGTGTTATTCCCCAAATAGAAATAACCATTCATAAATTATAAAAAACAATGGACAGTACACAGTTTTGGAATGGACTTTACGAGAACCAATACAATGAATTGAAATATTTTTGAAAAATATTTGGTCAAGTAGTCACTTAAACTCTTATTTATTCATAATGAACATGGTTCCAAATAATCCTTCTTCACTAGACTAATCCTCGCACAACATAATTTGCTATACTATAACTATCTCACGTACAGCAATCAAGGAGGAGGAATATGGATGAAGAGTACATTTGTAATTCGTCAGAGAGCTTTTCTGAAGCTCTATATGCTCCATAAGGCAGAAGAAGGGAACTTGTATGGCCTGCAAATATTAGATGACCTCCTGGAGCATTTCAGGGACCTTGGATATCGTCCAACTAAATCTGAAATATACAAATCCCTGCATGATTTACTTCACGACGGTCTTATTGTCAGACATCCAATCCACAAGCAGGGGACGGAGATGCAGACACTTTACATATACCGCATAGGTGACAAGGAGAAAGTGAAGGCTTACAAAGATACTATAAAGTTCGAGCTGGATCGATCTGTATCATTACTTAAAAGAGCGCTGGAAGATAATTATTCGCAAAAAAGGCAATGAGAAAGAGAAGCAGATGAACGGTTTCTCCGCGTTAATAAAGTTCATCACATATGACTTACATGAGCAAAAAAGACTGCCTCAGAAGCAATAACTTCTGAGGCAGTCTTATGTCAAATGTTTATTTAACTTTCTGGCCTTTAAATTCTAAATACTCATCGTACGTCATCATCTTATCAAATATCGTTCCGTCATCATGGATCTCGATAATACGGTTGGCGATGGTCTGGATGAACTGATGGTCATGAGATGTAAAGACCATTGCGCCCTTGAATGCGATCAAACCATTATTCAGCGCCTGGATAGACTCTAGGTCCAAGTGGTTTGTCGGCTCATCCAGCAGCAATACGTTTGCACTTGTCAGCATCATTTTAGACAGCATACAGCGAACTTTCTCTCCACCTGAGAGCACGCTTGGCTTCTTATTTACTTCTTCACCCGAGAATAGCATACGGCCGAGGAATCCGCGCAGGAATGTTTCCGTTTCGTCTTCTGGAGAATACTGACGAAGCCATTCAACCAGCGTGGACTCAGATCCTTCGAAGTACTTGGAGTTATCGATAGGGAAGTACGCCTGTGTTGTCGTCACTCCCCATTTGATTGATCCTGTATCCGGTTCTGTTTCTCCTGCCAGCATATCCAGCAGCGCAGACTTCGCAAGCGGGTTGCCAAGCAATACTACTTTATCTTCTTTGCCGAGTGTAAACGATGCATCTTTAATAAATGTTTTGCCATCTATTGTTTTCGATACGTCTTTGATCGTCAAGACATCGTTACCGATCTCGCGCCCCATGGTAAAGTTGACGAATGGATAGCGGCGAGAAGATGGTTTAATATCATCCAAGTCGATTTTTTCCAATGTCTTTTTACGGGATGTCGCTTGTTTGGATTTAGAAGCATTCGCACTGAAACGCGCGATAAACGCCTGTAATTCCTTCACTTTTTCTTCTTTTTTCTTATTTTGCTCCTGCGACAGTTTCAATGCCAATTGGCTTGACTCATACCAGAAATCATAGTTACCGGCATAGATTTGGATTTTACTGAAGTCCAGGTCTGCGATATGTGTACATACTTTGTTCAGGAAATAACGGTCGTGGGAAACGACGATTACTGTGTTTTCAAAGTTGATCAGGAATTCTTCCAGCCAGCGGATCGCTTTGATATCCAAGTGGTTCGTCGGCTCATCCAGAAGCAATACGTCCGGCTTGCCGAATAACGCTTGTGCAAGCAATACTTTTACTTTGTCAGAACCGGTAAGTTCAGACATTTTTGCATGATGCAGGCTTTCCGGAACACCGAGTCCCTGGAGGAGTACAGATACTTCAGACTCAGCTTCCCATCCGTCCATCTCTGCGAATTCACCTTCAAGTTCAGCGGCCCGCATACCGTCTTCATCAGAGAAGTCTTCCTTCATATAGATTGCATCTTTCTCTTTCATCACTTCATACAGACGCTTATGGCCCATGATGACGGTTTCCATCACTTCATATTCTTCAAATTCGAAGTGGTTCTGACTTAATACAGCCAGACGTTCATCTTTGCCTAAAATGACATTACCTGTCTGCGGTTCAAGTTCACCTGATAAAATTTTAATAAAAGTTGATTTTCCCGCGCCGTTTGCCCCAATTAATCCATAGCAATTGCCTGGATTGAATTGTATATTTACGTCTTCAAACAGCTTGCGGTCGCCGAAACGAAGACTTACATTACTCACTGCTAACATATATTAAATCCTCCTAATTTCACAATGCTCCTAGTATACATGAAAATTCATTGAAATGGAATATTTCAACTGGCACTGTTTACAATTTCGGTTTACGATAGACTGGAGACGGTCATTATATCGATATCATATGAAAAAAGGAGTTTTGGCATTGCGTTCGAGATCTACTCAGCTTCTATTAATCGCTGCGATATTCATGGTCACTCTCAATTTGCGTCCGGCGATCACTTCGATAGGACCCATGCTGGATATTATCCGCGATGATCTGTCGCTTTCAAATACGCAAGTAAGTCTGCTGACTGTCATTCCCGTAATTTGCATGGGGGTATTTGCCATGCTGGCACCCGTTCTGAATAAAGCGATCGGCCTCAATAAGACCATGTATTTCATGTTACTGCTGCTGGCAGCTGCAACAGGCATCCGATTTTTTGTTGCATCGTTCAATGTCCTGCTTGCGACTGCCTTTGTCGCAGGTATTACAATTGCCGTTATGGGGCCGTTATTGTCTGCTTTAATCAAACAGTATTTCCCAAAGCATGTAGCTGTCGTGGTCGGGATTTATTCATTCGGCATGGGGATGGGGGCGACATTGAGTACAGGGTTAACTGGCGTGCTGTATGAAGCTGCCGGTTCTTCCTACACGACCGCACTCGCAGTCTGGGCCATTCTCGCAGTTGTCGGGATCATCGCATGGACATTCACTGCAATACATCCGATTGAAGTAAAACAAGTGGCGAAGCAGCCGGTGCAAACCGGAGTGAATCCGTGGCGCAGTGCGAAGGCATGGAGCTTCCTCGTCTTTTTTGGACTTCAGTCAGCCTTATTCTTTTCGGTTCTGACGTTTCTTGTACCGATTGCGACGGCGAACGGTATGACACTTTTGAAGGCAGGAACACTGCTCAGCATGATGACCATCGTGCAGATTTTCATGAACATCGGATTCCCGGTGATCCTGCAGAAGTTTAACAGCCGAACACCTGCATTGGTGACGATTCTCGTCCTTGGCATTCTCTCGGTCGGCTTGATGTGGACAGCAGATCCGCTTTGGTTCGCAATCGGTGTACTGATTATGGGGATTCCACTCGGCGGGCTGTTCCCGATTTGTCTGCTGATGCCGATGGATGCGACTGAAACGGCAGACGAGACCAATTCCTGGACGGCGATGATGCAGACAGGGGGATTCATTATAGGGGGAATCTTGCCGTTACTGATTGCCTCTTTATATGATTACACAGCAAATCATCAGGTCACGTTATTCGTATTTCTTCTTTTATTTGTGGCTATGCTAGTACTGGCTTTACAAATCGGCCGATCCGCCGGGAAAGCCCGCAGCTAGACGCAACCCCCCGTGAACATATACGTCCTGATAACAGGATAACTAGTGATAATGGAGGAATGAAGGCCACATGGAAGAACACTTCGAAGAACAACATCCAGAGCGGAAGAGAAAGAGACGTAAATTGCGTGTTGGCAGAGTTTTTATCACAGCAGCAATATTTTTTATGATGGTGATAGCAGCGTACAGTTATTTTCAATATAAGCAAGGCAAGGCATTGACAGCCGGCAGCAAAATTGACCCCGGAGAGTTCCAAGGGGATTTGCTGAATCCGCAAGAACCAACGAGGGAAAATTATTTATTGCTAGGCATCGATAATGACGGTTCCGGAAAATACCGGACGGATACAATGATGGTGCTGTCATGGGACCAAGCCGCCGGAACGGCACATTTGATTTCATTTATGCGTGATATTTACGCACAAATCCCGGGCTATCAGTCGTATAAACTGAATACCGCATATTATTTGGGCGGTGTCCAGACAGCCAAAGAAACCATTTCAGGTATGTTTAATATTCCGATTCATCATTATGCTGTGGTCGATTTCGATAACTTTGAATCAATCATGGATATCGCATTTCCAAAAGGACTGGAAATAAATGTACAAAAAGAAATGTCCGAAAAGATCGGCGTAACACTAAAACCGGGTGTGCAGCGATTGAACGGCAAAGAATTACTCGGCTATGCGCGCTTCCGATCGGATGAGGAAGGTGATTTCGGCCGCGTTGCCCGTCAGCAGGAAGTGATTCAGGCGGTGAAAGACGAACTGTTCAGCGTCTCGACCGTTATGCAGGCGCCAAAAGTTGCAGGCGCACTTGATAACTTTATTGAAACGGACCTGACTTCGAAGGACGAGCTTACGAAAGTGCTGACAGTCATTGCAAAACGTAAACTGGATCTTCAGTCTTTGCGGATTCCGGTAGAGGACAGCTATTCGTTTACTTCATACAGACATGCAGGTTCCGTTATTGAAATCGATTTAGATAAAAACAGGGAAGCAATCCGTTCGTTCTTAGCCACTCCATGACGGGTTGAATAAAGGGGGAGTGAATTCTTGAGGCAGCCACCGAAAAAGAATTCTTTACGGGATTTCTGGTCGATTCGTTCGACATCACCGATTGTCGGATTCCTTGGTGGTCAATCTACATTGTTTGTGCTGCTATGTCTATTGTTCATTGGATTGATCATTTTAGTTTTCACACAAGTTTCATTTATTTTCTATCCGATTCGTGTATTTTTCTCAACTGTTGTACTGCCCGTAGTATTGGCAACAATTTTGTATTACTTAATGCGTCCAATTCTCAGATTTCTGGAAGTACGCTTGAAAATACCGCGTGTCTACGGAATTCTGATCATCCTGCTGGCAACCGCGGGGTTACTGACACTCGTCGTTTTCCTTGTGCTGCCGTTCTTGCGGCTGCAGACCATTAATTTGTTTGACGAGTTTCCGTCATATTTCAAGCAGCTTATATTGGATACAGACCGGTTTTTCCGGAATTCCATATTTGCACCGGTCTATGAAGGATTCAACTTCAATGTTAACACCTTCTTGGATTCGGGTTTTGCCAGTATCGGTGAATTCTTTACCGACACACTCGGCGGGATTGCATCGGGTGTCACTTCATTCATATCAGCGTTTACAGGTTTCATTCTGAGCCTGTTTACCGTGCCGCTCATTCTGTTTTACTTATTGAAAGACGGCGAAAAGCTGCCCCAGATGATTTTGCGCATGCTGCCGCCGCGTCTGCGGGACGATGCATCCATCATCTTCCGCGATGCTGATAAGCAAATCAGTGCATATATTCAGGGGCAGATTCTGGTCGCAATCGCCATCGGTATTATGGTGTCGATCGGGTTCCTGATTATTAAAATGAAATATGCATTATTGCTCGGCGTTCTCGCGATGTTCACAAGTATCGTTCCGTATCTCGGTCCCGTGATTGCAATTACGCCAGCCGTCATCATCGCAATCGTCACATCACCTTTCATGCTCGTAAAGCTGGCGATTGTCTGGACGATTGTGCAGGTGGTGGAAGGGAAGTTCATCTCGCCGCAGATCATGGGCAAGTCGCTGCATATCCATCCGATTACTATTATCTTTGTCTTGCTGACGGCCGGTTCATTGTTCGGCGTAGCGGGAGTGATTCTCGGAATTCCGGCATATGCGCTGCTGAAAGTCGTCGCCAGCCATGTTTTCTACTTATTCACATTGCGTTATAATCGTTTTGAGACAGATGAAGAGATGTATTACGATACGGATACAGTTGAGGAATAGTATGACGATACAGAATAACCCGCCAAGGACGGCGGGTTATTTTTATGCGGAAGCGGATTGCAGGCTGGGGCAGCCGGTTGCTCTCTTTAGGGTGTTTCATATAAGATCATGCCTGTTTTCGATAAGTCATAGCCGCCGACTGCAGCCAGTTTCTCCTTAAATGATTTAGAGTTCAATGTGCTAATGAGTAATTCACGAAGGTTTTCATTTTCGGCTGTTTTAATCAACACCAGATCATATTGCTCCTGAATCAGCGGGATGAAATCAACATCGATCAGCCGCGCGGTTTTTTCGATACCGATCGCTGCATCTGCCTGTCCGGATGCGACGCGTGTTGCTACCGCCATGTGGTTTTGTTCCTCGTCTTCATAACCTAAAACAGAAGACGAGGAAATGCCGGCGAGGCGCAACTGCTCGTCAAGAAGCACACGGGCGCCGGAGCCTATTTCCCGGTTTACAAGCCGGATGCCGGGCTGTCCAAGATCTGCCCATGTTGTCAGTTGTTTCGGATTACCTTTTTGCACATATAATCCTGCCGTCCTGCCGAGCAAATGAATGACCAGATAGGACCGGCCAGTAAGCAGACGGTTAATATACGGCAAGTTATATGTGCCAGTGTCTCCGTCAAACAGATGCGTACTGACGATATCCGCCTGTCCCTGGTACATCTTCACCAGACTGTTGAGACTTCCCGAAAAAGAGCGAAGCGGCCGGTAAAGGCCTGATTCCTCAATGCAGCCTGCAATGATATCGAGACTCAGATCCTGTCCGCTGATAATAAGTTGCGCATCACTCGGAGACGCGGGCGTCAAAACAGAAGTGCCCGGCGGAACTGCCGCTGTCGGAGCAGAGCCGCCGCTTTTCAGACGTTCTTTATAAGCAGTCAAGTCTACGGCGTCCACCCGCATTTGCCGTCCCACGCGGTATGCCCGGATTTCGCCCTTTTTGATAATATCGTAGACTGTCAGCTTCGAGACTTTCAATAATTGTGCGATTTCATCTGTTGTATAGGATATATCATTATTTATATTTGCCATCTTTCAGCCCTCCAATGATCGTACTTTAATCTTCCGTCATTTCATCAAAAAAAGCAAAATTGACAATTTTTCCAAAGCATATTATGATATTTTAAAACATAACTAGTTATATGTAGTTATATCTAGTTATATATAAAGTGAAGAGGGGGCATTCACAGTGAAACGATGGGTATTTGCTTCTGCGCTGATTATACTGCCGGCTTTGCTGGCCGGCTGCTCTGATTCGCAGCAGACCGAACGTATAGACGGAGCAGATCGGGAAACCCCCAAGGCCAAAACCAACTTGGCAGAAGAAGCCGAGCTATTGATTTCTGCTGCGGCCAGTCTGACAGATGCATTAGAAGATTTAAAAGACTCTTTTGAGAAAAACCATGAAGGAATTACCTTGACCTACAATTTCGGCAGCTCGGGCAAATTGGCTGCCAATATTGAAAACGGCGCACCATCCGATGTGTTTTTATCCGCAAGTTCAAAGGATATGGATACTATGGAAGACAAAGGTCTGATTGTCAATGGATCCAGGACAGATTTCACATCAAACACACTTGTCTTAATCGCACACAAAGATTCTGACAGCACAATTTCTTCATTTGAACAGATTGATCCGGCTTCTATCGGTCACTTCGCGGTTGGTGAGCCTGAATCCGTTCCTGCAGGCCGTTATACAAAAGAAACATTGGAACATTTGAATTTGTGGCAGCCTTTGCAAGACAGTCTGGTTCTCAGTTCGGATGTTCGTCAAGTACTGACATATGTAGCAATGGGTAATGCTGATTACGGTGCAGTATATTCAAGTGATGCATTCATTTCAGATGACGTGAAAGTACTCGCCGAATCCAAACCTGAATGGCATGCCCCGATTGTCTATCCCGGTGCAGTCGTGGCAGAATCAAAGCATCAGGAAGCCGCACAGCAGTTCCTGGATTATTTGACTGGAGACGAAGGACAGGAAGCGCTGCAGAAATTCGGATTTAAGTAAAGATAAGGGGGAGAAGGCATGCCCGGAATGGATTATTCACCTTTGTTATTATCGCTGAAAGTGGCTGCCATCTCCACTTTCTTTGTGTTTGTCGCAGGAGTTGTGATTGCTTATTTGTTAGCGAAGCGGGAGTTTTTCGGAAAAAGTATATTGGAAGCACTGTTTTTACTGCCTCTAGTATTGCCGCCGACTGTTGTAGGTTTCGGCTTGCTCATTTTATTCGGTAAAAAAGGCTGGATTGGCAGCTGGCTGCTTGAATGGTTCGATTTTCAGATTGTTTTCACATGGATTGGCGCAGTCATCGCATCGATTGTTGTATCATTTCCTTTGATGTATCAGAGTGCCGCCGCTGCGTTTGAAAGTCTGGATGAGCGCCTGTCGAATGCAGCACGGACGATGGGCGCTTCTGAATGGCGCGTGTTCTGGTCAGTCGTATTTCCGTTGGCGTGGCCAGGCTTACTGGCAGGATTGGTGCTTTCATTTGCCAGGGGGCTTGGTGAATTCGGAGCGACACTTATGCTTGCGGGATACATACCGGGCAAAACCGATACTATTCCGATGGCGATTTATTTTGCTGTAGAGTCGGGCCAGATGGAAAAAGCGGCATTTTGGGTCGCTATGATCATTACATTCGGATTCAGTTTAATTTTATGGGTGAACTGGTGGAGCAAACGTAATATTCGACGGTTTACAAGGACTTAATGATGGGAGGAATCAAAATGCTGCAAGTGCAAATACATAAACAGCTGGCTCATTACGAGATGAAAATTGATTTTAAGATGTGCGCGGAAATCCTCGTATTGGCCGGCCCATCCGGTTCGGGAAAGACGACGATTTTAAACAGCATTGCCGGTCTTTCCCATCCTGACCATGGGATGATTCTGTCTGGTGAACGGGTATTTTATCAAAGCGGCGAAAAACCGATGCTGGCACGAGATCGTCGAATCGGCTATTTATTTCAGGATTACGCATTATTTCCTCATATGACCGTGGAAAAAAACATTTGGTACGGTGTGCAAAAGAAGTTGCGCAAGGATAGTAAAGAAATAATTCATCAGCTTCTTCAGGTGCTGGGGATCGAACATCTGCTGCAAAAATATCCGCATCAAATATCAGGCGGGGAAAAGCAGCGTGTCGGCCTGGCGAGAGCGCTGGCTGCACGGCCGTCTGTTTTATTGCTGGATGAGCCGCTGTCCGCGCTTGATAAAGAAACGCGAAAGCAATGTCAGGATGAGCTGTTGAGACTTCACAGTATATGGAAAATTCCATTCATCATCGTTACGCATGATCTCGAGGAAGCAGAACGCCTTAGCGACCGGATCATTTATCTGGATGAAGGACGGATTACAGATGTAAAGCGGAAAAAGCAATTAGTAGCTGCCCATTAATGCGAACGAAGCCCCAATTCCATCAATTGAGGCTTTTCTTTTACTCAAAAAGCCAGCAACACGCGGTGATAACTTGTATTTAGCTAAGAAAATCGCCATACTAAAGGGTAGCAATGTATCGAAATGGAGCTGAATTCATGGGCAAGAAATTGAACGACCGGAAAGCACAGCATATTCAGATTGTGCTGGACGAACAGGTGACTGGACATACGATCACGACAGGTTTGGAAAATTATCATTTCTTGCATAATGCATTGCCGGAACTGCCGTTTGATGATATTGACATCGGGCAAACATTTTTAGATCAACCTTGTAAAACGCCGTTTTTAGTCAGTTCGATGACAGGCGGTGCAGATTTCGCAAAAACTATTAACCGGAACCTGGCGCTTGCTGCGGAAGACAGAGGCTGGGCACTTGCATTAGGCTCGACGCGTGCCTTAATAGAAAGTGAAGCATTCCGGCCGTCGTTTGCGTTGAGAAAATATGCCCCGACCATTCCGATTATCGCAAATTTAGGCGCTGTACAGCTGAATTACGGATTTTCAGCGGATGAATGCCGTCAAATTATTGACTATACCGGCGCTGACGCACTGGTTCTTCATTTGAATGTTCTGCAGGAAGTGATTCAGCCTGAAGGAAACACCAATTTCAGCGATTTGTTGCTGAAGATCGAAAAATTATGCAATGAATTACGCGTACCTGTCGGCGTAAAAGAAGTAGGGTGGGGAATAGACGGATCTACCGCTAATAAACTGCTGGATGCCGGGGTATCATTCATCGATACAGCAGGCGCAGGGGGAACGTCATGGAGCCAGGTGGAAAAATATCGCACAACGCCAATCAAACAGCAGGCTGCCGATGCATTTAGCGAATGGGGTATTCCGACAGCCGATTCTATACAACTCGTCAAACCCTATATGAAAGAAAAGCTGCTGATTGCAAGCGGCGGAATCCATACAGGCGCAGATGCCGCAAAATGTTTTGCCTTAGGCGCAGATTTTGTCGGTTTTGGCCGGGCTATTTTAGAAGAAGCGACTGTGTCAGCTGAACGGGTTTTCCAGTCAATGGAAATTAGAGAGCTCGAATTGCGAATGGCCATGTTTGCGACAGGCTCAGCGAATATTAATGAATTGCAGCAAACCGATCGATTACAAAGAATAAACCCGTAAATGGACAATTTGCGGGTTTATGACAACTAAGGAGGAAATAATAATGTGGAAATTAGTGAACGGGAAAATGATTCAGACAACAGATGAAACGCGAGTTAAATTTCGAACAAACATCAGCAAGGAAATTTTGGAGCAATTAGAAGCATTATCAGAAGAACATAATACGTACAGTAATTATTTATTGGAAAATGGATTACTGAATGTATTAGCTGCTGGGAATATTGAATACGATAAAAATTTGCGGCCGACAGATCGTATTCAGTACAAAACAACATATGACCAGGAATTGCTGGAATCGGTAAAACAGCTGGCGAAAGATCATAAATTATTTATTAATGATGTAATTGAGTATAGTGCAGGGTTTATCAACACAGAAGATGTTAAAAGAAGAGATCATAAAAATCGCTTGGAAAGCTAGGGCGAGAAGGCTGCGGTGAGAATAGAATATGTATGGATCGTATAACGCCCCGAACATAATATAAATTATAGGAAGTTACGTATCAGTGGTAAGTATACTTGAGATAGTGAGATAAAATCGGATTTTTCATGGATTTATCCTTAATCACACAATGAATGATTATAATACATTATTGCGTATTTTACGAGCGAATGTTCTGCAGTTCAGCGATTGATCTGCAATTTGACCAATCGCTGCAGTTTTTTCTGATTTTTGAACAGCAGTCTGTCATTCATTACATTCTAACCAATTCTGCATGCGCTGATAGATATTCTTCGACGGTTTTGATGCGCCTCTTTCGATATTGCTTATATAGGACGTGGAGATGTTCAATTGAACAGACACATCCTCCAATGTGTATCCGAGCTGCCGGCGCTTCTTTTTAAATTTGGCTCCAATCTCTCTGTCAGTCTCATCCTTCCCTGCTGCCGGCGTAAGGCGTGCCGTGCCGGCCTTTTTTCGCTCAATCGGCTGATAATAGCTGATAATTTCGTCAGGCGGTGCGATGATAATGGTCGTCTCCAGCCAGATCCGCAGCCATCCTTTCTTCGTCATGCTCTCTTCATTCCATTGGTTGTATTGCCAAAACGTAATAATCCCTTCGTCTTCCAATGAATCAAGGGCTTTTTCGAAGCGGTCTCGAATGCGTGAAGGTGTCTGCGAATCCGCCTGTACGCCAATTTTTTCAAGTAGCGTACTGACTTTATGCGGCTGCAGATAGCCGGCATTGCGTGCCTGGGTTCGCCAGCGCCAGCTGATATAGCGGATCAGCTTCTTTTCCCATTTCTGTTGGTGCGGATTAAATTCAATTGCCTGATTCGGCAATAATTTTACTTGTCTTGCCGATCCTTGTAAAAAATGATCAAATACATCGCCAATTGCCATATAGATAGTGTCAGGTATCGTTTCAGCTGTAAATAGATACGGGCTGCCATCCTCATGAAAAAATTCGAATACGCGCCCTTCCATACGTTTGCTGACGGGTTTTCCTTGTTCGTAGATCCGTACGCTGTCCATTTCAATCCATACATACTGAATAACAGAAAGCGCTTTCAATAGACGGATGCGCTGTTCTCTTTCATAACCTCCGCGCCGGCCTGTTCCGCCCAATTTTGTTTTCAATCCCCGGATTTTCAGTAAATCATCCAGACGAATTTCTGTGCGGCCGTCTGTTTGCGACTGCGCCAAATACATATGGCATAGCGAGTCCAGTACATCCACATCAAATTCTGTCAGACTTGCGGCATACTCTTGTGCTTTTGCCAAACTGCCTGCGTTTTTTTCCTTATCCGGCGGCATCAAATATACCGAGCCTGACAGCGTCGCATTTTGAATTGATGCCTGCGGCCACTCATCCGATGCGCATTGAAACTTTTGGTTGGAGATCGCTTCCGTTACGAATTGATAAAGAGCATTGCTCATGACGGTGAGGTGATTGGATTTTGCTTCAGTTTCTACCGATTGATGGTCAGCTAAACGGGCTCCATCACCGAATAATTCATTAATTTGTTCCATGGAGTCTTTCTCTAATTCAAACAGCGCAAGAATTTCAGACACCATTTTTTCAATATACAGATTGACATCTGCTGTGAATGCATTCAGGAAGCTGTCATCGGAAGCAAAGCTGGCATTCAGTTTTTCCAAAAACAAAAGGTTCAGCTCTTCTCTATCCATGGCATTCAGCTTGCCGTAACCGTGTTCTGATAACAGTTGATTTACCGTATGATTCAGCAGATACGTTCTATACCACGTGCTGAACACACTCCAGGCTTTTTCTTCGTTAAGCCGGGCATGTGAACTCAGCATAGTTTCATACTTGCGGTATAACTTATTGATTATTTCCCATTTCAGCGTCGGCTTATTTTCGAGCAGCGGTGTCAGATGACTTTCATACGTTCTGAAGAACTTTGCTGTCATAAATTCAGTTACTTTTGCCAGCAGTTCGTATCTGGCGTTCAAGCGCAATTTAAAAAACAATTGAATATTTTCCTCATAGTTTTTCTGCCTGACAATAAATGTTTCGTTTTTGACTCTGGGAAAAATTCGGTTTGTATCAATTTTATTTCGGACTTTTTTACTTGGGAAGTTCATTAAATAGTTGTAATCAAAGAAATTAGGCTGGCGATCGTACATGACGATTACCTGGAAGCGGTCGATTTTTTTGGCAATGTTTACATGATCAGTCAATTCATCAGTATTATCATTCAACAGCAAATCATAATTCATCAAACCTATTCCTCCCGGTGTACCGTAATTTTGATTAGTATACCATGAATTTAGAAAATTCCCTATTCAATTATAGTAACAGAGCGTGTTGCCGGATTTGGAGAGTTGCATGAAAAAGCAGCCGGAATGTTCATTTATTGAACATTCCGGCTGCTGTGTGCATTTGCTGATTACTGAATAACTGCACCTTCTAATTTCAACTCTTCAATCAGCAATGGAAGAACTTCAAACAGATCGCCGACAATTCCGTAATCTGCTATGTTGAAGATGTTCGCTTCTGCATCACTGTTAATTGCTACGATGACTTTTGAGTTGGACATGCCGGCCATATGCTGAATAGCTCCGGAAATGCCGACTGCAATATAAAGATCAGGTGTAACCACTTTTCCTGTTTGACCAATCTGCAGGGAGTAATCGCAATAATCGGCGTCACACGCGCCCCGTGAGGCTCCTACAGCGCCGCCAAGCAAGTCTGCCAGCTCATACAACGCCTGGAAGCCTTCCGCGCCCTTAACGCCACGCCCGCCCGCTATAACGACTTTCGCTTCCGATAAGTCGACACCTTCATTTTTTCGGCGGATGACTTCTTTTACAATTGTGCGCAGATCTTTCACATCCAGCTCTAAGGCTGATACTTCACCCGTACGGTTTGGGTTATATTCAAGCGCTGGTATATTGTTCGGACGGATCGTTGCGAAAAGCAGGCCTTTATCTGTTATAACTTTCTTTTCGAATGCCTTGCCTGAGTAGATTGGCCGCGTAAACATTATGTTACCGTCTTCTTTTTCGATTGCCACAGCATCCGAAATTAAGCCCAGTTCCAGACGGCCTGCAATTTTAGGTGTTACGTCTTTACCGACTGATGTATGGCCCATCATGACGCCGGACGGATTTTCTTTCTGCATAACTTCCAGAATGACTTGCCCGTAAGCTTCTGATGTATAATTATTCAAGTTCGCATGTGCGACCGTAATGGCACGGTCTGCACCATAGCGGATCATTTCTTCTGCCGGCTGCTGCAAATTCCCGCCGCCCATCACAAGGGCTACAATTTCTGCATCGGCATCTACTTGTTTCGCAGCCGCGATTGTCTCGTAACTTACTTGACGGAGAACACCTTGCTGTAATTCTCCGATGACCAGTATCTTTTCACTCATAATAAAACTCCTTTCCGTCCGTGGGTGTTTAGAGTACTTTTGCTTCTTTCGTCAATAAGCTAACCAATTCTTTTACCTGGGCTCCTGTCTCGCCCGCCAGAATACGCCCCGCCTGTTTTTTAGGCGGCATGAAGACCGCGACTGTTGCCGTTTTGGCCCGCACATCTTCTTCATCGAGATCCAGATCGTCCAGTTCCAATTGCTCAAGCGGCTTCTTCTTCGCTTTCATAATACCCGGCAGTGATGTATAGCGCGGCTCATTCAACCCCTGCTGACAAGTTACGAGCAGCGGGAGAGGAACTTCAATTTTCTCGAGATCCCCTTCAACATCTTTTTCTATCTTCGCTGTGCCGTTTTCAATTTCCAGTTTGACGGCAGTCGTGATAAAAGGCATGTCTAAACGTTCTGCCAGGCGGGGACCGACTTGTCCGCTCGCCTCATCAATTGCCACATTGCCAGCTAAAATCAAGTCTGCTTCCTTTCCTTCAAAGAACTTCTCCAGAATTTTCGCTGTTGTGAACTGGTCACCTTCGTCCAGATCCGCATCTGTGTCAATGAGAACTGCATCATCCGCTCCCATCGCCAATGCCGTGCGAAGCTGCTTCTCTGAAGACGCATCTCCAACCGTCACGACAGTTACCGTACCGCCGTGCTGATCGCGCTGAAGAATCGCTTCCTCTACCGCATACTCATCGTACGGATTGATAATGAACTCCGCACCGCTTTCATCAATTCGGCCGCCCGACACAGAAATTGTTTCCTCTGTGTCAAATGTTTTTTTCAGCAAGACATAAATATTCATGGTAAAGTCTCCTCTCTATACGTTACAGCGAAATTTATTTTATCCCCTCTGCTTTCAATGGTTTCGGAACTACACGGGTATCGAGTAAATCTTCTTCACTTGTATGAATGCCGGGGATCGCCCGCGGAATCAATGGTAAGAGCAGTAATGCAATGATGATGAAACCGATGATCACCCAAGATGTATTCACTACGGCCGCCACATTGTTGCCGCTTGCACTAAATATGGAGAAAGCAACCAAGGCAAACGATGCGCCCATTCTCTGTGCAAGGTTTTCAATAACCGTATTCGTAAAAGTCACCACATTCATCCGTTCCACTGAAGCTTTAGAAACGATCAGCCCCTTGACAACAGGCGTTTGGAATCCGACCCCAATCCCGACGAAACTCATTGAGATGAACAGATACGCAAATGATGTCGTTAGGGTAACGAAATTCAGCATGATGATTCCCGAAGCGAAGATGAGAATACCGAAACCGATCACGAGACGTGCAGACAATTTTTTGATGATCCTGCCGCTTACATAAGCCGCAGCCGATGTACCGAGGAAAACTGCCATCTGCAGAAAACCTACCGTAGTGGCCGCCTTGCCCTGGACGTTCTGTACGAAGAATGTCAATAAGTACATTACACCTGTATATCCAAGGAATATAAACACAGCAATCATTGTAGGTGCCCAGAAGTTCCGATTGACGACATACTCCATATCAAGCAGCGGGGCTTTTTGCTTTTTCTCTACAAAGACCAGAATCAGTAATGCAGCAGCAAAAACAAGCAGTGACGGGATCCACATTCCTGATTCAATACCATAGCTATTGATGAATGTCGGAATTGTCAACAGACTCACTAACAGAAGAAGGACGAAAATTAGACCGAGCACATCCAATTTTTGACGTGCCTGCACTTTCACGTGCGGGACAAAAGTGAATAATGCGATCCCTACGCCGCCCAGCAGCGCAGTGAACAGGAAGCTTGCTTGCCAGTTGACCGCATCGACAATCATTCCGCTCAATACCGGACCGAATACCGAACCAATAGTGATGAATGCGGCAAATGTCCCCATAGCTTTTCCGCGCTGTGTTCCGACCATGTACTTCCCTGCATAAGCAAATCCTGATGGCGCAATCGCCGCTCCGGAAATTCCTTTAAAGAACAAACCGAGCACGAGCACCCAAAAAGAAAATGAGAAAGCCACCAGCAAGGAACCGATGATCATAAACACTCCGCCGATCATTAGGACAATTTTTATTCCGAACGAATCCCCGATCCATCCGAGCAGCGGCTGGAAACCCGTCAGCCCGACAGCCAGCCCCAGCTGCATCCACACCGCATAACCCGGTGCCAGATTAAATTCTGCAATCATATGCGGATATGCGGGGAGATGAGTTGCTAAACTGAACATAATAAAGAACGCTCCAAAACTGATGAATAAAAAACCTCTAGTAATCGACTGATCCTTCCATGCCGCTTCACTCATAAAATGGCCTCCCTTTATCGATCATGTAATAGTTTGAAAGCTTTATTCATTATGCTGTATTTAGTCAGGGTCTACAGTGAAGATCTGCAGAAGATGTTTCAGGTATATTTGCACCCGGAACACTCTTGCCGCAGATCATGTCCGGCCCATCAGCCGATATTGATGACACAGGCTTTTTCCTGTGTATAATCGAGGATTGAATCTGTTCCATAGCCGCTTTCCTTCATTCCGCTGAACGGCAAATCCGCTCCTACTCTAGCGTACGTGTTGACCCATACATTGCCGGCCTGCAGCTTATCGATCATTCGGTGAGCCAAACCAAGGTTTTGTGTCCATACACCCGCTGCCAGACCGAAATTCGTGTCATTTGCGATTTGCACAGCTTCTTCTTCCGTATCAAACGGAATAGCGACCGCCACAGGCCCAAAGATTTCTTCACGGGCCAGTTTCATACTGTTATCCGCCACCTTTACAAGTGTAGGCTGAACCCAGTAGCCGTCAGCAAATTCCGGCTGGCCAGGCAACACTTCGTTTCCGCCGTATTTTCCGCCGAACACTATTTCATAGCCCTCGTGTGATGCCTCATCAATGTAAGAGCAAACAGACTTATACTGTGATTCATTGGCGATGGGCCCCATCGTGTTATTCGTGTTTAGTATATCGCCGTGCTTAACGAATTCACTATCTGTCATTAAATCCTTCAGCCGTCCGATCACTTCATCATAAATGCTGCGCTGGATAAGCATACGCGAGCCCGCCACACATAACTGTCCGGAGTTGCGAGTGAAGATTCCATGAATCAGACCGTATACTGCCTGATCAATATTTGCGTCTTCAAAGACGATATTCGGGGACTTGCCGCCGAGTTCAAAAATTAATGACTTCGGTGAATGGGCGGTCGCTTTCGTGATGCGTTCCGCTGTCGCTTTTGAACCTGTCAAACTTACCTTATTTACTTCTTTGTGACCTACCAGGTAATCTCCAATTTCTCTGCCAGCACCTGAAATGACATTGAGCACACCCGGCGGCAGAATTTGTGAAATTAGTTCGCCGTACCGCAGCGAACCGACTGCCGCACTTTCAGATGGTTTAATAACGACCGTATTGCCCGCCGCGAGCGCATAGGCTGCCTTAATGGTGAATGTAAACAGCGGTGCGTTCCAGGGCAGGATTAAGACCGCCACTCCGTAAGGCTTGCGTGCTGTAAATCCGAAATCACCCGCACCCATCTGGACAGTACGGCCCTGAGAACCGACTAATGATGCCGCACCTGCCGCGTCATACCAAATTTGCTTCAATACTTCCGCTAAATAGCCATACTCATCAAGCACCCAGCCATTATTTCGTGTTTCCAGTTCCAGCAATTCCGCAGCATACTCGGGAATCATATCCCCAATCTTACGCATATAGTCACCGCGTGTACGGGCCGGCAGATCCGCCCAGTCTGCAAACGCCCCGCGTGCTGCCTGGATCACCATCTCCGCATCTTCTTTTTTACTGGAAGGAATCATGGCCCACACTTTCCCGGTGGACGGATCGATACTGTTTGTCACAGCGCCGTCTTGCGCTTGCATCGTCTTGCCGTTAACGACATTGCCATAGGTCTTCACTTTGGATCTCTCGGTTACATTCGTCATATACTCTCCTCCTTCTGATTACCAGCCCAGTGACGCGACTACTTTTTCCTGATAGAAAGGGGTTGAACCCAGATATTGATCATAATAGCGTGCGCGTTTTACATATAAATGGCAATCGATTTCTTCCGTGAATCCGATTCCGCCATGAATTTGAATGTTTTGGGCAGATGCTTCGATGAATTTCTCCGTTGTGTACGTACGTGCACTGTATACCGCAGCTTCCCGGTCTGCTTCATCGGTGTCTGCCACCCAGTTTGCGTAATAACTTAAGGACCGGGCAATTTCCAAATGCACTTTCATATCTACAATACTGTGTTTGATTGCCTGGAATCGTCCGATTTTCTGACCGAACTGCTCACGGATATTTGCATAGTCCGCCGCCATGCTGACCACACTCTCCATCGCGCCGACCATATACGAACTGAGAGCTGCGTTGAAATACAGCAGACCTTCCTGCAAATTAGCCCAGCCCTTATCCGCTTCGCCTACGATTTGCTCTTCCGTAATCGTATAATCGGTAAAGTCTAGTTTCGCCACGTGCTTCGCTTCATCAAAAGACGCCTGTTTTGTTATTGACAGTTCATCTGTCTTATCGATCAGCACAAGCGCCAAACCGTCTTCCTGATCGCCGCTCGTCCGGACCAGCAGCAGGAATGCCTCTGCGAGTTCTGCTTCAGGCACGAGAATTTTTGTGCCGTTCAATACGTACTGCCCATCTTTTTGCTGCAAAGTACATTGAATCCCTTGCGGAGAAAAGTCATGGAACGGCTCAAGTGCCGCAAAGGAGATATGTGTTTCCCCCGCCGCAACAGCAGACAAATAGTTTTGCTTTTGTGCGTCTGTCCCGTATTTCTTCAGTATTGGCACTGCGAGCGCATTCGTTTCCATGAACAATCCGGGAACGAGAGACCGTCCGAGTTCTTCGTACGTTGGAACTAAGTCAAGAGATTCGAGATCCAGTCCGCCATACTCCTCTGGAATATTGATGGCCATACACCCAAGTTCCGCCAATGTATGATAAAGTTTCTTCAAATTTTCCGGTTTGTTTTCGATCATTTCGCGTGCCACTTGCGTACCGCCGAACGTATCCAGCATTTTCCGGATATGTCCGCGGAACATTTCTTGATCTTCAGTCAGTGAAAAATCCATTTTGCATCCCCCCGTTTATTAACGTCCCATGTCTTTGGGCAGTCCAAGCACTCTCTCTCCGATTGTGTTCCGCTGCACTTCACTAGTTCCTCCGCCAATCGTTTGACCGAATGAAGCCAGGAATAAACTTTGCCACTTAGAATCGGCCGGTGCATCCTGATCCCACAGCACACCATGGTGCCCTTGGATCTCTACCGCAAATGAAGACAATTCTTTGTTGAGCTCACTGACAACCAGCTTATCGATCGAACTTTCCGGACCGGGCCGCCCATTCTTTAACGTAGTTGTCAGGTTTCTGTAATAATTCAGCAGTGATCCGCGAATACGCGCGTAGAAGCCCGCCATCTTCTGTCTGATCATCGGATCCTGAATTAATGGCCGTCCGTTAATTTTGTATTGCTGAGACATTTTGACTGTATCGTTAAACTGCTGTTCGAGCGTGAACAGCTCCGCACCAATTCCCGTACGTTCATGCAGCATGAGCGCAATTAATACGTGCCATCCTGAATCCAGCTGGCCGACGATATCTGCGTCGGTCGCTTCCGCATCCGTCAAATACACTTCGTTAAATTCTTTATGTCCATCCATTTGGACAATGGGCAGTGTTTCTACTCCCGGCTGGTCCATATCTATCAAGAATACTGTGATGCCGCGGTGCTTCTTTTCCGGATGATTGCTCGTTCTGGTCAGCAGGAAGCATTTATCCGCCACATGACCGAAGCTCGTCCAGACTTTTTGTCCGTTGATCAGCCAGCGGTCTCCGTCTTTCACAGCACGTGTTTTGATGGCCGTCAAGTCGGATCCGGCGTTAGGCTCTGAATAGCCCTGACACCATATTTCTTCACCTGTAAGGATTTTCTTCAAGTATTTCTCTTTTTGCTCGTCCGTACCCATATCGATTAACGTAGGACCCACCATATGGATACCTATGTAGTTAATCAGCGGCGGTGCTTTGACTCTGACCATCTCCTGATGATAAATAATCTCTTCCATCAGGCTGGCATCCCGTCCGCCATATTCTTTTGGCCAGGCGATGGCTGCCCATCCGCCCTCGTACAATTTATTTTGCCAATCACGCAATACACGTGAATATTCTTCGATATCTTCCGGTAAGTCTCGCTTGCCTTCCAGCCATCCTTCCGGGAGGTTTTCTTCAAGCCACGTCCGCAGTTCGGTTCTGAATTTCTCTTCCTTTTTTGTAAATGTGAAATCCATGATTCATCATCCTTTCTTCCGCGTCTGTCGATCAGTTCGTAACAGGCTGCCATTGCGGCAACGCGCGGTCTTCTGTAATATCAACCCACGTCATTTGAACCGGCATGCCAATCTGCACATCTTGTTCATCGCAATTCAGAATATTCCCCATGATCTTCACTTCCGGCACACGGTCCAGCTGCGCCAACGCAATAATTGTTGGCAGTTCATCCTGGAAGCCGGGCAGGAATGGACGATAAGATACGACATAAGAATAGACGGTCGCTTGCACATCATTCCCCATCTTTTCCCACCCTACATTTGCACTTCCGCAATTTGCGCATGTCGGGCCGGGCGGCTGCGAAAACGTCCCGCAGTCATTACATTTTTGCAGTACGAGCTCATGCTTGTCCGCTGCATCCCAGTACGCTTGGTTGTCTTGATCTTTCAATGGAATCGGTTTTTGGTACGTCATACTATTCCTCCTAGTTTCGTAAAATCATCGCGCCTGCAATATCCGGACCGGCCCAGCCGGTACAAATGCCGATCTTGCAGTGTTCTACTTGGCGATCAGTTCCTTCATAGTCATGGCGCAGCTGTCTGACGATTTCGATGGCATTATTCATTCCGTGCGTATAGCCTTCAGACAGCATGCCGCCTGCTGTATTGGTTGGCAATTTGCCGCCCATCTTTAAATTTCCTTGTGCAACAAATTCTCCAGCTTCCCCGCGTTTCGCAAAGCCGTACGCTTCCAGCTGGCGCAGCACTACCCAGCTGAAACAGTCATAGATGGCGGCAACGTCGATATCTTCCGGAGTCACACCTGCATTTTCATACAGCTCTTTCGCCACGTAATCGGAAGCTACCTGATCAATATCGTTCCAATAATGCGCGTGCGGATGACATTGTCTTGCCGACATGCCCATAATATAGACGGGTCTTGACGTACAGTTTTTCGCGTTCTCCGCAGAGGTTACGATCAGCGCATTTCCTTCATCCAGCTCCAGGCAGGAATCATGAATGTTAAAAGGCGAACTGATATCCGGTGTTGCCAGATAGTTTTCCATCGTCAGCGGCTTGCCGTGAAGAAACGCTTTCGGATTGCGCTGTGCATGCTCATAAAAACTCAAGCACACGTGTCCGAGATGTTCTTTTGTTGTACCCGTTTCATGCATATGACGCATGGCATACATTCCAAACCACTGGGACGGGCTCGCCGATCCATAAGGAATCACGAAACTTCCGCCTGCAAGAGCACCTTGAAGCATATCGGGATCATAGCCGCGTCCTACACGCGTGCCGGAACTGCCGTTTAATGAACGGTAGATCAACACTGTATTCAGCTGGCCCGCCTCAATGAGTGCCGCCGCATCTGCAATCAGCATCTCAGTGCTTGCTCCGCCGCCCTGGATATCTTTGACGTATTTTGGCCGCACACCGAGATACGTCGCCAATTGGTGGGACGTACAGGAGTCTCCTTCGTTATAGTTCATGAATCCGTCGATGTCTGTTGCTTTCAAACCTGCATCTTTAATCGCTGCATTTGCCGCATCGAGCGCTAAGTGAAGAGGTGTTGTTCCCGATTTTCTTGAGCGTTCACTTTCTCCTACGCCGACAATGGCATAGCGGTCTTTTATAGTTCCCATAAATAAATTCCTCCTATTTCCCAATTGCTTTTACGTAAGTTGTAAAATGGCACTCCCCGAACCGACTGCTCCCCCAGATATCTTCTCGGCTGTCAGGTCCAGAGCGATGCACCGCTTGCCGTCTTCTTCATATATGCGTTCCACTGTACCCGTACAGCGGATTTCGTCGCCCGGTACAGTCATTTTGCCAAAACGCATCTTGATCGCTGAGACTTTTGCTTCTTTGCCTGCAATCTTCATGACGTATTCGCCAAGGAAGCCCATGATCAGCATGCCGTGTGCAATGACACCATCCATGCCTATTTTCTTCGCGAATTCATCGTCCAGGTGCAGCGGATTAAAATCTCCGGAAGCCCCTGCATACTGTGCAAGCTGCACTTTCGTAATCGGCGGTTTCACCATCGGTTCAAGTTTCTGGTCTACAGTCAGCTCTTCCAACACCCAATCTTTGATCATATGATGTCCCTCCTGTCAGTTCGCCGGTGAGCGATAGACGATATTCATCCGGCTGATACAAACCAGATCGCCTGTTTCGTCTTTCATTTCCGTATCAAGTTTTAAAAACTGCATTTTCCCGCTTTTACCTTCTTTGTCATACAGATCGCTTACTTTGATCTGGCAACGCAGCCGGTCGCCAATGCGGATCGGCTTGTAGTAAAGAAATTCCTGCTCGCCGTGCAGCATTCTGCGCTGGTCGAGATGAAGCGGCATTTCCGTCTTTCCGTCATTTATCGCAATCGGAAATGTCGGCGGCACGATCAGTCCTTCGTACGCTGATTGCTTTGCGTAATTTTCGTCCGTATAGAGCGGATTATCGTCTCCGATTGCAGCTACGAATTGACCGACATGCCGGCCTTCTACTTCAAACACATACTCATCGCTCGTTAAACCAATGACGCTGTGATCCAAGTCCATTTTTTATCCTCCCCACGCATTACTTTGTAATAATTAGTGCATCTGCCGCTATAATGCCTTTCTCGTAGACAATTAACGGATTGATGTCAATTTCTTTGATTTCATTAGAGTAATCTTGAATCAATTCAGATACTTTCAGCAGCACATCGATAATCGCTTCTTGGTCGACCGGCTTTTTATTTCGTACACCTTTTAATAACTCATAGCCTTTCAGACTTTTCATCTTATCGATTGCATCTTCTCTGGTGATCGGCGCAACACGGAACGATACATCCTTAAACACTTCCACGAATACACCGCCGAGACCAAACATGATAACCGGGCCGAATGTCGGATCATTCGTGACGCCTACAATGACCTCTACGCCTTCTGGCAGCATTTCCTGCACAGCCACACCGTGAATTTCGGCTGCCGGACAGTTCGCGGCCGCATTATGACAGATCTCCTCATACGCCTTTCTGACTTCTTCCGCATTTTTTACGTTTAATCGGATGCCGTCTACTTCGGTCTTATGGGGAATATCAGGCGAATCGATTTTCAGCACGACAGGATATCCAATGCTCTCCGCACACGCCACTGCTTCTGCTGAAGACTGTGCGAGTGCGCGTCTTGCAGTAGGGATTCCATATTCATTCAAAATCGCGGCAGACTGTGATTCACTTAATGTCTGATTTTCCGGGAATAAATGGCGGATGTTCGTTTTATTGACTTTCTCCGGTTCGGCCTGCGTTTTACGTTCTCTAGCTTTATCGTACGCTTCTCTGTACTCTGCCAGCTTTGCCAGCGAGCGGATAGGATCCATATCACCTCTTACAAACGGAATGCCATGGTCTTCCAGATACTGGACTCCTTTTGGAACGGACATGCCTTCAAGCGGGAACGTAGTCACGAGAATGAACTTATCGGAGTTCTCGCAAAGCGCAACAAATTCCTGCAGTTCGGGTGTGTTTTCATCCCAGTGCATAGGGAATTCAGAAAAAATGATAATATCTGTCTCCGGATCATTGACCAGTACTTTTAACGGCTCCACAAACAGCTGCGGGTGGGTGATGGATGCTGCGGCTGTCAGATCAATCGGGTTGGAAGCGCTTGCATAACCAGGAATATTTTTTTCAATTGCCTGTTTTATTTTGTCGCTCAGGGGATGGATAGTCAGGCCGTATGATTCACAGCGGTCGGCTTCATTGATCCCTCTTCCGCCGGAGCTTGTAACAATTACGGTATTTCTTCCCGCCGGCATTTTATTCGACATGAACAGTTTTGAGAAAGAAATGATGTCATTGTAATCATCAGCGCGGACAATGCCAGTTTGTTTGAAGAATCCGTCATACACTTGATCGGCTCCCGCTAATGAACCTGTGTGTGATGCCGCGGCACGGCTTCCTGCGCTGCTCCGTCCGGATTTCATGATGACGATCGGTTTGTTGATTTCAAGGGCAAACTTCGCAAGCTTCCGCAGCTTCTCCGGATTTTTCTCTCCTTCCAGATATCCGCTCGCAATTTTCGTGTACGGATCATGCAGCATATACTCGATCACGTCGGAAAAAGCCACATCGACTTCATTGCCAACGCTGACGAAATAGTTGAATGTCAGTCCTTGCTGGGCAGCCGCGATATATGTCAGTACACCAAATGCTCCACTTTGTGTTACGAAGCCTGCTTCCCGTTTTTTATTTAGCGGCATATTCGTCAAGCCCGGTGAGAATGTGCCCATTAAGCCGTTTGTTGTGTTAAGCAAACCGACACAGTTCGGACCGATAATCCGGATATTGTACGTGTCAGCCAGTTCTTTCAGGCGGTCCTGTGCAGCTATGCCTGCTTCTCCGATTTCAGAGTATCCCGCCGCGAAGACGATGGCTGCTTTGACACCGCTTTCACCGCATTCAATTAAACATGTCTCCACTTGATCAATTCCGACACAAAGGATGGCAAGATCTACTTGATCCGGCACATTCTTAACACTTGGATAACACGTCAAGCCTGCGATTTCCTTGGCACTGCGATGAATCGGGAAAATATCCCCTGTAAATCCGCCGTCAAGCAGCGCCTTGAGCTGCAAGTACCCTATTTTATTTGTATTTTCCGAAGTTCCGAGTACGGCAATCGTGCGTGGATGGAATAATGGATCCAATTCTGCATTCGATCTAGTTTTTTCATTCATCAGTTTCATCATCACTTCACCTCTGACGCTTGTATTTTGTCTAACTTGTATAGAATCATAGCAAACGGTTTTATTTTTTATTTTTATTTTTTAAGGATTAAGTAATTAATGTTATTAGTGCTGGAAAAATAATGATTGGCCTTGCTGAAGCGCTGGCAATACAAGGTTTTTTGTTTTCAATATATTCTGAACGGTATAAACAAACCCGACTTTCGCGGGGGATGACCGCGACATTGGAGACAGATCACCGCTCTTTTAACGGATTACACAGGCTATTGTTCTTATATAGAGCTAACACTGAATATGTGCGTCACTGGAGTACACAAAAGGAGCAGCGGTACAGATGCACGCATCGGGAAGGCGGCACGTTCCTGTGCAAATGAGATTTCCCGTCCTGTTTTCTGCACAACATCCGAAACATAAAAAAAGAGCCGCCACAGCAAGTCGTCATATAACCACTTGCCGGGCAGCCCGCATGGATCAGCTTATTTACTTTCTTTCTTTATTGTGGAAACTTGTATGACTTTACCACTTTTTGCTTCATCAACTACGGCGCTGCCTGTAGATTGACGATTGGTATTTTTCAAAGCCATTGGATCCACTTCAATTTTCTCGTTCTTTTCAGTCAGCAAGACCATTTCCTCATCGTCTCTTACTGCTTTCATATCAACAATCCGGTGTGGGTTAGATTTTAGCTCTTTTACTATCGTCACGCCGCGGAGTGCTCTAGAGCTGACTTCAAACTCTGATATATTCATTCGCTTTACTGATCCGCGCTGTGTGGCCAGAAAGACATTCTTCGTTTGCGGTGTAATTACTTCAAACGCCGCCAGCTCGTCTTCAGGCTTTAAGTTGATGCCTTTGACACCGGCTGTGCGAATACCCGTAACCGCGAGCTCAGACAATGCAAACCGCAGCGAATAGGCTTGCCTGCTGACCAATAAAATATCTTCTTCGCCTGTTATTATGCGGGCACCGACGAGCCGGTCATCTTTTTTAACATTCATCGCTCTGAATGAACGGTTAAAACGCTGTACTTGGAAATCCGTCAGTTTCGAGATTTTTACATTGCCGTTCGATGAAGCGGTCAAAATACTCTGTTTTTCATCAAACTTGTCAAGGCCTATGACGTCCACCAGCTCTTCGCCCGGCTCCATGCCGACGATACTGGATATATGCTGACCCAGATCACGCCAGCGGATGTCCGGCAGCTCGTGAACCGGCTGATAGATATAATTGCCGAGAGAGGTGAACAGCAGCAAGTGATGCTGCGTGTTCATCGCTGATTCAAGCAGATTATAATCCGATTCTCTCATTTCCTGGCCTTTTCCGTTCGACGCCGAATAAGAGCGCATGCTGGTGCGCTTAATATATCCGCCTTTTGTGACGGAGACCATTACTTCTTCACTCGGTATCAGAATATCCAGATCCACTTTCAGCTCTTCGATTTTCTCCTCGATTACTGAACGTCTTGATTCGGCGAATTGCTTGCGGATCGCCTTGATCTCTTTCACCAAAACCGACTTTAATTTGGATTCACTCGCGAGGATCTCTTCCAATTCTGTAATCATACTGCGCAGTT
Source organism: Sporosarcina sp. P33 (assembly GCF_002077155.1). Lineage (GTDB taxonomy): Bacteria > Bacillota > Bacilli > Bacillales_A > Planococcaceae > Sporosarcina. Next base: position 147,787 of record NZ_CP015027.1, on the reverse strand, counting down.
CTTCTTCCTCTTTTTTCAATTCCGTAATATCGGTATTGGTCAGACGGTATAACTGCAAGGAAACGATGGCCTCCGACTGAACTTCCGTGAAGTCAAACGCGTTAACCAAGTTTTGTTTGGCGTCCTTCTTATCTTTTGACGCACGGATCGTCTTAATGACTTCATCAAGGATCGATAATGCTTTGATTAGGCCGTCTACGATATGCAGCCGTTCCTTTGCCTTTCGGATATCAAATACAGAACGTCTGGTAATGACATCTTTCTGGTGATCGATGTAGGCGTCGAGCAGCATAGGAAGTGACATGAGCATCGGACGTCTGCCAGCGATTGCAATCATATTGAAATTATACGTAATCTGAAGGTCGGTATGTTTCAATAAATACTGCATGATGGCTGTGCCGTCTATTTCTTTCTTCAGTTCGACGACGATGCGCAGTCCGGTACGGTCGGATTCATCCCGAATTTCTGCAATGCCGTCCAATCGGCGGTCATGGCGCAGCTCATCCATTTTCTTCACTAAGTTAGCTTTATTGACATCATACGGAATTTCCGTAATAACGATCTGTGATTTGCCTGCTTTCAGCTGTTCAATATCCCACTTTGCCCGGATAATGAAACGCCCTTTGCCTGTCTCGTAAGCAGTGCGTATTCCATCCGTTCCCTGGATAATAGCCCCTGTCGGAAAATCCGGCCCCGGAATGACCGTCATCAGCTCATCTACACTGACATTCGGCTTTTTCAGCCGCATCAGAACCGCATCGATGACTTCATGCAGTGCGTGCGGCGGTATGTCGGTCGCATATCCTGCAGAAATACCTGTGGATCCGTTCACCAGCAAGTTCGGAAAACGTCCCGGCAAGACAGTCGGCTCCAGCTCCGTATCATCGAAGTTAAATGCGAAATCTACGGTTTCTTTACGGATATCGCGCAGCATTTCACTCGCGATAGCAGAAAGCCGTGCTTCCGTATAACGCATCGCAGCTGCAGAGTCTCCGTCAATTGATCCGTTGTTTCCTTGCATATCCACCATTTCATGGCGCAGTTTCCATGACTGGCTCATCCGCACCATCGCATCGTATACGGACGTATCACCGTGCGGGTGATAGTTACCGATGACGTTACCGACCGTTTTAGCGGACTTACGGAACGCCTTGTCATGTGTATTGCCTTCGTGGAACATCGCATATAAAATACGGCGCTGCACCGGCTTTAATCCGTCCCGGGCATCCGGAATCGCACGGTCTTGAATAATATATTTACTATAACGCCCAAAACGGTCACCAATTACTTCTTCCAAGGGCAGATCTTGAAAAGTTTCTGAATGGGTCATTCCATATCCCCCTCAACATGTATATACGCATTGTCTAGAATATTATGTTCTTCAATCAAGCCGAAATCGACGTTTTCTTCAATCCATTTACGGCGCGGTTCGACTTTATCACCCATCAGTGTTGTGACGCGGCGCTCGGACTTCGCACCATCTTCAATCGTTACACGAATCAGCGTGCGCGTGGCCGGATCCATCGTTGTTTCCCATAATTGATCCGCATTCATCTCACCGAGACCTTTATAGCGCTGAAGCATATAGCCTTTGCCAACCTTTTCAATTGCTTCTTCGAGATCATCATCCGTCCATGCGTAGGCCAGCTTTTCACTCTTGCCGGTGCCTTTAAACACTTTGAATAATGGCGGCAGTGCAATATACACTTTCCCCGCTTCGATCAGCGGCTTCATGTAACGGTAGAAGAATGTCAGCAGAAGCACTTGAATATGCGCACCGTCCGTATCGGCATCGGTCATGATGATGACTTTGTCGTACGCCGCATCTTCAATTTGGAAATCTGCGCCGACGCCGGCACCGATCGCATGGATTATTGTATTAATTTCTTCATTTTTCATGATATCTTCAAGTTTTGCTTTTTCCGTATTGATCACTTTACCGCGGAGCGGCAAAATGGCCTGGAACGTACGGTCTCGTCCTTGTTTTGCTGAACCGCCTGCCGAATCACCCTCAACTAGGTATAATTCATTCTTCGCTGCATTGCGCGACTGGGCCGGCGACAGTTTACCGGACAGCAGTGTATCAGACTTTTTGCGCTTTTTACCAGAACGTGCTTCTTCCCGCGCCTTACGTGCTGCTTCTCGGGCCTGATGCGCACGAATTGCTTTACGCACGAGATTCGCGCTCAGTTCTGCATTTTCTTCAAGGAAATACAGCATTTTTTGCGATATGACAGCGTCTGTCACTGTCCGCGCTTCACTGGTGCCCAGTTTTCCTTTTGTCTGACCTTCAAACTGCAGAATTTCTTCTGGTATACGCACAGAAACAATTGCCGCAATCCCTTCACGAATATCCGCGCCGTCGAGATTTTTATCTTTTTCTTTCAGCAAGCCTGACTTGCGTGCATATTCATTCACCACACGTGTCATCGCAGCTTTCGCACCGGTTTCATGCGTCCCGCCGTCTTTCGTCCGTACGTTGTTGACGAAAGAAAGTATCGTTTCAGCATAGCCGTCGCTGAACTGGAAGGCAAATTCGACTTCAATGCCATCGTTTTCGCCTTCAAGATACGCCACCTCATGGAGCACTTCTTTTTCTTCATTTAAATACGCAACAAACGCTTCAATACCTGACTCATAATGGAAGACATCGTGCTTATCTGTGCCTTCTTCTTTCAAGGTAATCTTTAAACCTTTCAACAGAAAAGCAGACTCACGCAATCTCTCTGCCAGTGTGTCGTATTGATATTTGATTGTGGAGAAAATTGTCGTATCCGGTTTGAAATGAATAGCTGTGCCTGTTTCCTTCGTTTTGCCGATCTCTTCAAGTGTCGTAACCGGCTTACCCCCATTTTCGAAACGCTGAAGGAATTTCTTGCCGTCCCGGTAAATCGTCACTTCAAGCCATTCTGACAATGCGTTGACAACAGATGCGCCAACGCCGTGCAGGCCGCCGCTTGTTTTATAGCCGCCCTGTCCGAATTTACCGCCTGCGTGCAGCACAGTCAAAATAACTTCTGCCGTCGGTTTGCCCGACTCATGCTTGCCCGTCGGCATGCCGCGCCCATAATCCCGCACACTGACGCTGCCATCTTTATGGATCGTTACATCGATTTCATTTCCGAAGCCTGCCAGCGCCTCGTCCACTGAGTTATCGACTATTTCATACACTAAGTGATGCAAGCCTCGCGTATCGGTAGAACCGATGTACATTCCCGGTCTTTTCCGTACCGCCTGCAGACCTTCTAAAATTTGAATGGAACTGTCATCATACGTATTTTGTATTTTCTGTTTCGTCAAAATGAAACCCCCGTCAAACAAATGTTCTCTTATTTTCATCATACAACTTCTGATAAACCTTGTCAAATCAACGTTTTGTTTCAGCTCAACCTATTGTATAGAAGAAATGTAAGGATTGCAATGCGGAAACGGTGACATCGTTAGGAACGATTTATCCGAATAACGGTTTCGCGCCTGCTCTTTCGCATTCGCTGAAATTCTATTATTGTCCGTCCCTTATGCATCTGCTACACTTATAAACAAACAGTCAATCTTGCACAAAGGGGTTCGCTATGGAAAATTACATTATCATTCTGACAGCCTATTTGCTCGGTTCGATCCCTTCCGCACTATGGATCGGCAAGCTATTTTATAAGACCGATGTCAGACAGCACGGCAGCGGAAATATGGGTGCCACTAATACGTTCAGGGTACTCGGAAAGAAAGCGGGCATTGTCGTCACACTGCTCGATATCTTTAAAGGAACGGCAGCTGTTCTGTTACCGCTGTTGCCGTACTTTCAGGAGACTACGATTCATCCGCTGGCACTCGGCATTGTAGCGGTGCTCGGGCATATCTTCCCTGTTTTCGCGGGTCTGCGCGGCGGAAAAGCTGTCGCAACTTCAGGCGGTGTCTTACTGGGCTATAACTGGCCTATTTTCTTACTTGTCATCATTACGTTTTTAATTGCGCTGAAGCTGACAAAGATGGTATCGTTGACGTCCATCATCGTCTCAGTTCTCGGGCCCGCCTACTGCTTTATTTTCTACCTGATGGGCGGAGATCTGTATTTATTCTTAGTGGTTTCTCTGATGGGCTTCTTTATTTTCTATCGTCATCGCGCCAATATTGCCCGTATTAAAAACGGAACCGAACCAAAAGTGAAGTGGTTATAGGTGTCACTACTGGAAAGGATGTATGCTGCATGAATATTCATATTTCCGAACAAGCAGTTCAATGGTTTGAGAACGAAATGGAAGCTGCTGCAGGCGATTATGTAAAGTTTTTCGCGCGTTACGGCGGTTCGAGTCCTCTGCATGAAGGATTTTCCATCGGAATTACGAAAGAAACCCCTGACGAACCGGTTGCCGAAAAGGTCATCAACGATGTTCATTATTATGTGGAAGAGCGGGATCTTTGGTTTTTTGATGGACATGACCTGCATGTCGATACGGATCCGGCAAGCGAAGAGTTATCTTTCCACTACCGCGTTTCGTAATCGCAAATGAAATGGTAAGCACAGCTCCTATAGGGAGTTATGCTTACCATTTTTTAATCGTGTTAATTGGTGTAATTGCTCCTCCTGCTTCAAAATATCTACTTGACGTTTCCCCATCAGGTCAAAATGCGGATATTCTTCGCGCGCATGAATCCATTCCGGCTTTAACCCATATTGTCTGCCCCACTCCGCGAGTGTCCCGATATCGCTGCATCCGACTTTCGTCACTGTATTAATATCCGGAAATCGGTCATCAAGCCAGTAATGAGTCAAAAAAGCAATCTCCCCGCGTTTCACCGCACTCTTCCACTCCCGCAATTGCCGCCGGTTGATTCCAAATGCCATCAGCTGTTCCCCCGCTGAATTTCCAAATAAGCAGCGTCCCACTCCGGATGAATTTTACGCAATGAAACGGGCCGGAAACTGTCTTTCTTCACGAGCACATGCTCTGAAACAGCCGTTGCTGCAATACTTCCGTCCGCATGCAAAATTTCATAGCCATAGACTGTACGAAGCTTGCCATGGGATTCTACCCATGTCTTCACGGTAATCGTCTCACCATATGTAATCGACGTCTTATATTTCACAGACAGCTCCGTTACAGGCGATAGGTAGCCGTCGCGTTCAAGCTGCGCATATTCGTACCCCAGGTCTTTAATAAGCGTTGTACGTCCGATTTCCATCCAAATTAAGTAGTTGGCGTGATAAACAACGCCCATCTGATCCGTTTCTGCATAACGGACCTCAATTTCTTTTTCACTGGAAAACATGTGATCACCTCATGAACTAGTATAGCGAACTGGAAAATGGATTGCTTGAAATACACATTTCATGAAAAGAGTTTTATTTGTTTCAGGTCAAACTCTAGGAGGCGCCGGAGGGCAATGAGCGGCTATGAAGCATGTATGATCGCTTGCAGACTGTGATAGAGCAGCTGCGCGTCTTCATAGAGCGCTTGTCTGTCGCTATAGAGAGGTTTGCCGTGAACGATGAGCGCTTGCGATGGACATATGATCGAGTGCCGCACCGCCTTTGCTCGCCATCAAAAAAGAATGCCCGGCTAAGCCGGACATTCTGATCAGCGTATAATTATTTTGCTGCTAATTTATTACGTAGAACCATTTGAAGGATTCCGCCGTGACGGTAGTAGTCCACTTCAACTTCAGAGTCGAAACGAGCCAATACTTCAAATTCTGTTTCCTTGCCGTCTGGAGCTTTCGCTGTAACTTTAAGGATTGAACGCGGTTTTACGCCTTCTGCGATATTCACACAGATTTCTTCTTCACCAGTTAAGCCTAGAGACTCAACGTTTTCACCATTGATGAACTGAAGTGGAAGTACACCCATCATCACTAGGTTAGAACGGTGAATACGCTCGAAGCTTTCTACGATAACTGTTTTGATGCCAAGCAAGTTTGTACCTTTTGCCGCCCAGTCACGTGAAGATCCCATTCCGTAGTCTTTACCGCCAAGTACTACTAAGCCAGTTCCGTCTTGCTGATACTTCATAGCTGCATCATAGATCGGCATAACTTCTTTAGTTGGCCAGTACGTAGTGAATCCACCTTCAGTGCCTTCTGCGATCTGGTTACGAATACGGATATTCGCGAACGTTCCGCGCATCATCACTTCGTGGTTACCGCGACGTGATCCGTAAGAGTTAAAGTTACGCGGCTCTACGCCGTTTTCACGCAGGTAGATTCCTGCAGGTGTGTTCAAACCGATAGCTCCGGCAGGTGAAATGTGGTCAGTTGTGATAGAATCACCGAACTTACCGATTACACGCAGGCCTTCAAGCGGCTCAATATCAGCCGGTTCTTTCGAAAGATTTTCGAAGAATGGCGGGTTTTGGATATATGTTGAACTCTCATCGAAATTGTACAGAGAATCATCTGTTGTTTCAATTGCGTTCCATGCTTCGTTTTCTGTGAATACACGAGCATATTCTTTGCGGAACAATTCAGGTGTAACTGTTGCATTCAATACATCATTTACTTCTTGAGTAGAAGGCCAGATGTCTTTGAAGAATACATCGTTACCGTCTTGGTCCTGTCCGATTGGATCTTTAGCAAAGTCAATGTTCACTGTTCCAGCCAGTGCATATGCTACAACCAATGGAGGTGAAGCCAAGTAGTTCGCTTTCACGAATGGGTGTACGCGGCCTTCAAAGTTACGGTTACCTGAAAGGACAGATGTTACTAGAAGGTCTTCGTCACCAATTGTTTTTTCGATTTCTGGAAGTAATGGACCGGAGTTACCGATACATGTAGTACATCCGTAACCTACTGTGTTGAATCCGATTTTATCCATATAATCAGACAGACCAGAATCATTCAAGTAGCCAGTTACAACTTTTGAACCTGGCGCCAATGAAGTTTTAACGTATGGCGGAGGTGTCAGTCCTTTTTCAACAGCCTTCTTCGCAACCAATCCAGCCGCCAACATTACGTATGGGTTAGATGTGTTTGTACAAGAAGTGATAGCTGCGATTGCAACGTCACCAGTCTTCAATTCTACTTTACGTCCGTCTTCGAACTTGATCGTACCTTTTTTCTCAAGCTCTTTTGGTGTCAGACCAAAGCCTTGTGTTCCTTCTGGAGCTACAACTGCGTCTTTGAAAGACTGTTGCATTTCAGTCAATGGAATCAAGTCTTGCGGACGTTTAGGGCCTGATAGATTTGCAGCGATATCGCCAAGGTTGATTTCTACAACTTTAGTGAACGTCGGCTCTTCCTTTTCAGGAGTGAAGAACATGTCGTTTTCGATCAAGTATTGCTTAACTACCGCAATATGCTCTTCGTCGCGGCCTGTTAAACGCATATAGTTAAGTGATTCTTCGTCAACCGGGAAGAATCCGCAAGTAGCACCGTATTCAGGAGCCATGTTTGCGATTGTTGCACGGTCAGCAAGCGGTAATTTAGAAACACCAGGGCCGAAGAACTCAACGAATTTACCTACAACGCCTTGTGCACGAAGAGTTTGAGTTACTTTAAGCGCTAAGTCAGTTGCAGTTGTTCCGTCCGGAAGATCTCCAACTAGTTTTACACCGATAACTTCTGGAATTGGGAAGTATGAAGGCTGTCCAAGCATGCCAGCTTCAGCTTCAATACCGCCAACGCCCCATCCAAGTACACCGATCCCGTTGATCATTGTTGTGTGGGAGTCAGTTCCTACTAATGTATCCGGGTATGTTTCGAATGTTCCGTCCTCGTTTTCAACCGCATGAACAACGTTAGCCAGATATTCAAGGTTTACTTGGTGAACGATACCAGTTGCAGGCGGTACTGCACGGTAGTTATCGTATGCTTTTTGTGCCCAGCTCAAGAACTGGTAACGCTCAGCATTACGTTCGAATTCAAGTTCCATGTTCTTTTGCAGAGCTTGCTGTGTACCATAGCTGTCTACCTGTACGGAGTGGTCAATTACAAGATCCACTGGGATTTCAGGGTTGATCTCGTTTGGATCTCCGCCCAGTTCGTTCATTGCAGAACGCAATGAAGCCAAGTCCACTACTACAGGAACTCCTGTGAAGTCCTGAAGGATTACGCGTGATGGTTTGAATGGAACTTCAGCATCTGCGTTTTGCACAGTGCCCCATTTCGCTAAATCTTCAACGTGATCGTCTTTAATCACGTATCCGTCATGCTGACGAAGTACTGATTCTAGTAACACTCTCACTGAATAAGGAAGTTTTGAGACTTTTGTGATGCCTGCTTCTTCTAAAGCTTTCAAACGGTAGTAGTTATACGTCTTGTCGTTTACTTTGAAAGACTGACGGCTATTATGCAAATTGCTTTTTGCCATGATTTGATTTCCTCCCTTTATGTACTGAAAGATAAAAATGCACATCTTTCCTCTATTCCATCTTAGTATAGCAAAGAACAATAGTAAAATACATATAAATTATAAGCAGACATAAGAAAATGTGATGACTAATTGAAATATCATTAAGAATTCTCAATTAGTCGGCTTGATTCTCAAATAGCTTCAGTTTTTCTGATGAAATTTATAGTTTGTGTCAATTTATGTCTTTTATTCTTGTTGCGTCTGCTGACAATCTTTTTATGGATTCCTGTATTTTTGAATTATTTCATCCTTATGATGTCTTTACATTTGTCTGGTCAATCAGCCGCAGCTGTGGCAAAATACTAAGAAAGGAGATGTTCCAGATGAATAAAGCATTACTCGTGATAGATTACACAGTCGATTTCGTAGCGATTGACGGCGCACTGACTTGCGGCGAACCAGGCATCGCATTGGAAGAGTATATTACAAATACGACGGAAGACTTCGTAAAACAGCAGCTTCCCGTCTTCGTAATCAATGATCTGCATGAAAAAAATGATCCGTATCACCCGGAAAGCAAACTGTTCCCGCCTCATAACATCAGAGGGACGGAAGGCCGCCGCCTGTACGGGAAACTGCAAAATTTCTGCGCCGCACATACCGGCGATATCATCTGGATGGATAAGACGCGTTACAGTGCATTTGCCGGGACCGATCTCGATATCCAGCTTCGTGCCCGCGGCATTACAGAAATCCATCTTATGGGTGTCTGTACGGATATTTGTATTTTACATACTGCGGTTGACGCATACAATCTCGGTTATACAATCGCCGTTCATGAAGGCGGCGTCGCAAGCTTCAGCGCGGCGGGTCATGACTGGGCACTTTCCCACTTCCAGCATACACTCGGCGCAGCGGTCATCACGAAATAAAATCCGTCAAAAGTTCAGCAGAACTCATTCTGTCTGGACTTTTTTTATTGAAAAATGTTTGATGTATTAAAAAGACGGTTATACAAATACTAAGCAGGAGCTACATACACATTATAAAAGGAGATGAACAGCATGAGCTTTTTATGGTTCTTGATTATCGGAGGTATTATCGGTTGGTTAGCTGGACTTATTGTAGGCAGAGATATTCCGGGCGGTATTATCGGTAACATTATTGCAGGTATTGTCGGTGCATGGATTGGTGGCGCACTGCTGGGCGAATGGGGTCCACAGATTTCCAGCTTCTATTTCGTACCCGCATTAATTGGTGCCATCGTACTTGTATTTATTGTTAGCCTGATTATGAAGAGTATGCGCAAAGCATCATAAGTTTAAAATGGAAAAACGTGAAGTTTGCTAAAACGGCGAACTTCACGTTTTTTTGTAAAAATTGTATAGTCAATGTCAGTCAACTGATGTCTTTCCTATGAGTGACGGCAACTTTTGGAGATGTTGCACATCGGTGCCGCCCATTACACTTTTAACTCCCTTTCCAGCCACAGTTTGATGAAAAACCATCCATAAAAAAACGCAGAGTCACCGGTTAGGTGAACTCCGCGTTTTATTTTTTCGCACGTTTTTCTGACTGCAGACGCTGTTCTTCAAATTCATTGTAATACCATATGACATCTTCTACATACTGATTGCTGTGATTGTAGGTAAACACAGCTTTTTCAATATTCCCGTCAGCTGCCCCGCTTTGGGATAAATAATTGGCAGCGCTGAAGATCGCGTCTTCTATATCGAATGGATCGGCGATTCCGTCACCGTTCGCATCCACGCCGTATCCGCCGTACTGCTCGATTACGGCCGGATCAATTTTGTCGCGTTCCGGAATATCGCCTTTGCCGAGCTCTTTACAGCCGGGATAGTCCCAGCCGACGAATGTGCAGGGCATAAACTGCATTGGACCTTCTGCCCCAACCGGTGAAACATCGGTCTTCATTGTGGAGAAGCGTGTTTCAATCCGGTGATGCGCGGCAAGCAAAGTCCATGGGATGTCGTACTCCTTAGCGGCCGCGATGTAAATAGGAATAAATTCCTGCGGTATCGCTTCCCCCGTCTTGCGGTCCTGTATATGGAATAACGCAGAAGCCGTTTCTGTTATTTTGTCATGTTTTCCGAAATTTACCCACAGAATGGCGGAAATCGTAAAGAGTGTGACAGCAACAGGTACTAATAAAACCAAAAAAGCGACCATAACGCGTCCCGATCGACTGAGTCTCTTTTTCTTTAATTTCTTCATTGCCTCACCCCTTCCGTAGATTACTTGCCTTCTTTGATGAGTGCTTTTATATCATTGACGATTGTATCATAATCTACATCTTTACTGCCGCCATATAACTTTACAACTTCATTCTGCTGATTGACAAGTCCGAATGAAACGCCGTGTAACACTTGGTCGTCGTTAGGTATCTGTTTCACTAGTTGTTTAAACGAAGATGCGGCTAATTTTTCAATCGTTTTCATGTCATACCCTGTCAGCATCTGCCACTTGCTTTCATCCGGCGCACTGAACATGTCCAGATACTTGGCGAGTTCTTCAGGTGTATCCACATCCGGGTCTACACTGAATGACACGATATTGTAATCCTCAATCTTATTGTCAATTAGCTTTTCTTGTAAAGTAACCATATTACTCATCATCGGCGGGCATACGGTCGTACATTTCGTAAAGACAAATTGTGCCAGCCAGACAGAGCCTTCCAAATCTTTATCGGTTACCGTTTCGTTATGCTGATTGGTGAATTCAAATGAATCCACTTTATATTTATGGTCCGGCTTAAAGCTGCCGCCGCATGCACTCAATATCAGCACGAAAATCAGTGTCAGCGGTAATAAAAACTTTTTATGCATAGTTGATTCCTCCACCTTATACTAGTCACTTTATCATAACTAAAGTTCCCATCCCATACAAGGCGTAGAGCCGCCGCTATTTGGCTAAACATTGACGAAATCATGAAGTTCCGATGAAGTCACCTGTTTTTTATATCCGAGAGAACGCCATGAATCGCTTCAAGCTTTACTTCCAGCCGATGCAGCAGATAAAACGATACGAAAATCGGAAATCCGACATCCTGGATGAGTTGCAGCCAATGTTCCATTGTTCACTCCTCCTTCCTATGAATCAAAAAAGCCGGCTTCCAGTACATGACTGAAAACCGGCTGTATCCGTTAACGAGTGACGAGTGTTTGTGTTTCGCGCAGTAATGTGCGCGCACCTTTAATCGCAGCAAGCGGTGATTCCTCTACAATGAATACATTGCTTGCGATGATTTGCTGCATCGCGGATTCCACTTGCTCTGTTGTGAGATCTTCACGCGGTTCGTCCACTGTTAATTTTACGGGCTTGCCGTCCGCTGTCAAAAATGTCAATTCCAATACTTTTTCCATGCATTTTCTCCTCCTGTACGGGTTTAGTTATGAAGATCTTCTGTCAGAACCTTCTCGAACTGGATTGTCTGATAGCTTGATAAAGAAGACAGTGTAGTAAAAGCCGTATACAAGTTTGCCGGTGTTGCCCCGTTGTGTACAAATCGGTACGTTTTTACTTTGCGGATGAAATTGCCCTTTTCATTCACGCCGGCGTTGAAATGAATCTTCCCTACCGCCTGTTTAAATTCTAGTGCAGCTGCCATGTGTATCACCTCCTTTCACCCGCTATATAGACGCGAAAGAAAGAATCGGATACTTTGTTAGTGAAATATTTCTCAAATGCTTTTATAATGAAGAATAGAATGGAAGAGGTGAAAAACCGTGCAAGACCTATTTATGTGGTTCATCCTGTTTTGGGGTATTGTGTTGATCGGGTTATTCGCCATTGGCGGGTTCTTCATGTTCCGGAAGTTCTTAAAGGTGCTGCCGAAAGAAGACGGTAAATCAACACTGGACTGGGAAGAACATTATGTCAACGAGTCCCTGCATTTGTGGAATGACGAAGCGAAAGCCATGCTGAATGAACTTGTCACGCCTGTGCCGGAACTGTTCCGTGACGTGGCAAAGCAGAAGATCGGCGCCAAGATCGGTGAAATCGCGCTGGAAGACCGCGCCAAGACTATTGAATTTGACCATATTATTAAGGGCTATATTCTCGCTACTCCCAAGCGCGACCATAATTTCCTTCGCAAGAAACTCAAGCAAATGGAAATAGATGTTCAGCCGTACGAGCATTTATTTATCTGAACATAGCAAAAGGATGTCCGCATAGGTCATCCTTTTTTGCATCAAGTCAACATTCACATACAAAAAAGGAACCGTCACAAAGACAGTTCCTTTTTTCGCATACATTTTTCCAGTTTTTTATACTTCAGCAGCATTCCAATCCGCCACGGCAGGATCATCGAGAATGCCAAAATGAAGAACATGCCGCCAAGCTCGCCCACATCAATCGAATTGCTGAGCACAATCTTCCCAACTGCGCGGATTACCAGCAAACCGAGTAAAATAATGAGAAACGCCTTGGACTTCTTCAGATAGATTCCGTCATTCTTCAGCTCGAATGTTGTTGTATAAATTAGAAAAGCTGAAAACACGACCCCGACCAGGCTGGCTTCTAGCACTTGCGTCCACGGCACCTGGAATTCATCGAATAAAAACATCAGCATCCCCGTTGACATAAATAGCGGCGGAAGGATGATTTTCCTTGCCTGGATCGGCTTATTCGACGCCTTCGCCCGCATCGTATAGACGAACGTCGTCATAACAATGAAAATCAGCGTAGAGCCAATGATCAAATAGATCGATGGAATACTTGTGAAAATATAATCTATCCATCCCTGTATCTTATTCATCAGCGTCCCTCCACTGCACCAGCTCATCGAGACGTTTCTTCAAATCGTTCATTGGAACAATCCGCGCGAAACGGGCTAATTCCTTCTGCTCGTGAAACAGTAAAACGACAGGTGCGGTAAAGAGTGCCAACTGCCCCGCCATTTCCGGTACTTCCGCTGCATTCACCCGGTAAAAGCCGAAAGGGTAGTCACTTTCAAGTTCCGCCACCTGCGGATACAGTCCTTCGCAGACAGAGCAGTTATTCGTCTTCACAAACAACAAAAACTGCGGCGTTGATTTCAGCACATCCTGCCATTCATCAAATGAAGTGATTTCTTTCATACTACACCTCTTTTCTGCTCATCAGCCTGCATTAAAATTAAAAGCCTTGGAAATCCCCAAAGATCGGGCTAAGCAAACTAGTTAAATAGACCATTCCATTAAAGAATAACAAAATACCAAACACGATCATCAAATAGCCGCCCACTTTTGTAATCTTCATACTGTGCCTGCGGATCCAGCCGATTCTTGTGATAAAGAATGACAAGAAGAAGAATGGAATTGCAAATCCGAGCACATACAGCATCATATACAGCATACTCGACGCAGGGTTGGTGGCTGCGAGATAAATAATCGCACCGATAATCGGCCCCATGCAAGGCTGCCAGCCGGCTGCGAAAGCCAATCCGATCAGCGCCGTGCCAAGATAGCCCGCCGGACGATTTTTAAATTGCAGCTTTTTCTCTTTCATCAGAAATTCGGGTTTAAATACACCAATCGTCATCAGACCAAAGATGATGATAAAGATCGCACCCAGCTGACGAATCAAGTCCTGGTACTGTAAGAAAATAGATCCGATAAATGATGTACTGAATCCAAGAATTATGAATACAATCGAGAATCCGAGTAAAAAGAACAGCGTATGCAGAACACCCGCGCGGCTCATTCCTTTTTTCTTATCTCCCAGATCATCCAGTGACATACCGGTAATGTACGATATAAAGGCCGGGTATAGTGGCAATACGCATGGAGAAATGAAACTTAGGAAACCTGCTCCAAACGCAAAGAATATATTAACATCCGTCCCCAACAAAATTCCTCCTTTAACAGTAGGACGAGTAGAATGCCGGCAAACCGCCAGCATTCCCACTCTATCGTACCAAACAAGTGCATAGATTACGCTTCATTTGATTGTGAAATCTTTTTGACAATCGCGCAATTCTACTCTTGTTCACCGTTCTGTAACTCATACATCGTGTAATACAATCCCTTTTGCGCAAGCAGCTCTGTATGCGTCCCGCGTTCGACGATTTCGCCGTGGTGAAGCACGAGAATTAATTCTGCATCTGCAATCGTACTGAGACGGTGTGCAATCGCAATCGTTGTACGGCCTTCACGCATCTTCGATAGACTTTTCTGAATGGCGACTTCCGTTTCCGTATCAATATTCGCTGTCGCTTCATCGAGCACAAGCACTTTCGGGTTCATCGCAATCGTCCGCGCAAATGCGATTAACTGCCGCTGACCGCTTGACAGCGTCGAGCCGCGTTCCGTCACTTTCTGCTGATAGCCATTCGGCAGCTCATTAATAAAGTGATCAGCCTGCACAAACTCTGCCGCTGACCGTACATCTTGATCGGTCAGCTTTTCATTGTGCAGACGGATGTTGCTCGCGATATCGCCATAAAACATGAACGGATCCTGCAGGACGAGTCCTACTTTTTTACGCAGTTCTTCCATTGGATACTCTTTCAGCGATACCCCGTCAATCAAAATCTCACCGCGCTCATATTCGTAAAAGCGCATGAACAAATTAATGATTGAACTTTTTCCGCTTCCCGTATGACCGACAAGTGCGACTGTTTCTCCTGCATTCGCAGTGAAAGAAATATTTTTCAACACATCATTTTTGCCGTCGTAACTGAATGTCACATTACGGAACTCGATTGTGCCTTCCGTGATTTTCTGATCAGACAGCGCTTTTTGTGCCGGCTCAAGTTCCGGATCATCAATCAGTGCAAATACCCGTGCTGCGGACACGATAGCCTGCTGGAACATGGACAGCCGCTGCATAAGCTGGTGAATCGGCTGGAATAAACGTCTCAGCAGCGTAGTAAATGCATAGATAATACCGACATCTACTGCAGACGTCAGCGATGCCGAACCAAAATACGCCAGCACAGCAATAATAGCACCTGCATACATCAAGTCGATAAATGGTCCAAGCATCAGGCTGTCAAAACGGATATTTCGCAGTCCTGCGCGATAATGCCCCTCATTCACTTCGACAAATTCATCAGACAGACGCTTTTCCTGACGAAACGCCTGAATTATGCCCATGCCGGACAATGACTCCGAGATTTTCGCATTCAATTGACTGAGCCGTTCCCGTATATCCTGGTAGAAGTCGGCACTGTAATAGCGGTAGACTGATACGAGGATCAGGAATAATGGCAGCAGAATCAATGTATAGAGCGCAAGTCTGCCGTCGAGAGTGAACAGCGCAATGTAGACACCCGCAATCCCGAAAATCGCCTGCATGAACGTAACCGCCACACTGACGAACATTTCCTTGATCGACTCGGTATCATTCGTTACACGTGACACGATTCCGCCGGCCGGTGTCTGATCGAAATAGCGCAGCCCGAGCTTCTGGACTTTCGTAAAGACATCAATCCGGATTTGCTGGATGATCGCGAGTGCGAGCTCCTGAAAGCGCAGCGTCTGGAAATACGACCCGACAATATTGACGAGCTGCAGCCCGATATAAACGAGCGCAATAATCCACACGTCTTTTGCCGGAAACTCCAGCGGCACGACATAGTTATCAAGAAACCGCTGAATGACGAGCGGCCCGAGAATCGTCGATGTCACCGTCAGCACTAACAGCAGAATTGCGATTAGGGCGCTTTTCTTCATAGGCAGTATATATTTCGCCAACCGTACAAATGTTTTGAACTGATCTCTGGCGGACATCTTCAGTTTGTTATTCATCTGCGCCGCCTCCTTGCTCTACGATCGACTCCAATTGCTGCAGATCGTACATTTCCTTATATACGCCATTTTTCGCAAGTAAAGTCTCATGGTCACCGATTTCTGCCACTTCGCCTTCTTCCATGACGATGATGGTGTGGGCGTGCTGGATAGCACTTAACCGGTGCGACGTGATAATCGTTGTTTTGCCAGCTCTTTCTTCTTTCAACGAACGCAGAATCGCTTCTTCCGTCCGGGCATCCACTGCGGACAATGAATCATCGAGCAGCAGAAGCTCCGGATCCATGAGCAGCGCACGTGCAATTGATACACGCTGGCGCTGTCCGCCTGATAACGATACACCGCGTTCTCCGACAATCGTCTTGTAGCCGTCTTCAAACGACAATATCTCTTCGTGGATCTGTGCAGATTTCGCTGCTTCGACAATTTTCTCCGGATCAATGGCCGGATTCGTAAAGGCGATATTTTCACCCAGTGTAGTCGAGAATAAGAAATGATCTTGAGGAACATAGCCGATAGCCTGGCGTAAACACTCCTTCTTATAACGCATGATCGGAATTCCGCCATACGTAATCGTTCCCGTATAGTTTTCAAATTCGCGCATCAGCAGCTTAAGAATCGCTGTCTTGCCTGAACCGGTCTTCCCTACGATACCGAGCGTTTCACCCTGTTTAAGCGTGAAATGCAAATTACAGAGTGACGGCCTTGTATCATCAGGGAACGTAAATGTATCCACGTCAAACACAATATCTCCGTGCGGTAATTGACTGACCGCATTCGGATGGTCTTGGATTCCCGGCTCAACCGAAAGCAAATCCTGTATCCGGCTGTACGACGCATTTCCCCGTTCGACAATATTAAACAGGAAACCAATCGCAAGCATTGGCCACGTCAGCAGTCCTAAATAGGAAGTGAAGGCGACCAGATCCCCAATCGACAGCTCACCCGATAAAATGAAACGCGTGCCGAAATAGAAGGACAAGATGTAGGAAATCGCAAAAACCCCTGCAATCGTCGGATCGAACAGCGCGTCAATTTTCGCAACGCGCATATTTTCTTTCACGACTTGCTCTGAACGTGCCGTGAATGATTCGACATCCTCTTTTTGCTGGCCGAACGTCTTCAGCACTTTGATGCCTGAAATACTCTCCTGCGTTTTATCATTCAGATCAGAGAATGCTTCCTGCGCCACACGGAACCGGCTGCGCAATAAACGCCCGTAATAGCTTGTCAGGAAAATCATCACCGGAATCGGCAAGAGGGCAATCAGCGTTAATTTCCAGCTGATTGTTATCGCCATCATCAAAATAACGAAACCGCCCGTAGATATGGAATCGAAAAGTGTCAGAATTCCTGATCCCGCCGTTTGCTGCACCGCATTGATATCGTTCGTTGCGTGCGCCATCAAATCACCGACCCGGCGCCGCTGATAAAATGACGGCGACATGCGTGTGAAATGCGTGAACAGCCTCTCTCTCATGACACGCGCGAGATATACTGACGATCCGAAAATCATCACGCGCCAAGTATAGCGCAAGACATACATCAGCACACCCGCCACTGCGAGGATAATCATCCAGCGTGTCAGCATCGGTCCGGTCAGTTCATCTTTCGCTACAGCATCGACGATGAAGCCGATAATTTTCGGCGGCGCCAGTTGAAGCAAGGCGACAATCATCAGGGCCGTAATTCCTATGCTGTATTGTTTTTTCCGCTCAGAAAAAAACCAGCGTAAATCCAGTAATACTTTCACCGGCTCTCCTCCTTTTGTCTGCACGTCTCTTGCTGCAGTATGATATAGTACAAGTCCTCTCGCTATTTGATTCTAGCAAAACTTTTATGTTATCGAAAGTTACGGAACTTGGATATTTCAGTTTGTGAAATACAATGCGAATATCCAAACTGCGGCGGGCAATCTGCAGCAGCATATTCGGCCCGTGATTCATTTATAATGGCCGCCGATTAATTTGTTTCTGCGGTAAGCCGTGCCTCCCGGCGTAACCGAAACAGCGCGCAGGATGGCTGTGGATCCGTATTTCACACGCAATTTATCCATCACATGTCCAAGTTTTTGCTGCTTCCAGTCTGACGGGTCAAATAAACTGAGCTGGAAACTGTTTTGCTCTTCAAGATTCGTCAGGCTGACGGAAATATGACGCACCGGCCGCCCGTCATGGCAGAGTTCAAACAGTTCAAGACAGACACGATAGATGGCAAGCGTTTCATTTGTCGCTTCCGGCAAAGTTTTCCTGCGCTGAAACCCGCCGCCGTGCGCGTGCTTCGAGTAGCCGAACGACAGCTGGACCGTACGCCCTTTCTTTTTCGCAAGCCGCGCACGCATCGCCGTATCTTCACACATTTCGAGCACAACAGTCAGGATTTCATCGGTCGTTATGTAATCACGCAGCAAAGTCTGGCCTTTTCCGTAACTCACCTGTCCCTCGATCAATACGGAACCGAGCGTCGAGTAATCAATGCCATGCGCATGATAATACAGCTGATTACCCATCACACCGAATTTCTTCTCCAAATTCTCCAGCGGTGTCTGCGCCAGATCTCCGACCGAATAGATGCCCATTTCTTCCAGTGTGCGCTCAAGCCGCCGGCCAATTCCCCACATTTTATGAAGCGGCGCGACCGGCCACAGTTTTTCGGGCACATCTTCATACGTCCAGTATGCTACGCCTGTTTTCTTCGCTTCAAGATCCAGCGCAAGCTTTGACAGCAGCATATTCGGACCGACCCCGCACGCAGAGCGCAGCTGGAATTGCCGGTACAACTCATCCTGTATGCGGCGAATCACATGATCCAGAGGACCCCATAACAGTTCCGTTCCGGTAAAATCCACAAAACTTTCATCGATGCTGTACACATGAATCGCTTCTTTAGGCACATAGCGATTCAGCAATTTTGTCAGTTCCATTGAAACATCTATAAAAAACTGCATTTTTGGTTCAATCAAATGAATGCTTGGGTCGTTCGGGATTTCATACAGACGCATCCCCGTCGTAATACCAAACTGCTTTTTCAGCGGCGGCGAGGCAGCGAGCACGACACCGCCTTTTCGCTCAATATTGCCGATAATCGCAATCGGCGTTTTCATCACATCCAGTCCTTCCATTGCGGCTGCACAGCTGGCGTAGAAACTGCGCATATCCAAACAGGCAATCTGTCTATTAGGCAATGGCTTCATATGGCTTTCACTCCTCGCAGGAACAAGTGTTCTTACGGGATAGTATACCCTCTTTCGACGCCGTCAATCAATGGAAATTCGCGGGTTTTTCGTATATTTGTGGCTAACTTGCTCAGTACGTAAAAATATCCCGGAAGCCGGAGTATGACCTCTGGCTTCCGGGATACATTATTAAAATATATTTTTTCAGCATACTAATTATTTACAGGGAAATATCCTGCGGCGGCTTTCCTGATTTATTCATCAGCCGGATTGCGTCCGGTTCAATTTTTAAAATGACAAGATTCGGGTCTTCCGGGCCATCAAACCAATTCTTCATATGTTCGTTCCAGATTTTCTTTTTCAGTTCTTCATCATCGGAAATAGATACACGGCCAGAATACTCAACAAACGCATCACCGAATCCTTCGCCTTCATAACCGAGCAAGATGTGCGTGTACGGATTATCTTCCAGCTCATCCACCTTTTCCGTCTTTTTATTAGTGGGTGTATACAAAGTCAGGCCATCACTCATGAATGTCATGTAACGGCTGTACGGCTTATTATTGTCCACCGTCGCCATTGTTCCAATCATACTTTCATCCAAGATTTTCAGTACTGTATCTTTTGCAGTCATGCACTTCCGCTCCTTTCATGATTACTGCTAGTCTTCCCGGCAGCTGAAATTCTAAACATCAGCGGCTGCATCTGTCTGCCTACTTCAGCCAGTACTGACTGCCTGAGCGTGTCTGACCGAAAAAACCATATTCCGTTAAATAATTTCGAAGCGTAATGAAATCTTCATGAATCTCTGAAAGCGCTTCATTCATTTCATGCTTACTGTAAGATACATCACCGTCAAAGCGCTTACTGATTTCCCGGAGAATAACGCGCCGCTGTTTTTCGGTCACCGGCATTTCATTCAGCCGGCCGTCAGTTCCTTCTGGGAAAAACATCCGCAATATCGCGTGCTGTTCCTCTTCAGCCAACTGATCATCATCGTGAAACAGCTGGGCCGCTTTATGCGGAGGTATAAAAGCGGATTCATACTCATCGCGTTCTTTCAGCAGTTCCATCATCGCAAGAAAGACTTTTGCCTGACGTTCTTTTTCCTTCAGTGCAAAGCGGTGATGCCGCACGGTTGCCGCACTGCCAATTTCAAGTTCCTCCTGTACTTCTTTATCGCTTTTTCCCTGATAAAACAAACGCAGCAAATCACCTTGGTGGCCGGTTAGCCCCGTCGATTTTTTGTCGAGTTCAAGCAAGTATGCAAAAACCGACTGATGCGCATGCTCGATATGCACGGCCATAAACCGCTCCGCTTCATAGAGCGTGTTCTCATATGGATAAATAACCCCTTTTTCTATTCGTTTGCCGCAAAGCAAACAATCATATGAATTATTGCTCTCTGTATATCCTTGTTTTAATTCAATCAGCGTAGCTTCCCAGAACGCTTCCGTATGTCCCATAGTAACAGCACCCCATTAATAAATTTTGCACAACAAACAAACTGATCATTTGTTTGTCCGTTTTGAATCATTATAACGCGTAATTTCAAGCACTTCAACTCGATACTAAACAGTACTGAATTTTGTTTGCCTGAAAGATGAAAGGAATAAATACATAGTCGCCAAATAAAACGGCACATGATACACTAGCGCCATACTGAATTTAGAGATCAATGGGGTGGATGAGATGTGTTTACTGGCTTTTCAACTGCAAAGTCATCCGAAGTACAAATTAGTTCTGATGGCAAACCGGGATGAAGCATACGGACGTTCGACAGCTCCCGCAAATTTCTGGAGTGATCATCCTGAAATTCTTGCCGGACGTGATATGGAGCAGATGGGTACGTGGCTTGGCATCAATAAGCGCGGCAAAGTGGCTGCGCTGACAAATTATCGTGACTTTACATTGCCTGAAACCGGCAAACTGTCACGCGGTCATATCGTGTCGTCTTATTTACAATCCGACGTCAAGGCAGCTGAATTCATGGAGCTGCTGCACATAAACCGGGGTGATTACGCAGGATGCAATGTACTGGCGGGGTCAGCAGAAGAACTGTATTACTACTCAACAATCGGGCAATCTATTAAGCGGCTGACGTCAGGCACACACGGCCTCAGTAATGCGTTTCTGGATACCCCTTGGCCGAAAGTGAATAAAACGAAAGCACTGCTGGCTGATTATTTACAGCAAACGAATGAGATTGATCCCGAAATTTTATTCGCTATGATGCAGCGCGCGGAACGCTTTCCGCCAGAGCAGCTGCCTGATACCGGTGTCGGTGAAGAACTCGAAAGCTTGCTGTCATCGATATTCATCACATCTGAAGATTACGGGACCCGCTGCACAACTGTATTGACGATTGACAGTGATGATTACGTGCAGTTTGAAGAGCGGACCTATACAAACGGTATATTTACGGGCACCCAGAAATTTTTATTCCACATCGAAAAACCGGCAGGCTCCTGATGGGTACAGCCGGTTTTCTTCTGTTTTTCATAAATTATTTTCATATAACTATTATATAATATCCATATACTTTTTGAATTGTGCAAGTGCTTTTTCGCGATCTCCTGTACTGAATAAACGCTTCCCGCCTTCGCCGATAATGCGGTAATGACCGCCCGCTGTGTGCTGCTGAAGCTTATATTGCTGCCATTGACCGACCTCTATCCACCAGTTCACGGAAGCGCTGGCCGCCGTTTCTCGCGAATGAATCTCCGCATGCACAGCGATTTCCGCCAATTCCACCGGATCATCACCCATAACCGAGCGCAGCAATGCACTCTCCCGAAACAGCGCGCAAACAACCACTGCCACTGCCCATCCCAACTCCTGGCGGCCTTTCTCCAGCTGTACGAGGGTCTTTTTCGAGATGCCGATAATGTCCGCCATCTCATCTTGCGTATAGTCCATTTCCGTCCGAATTAACTTCATACGGGGTGACACTAAGTCGATTACCGTCTGCTTATTCAACGCTTTTCACCTCTTTACACAAATAGTGTATAATTACACTATTTATTACTTAAGTTATTTTTAGTGTGTTTGCCGTCTTTTTTTATATTTTTCTTTCATTCGTGCACTTAGGTCTAAACCTGTACGAAAAGTATATCATATCCAAAAAATCGCATAGAAAAAGCCTGCTGAATCAAGGCTCAGCAGGCTGCTTCCATCATATATTAAACCGTTTCCGGAGATTCCCAGTCTGTAATATCTTCCTCAAGCGGAATTTGTGCAGCCCGTGCTTTCACCGCCGCATTAAAGAACAAGGCTACCAAGAAGATGGAAATGATAGTTGCACCGATATAAGAGACATTCATCGGCAACCCAAATCCAATGGCTGCGTTCAGTATATACGTTGTCGTGGCCATCAGCATGAATGTGCCGGGTATGAGTGCAACCCAGTAGTTCTTGCCGGCAATGAAGAGATACATTGCTCCTACAAACAATGCGATCACGGCTGTCGACTGATTCGCCCAGGAGAAGTAACGCCACAGAATATTGAAGTCTATTTGCGTCAATGCAATCGAGACGGCAAACATCGGTACCGCAATCAACAAACGGCTTGTGACTTTCGCCTGCGGATACTTGATATAGTCCGCGATGATCATCCGTGCACTGCGGAACGCGGTGTCGCCAGACGTGATCGGCAGAATGATAACGCCAAGAATAGCGAGAGTACCGCCGACTGCGCCGAGCATAACCGTTGAAACTTCGCTAACAATTACTGCAGGTCCGCCAGCTGCCAGCAATTCACTCAATGTTACACCATTGAACAATGCCATACCGGCCGCTGCCCAGATCATAGCAATAATTGCTTCTGCAATCATCATACCGTAGAAAATCTTGCGTCCCTGACTTTCTTTTTGAGTCGTCCGGGAAATAATCGGAGACTGCGTCGCATGGAAGCCGGACAGCGCTCCGCATGAAATCGTCAAGAACAATAACGGGAAGATAGGCAAATTATCAGGATGTAAATTTGCAAATGTTAATTCAGGAATCGGAACACCTTTAATGACCATCATACCGCCGATACCTACTGCACTGATTACAAGCAGCGCACCGAAGATCGGATAGAAACGGCCAATCACTTTATCGATCGGCAATAATGTTGCCAAAATATAATAAAGGAAAATAAGTGCAACGATAATACCCAATGCCATCCAGCCGTCCATCAGATTGTACAGAAGGCCTGCCGGCGCCGAAACGAATACCGTACCGACCAGCACAAGCAGTAACAGTGCGAAGGCATTCACAACATGTTTCATGAACTTGCCGAGAAATTTACCTGCCAGTTCAGGCAAGTGCGCTCCGCGGTTCCGTATAGAAATCATCCCCGTCAGATAATCATGCACCGCGCCTGCAAAAATTGCACCGACGACAATCCAGACAAATGCGACAGGCCCGTAAAGCGCACCCATGATTGGTCCGAAAATCGGTCCGACACCCGCAATATTAAGTAATTGAATTAATGAGTTCTTACTTGTGCTCATCGGCACGTAATCGACACCGTCCGCGCTGGTATACGCTGGCGTAGCACGGTCTTCTTTTACGCCGAACATTTTGACGATGTACTTGCCGTACGTGAAATATCCGACGATTAATAAAACGATCGAAAATAAAAATGTAATCATAGCTTCTTTCCCTCCTAATGTTAACGCTTACATTAAGTATAATAGATATACACCTGCCTAATGACAAAATCTCGCAACATGTCAAAATCTCGAAGTAAGATGCACTCCGGGAGATTAACAGGTTGCGAGATGTTTTTAGCCTTCTAAACGCTGACGTAATTCCTTTACATAATTCCGGCTGACGGATAATTTTTCGGTCCGCTGATCAATTTTCAGCTGATAGGCACCGTTAAACCAGGGAGTCAAACTGCTGACATGGGCCAAGTTCACGAGGAAGCTTTTATGAATGCGGAAGAAAGATGAAGGAGTCAGCTTCTGTTCCAGCTCTTTTAACGTCATACGTGTTTCGTATTCCCGTGAAGCCATGACGATTTTCGTCCATTTCTCTTCCCGGTGCACATAAAGAATGTCGCGGATCGGCAAATAGTGGATTTCACCTTCCGTCTCAACGGGCAGACGGTCAATTCGCTTCGGTGAGGCTGAGACCGCCGGCGGTTGAAGCGCTTCTTTAACACGTGCAACAGCCTGACGAAGCTGATCTTCATCATACGGCTTCAGTAAATAATCGATCGCATGAATCCGGAACGCTTCCGCAGCGAATTGAGGATAAGCGGTCGCAAACACAATATACGGCACTTTCTTCAATGCGCTCAGCGTCTTCGCCACTTCCATGCCATCTACTTTCGGCATCTCGATATCAAGAAAAACGACGTCCGGCTGCAATTGCATCACTTTAACAATCGCATGCTCCCCCGAATCCGCTTCTCCGATCACCTTCACTCCGTCACATTGTTCCAGCAAATAAATCAGTTCTTCACGTGCGTAGCGCTCATCATCCACGACCAGCGCACGAATTTGCGGCATGCTTCATCACCTCCTTGGAATCTGGAATGAAATGCTCGTTCCTTCATTCGGCGTGCTCTGTATTTCAAGTCCTGACTTTTCATCAAATGACATCATAAGACGCCGGTTCACATTATACAGACCGAGTCCTGTTCCTTTTTCAGATAGGACCTGCTGCCGGCCAAGCTGCGCAAGGCGCTCGCAGTTGATCCCTTTGCCGTTGTCTTTCACCATAATATGAATGGTGTCACCGTTATCATGTATCGAAATATGGACGACCGCGTTTTCGTCAAGATCTTTGATGCCATGCGTGATTGCGTTCTCGACAATCGGCTGCAGTGTCAGGGGCGGAATTTTCACCTGCATGATGTTCGGGTCCGCATCGATGCGAATCTGTAATTTATCAATGAAGCGCGCTTCTTCGATCATTAAATACGCTTCGACATGTGCAAGTTCCTGCTGCAGCGTCACCATTTTAGCGGTCGTCCCTTCGAGGTTCTGACGCAGAAAGAATGACAGTGACGAAAGCAGTTTACGCGCTTCATCAGGGTTCGTGCGAATTAAGGAGATAATAATATTCATCGAATTAAACAGGAAGTGCGGACTGATCTGCGCCTGCAATGCTTGAATTTCCGCTTCTTTTGCGAGTTGATGCGCACGATCAGCCTCTGCGATTTCGAGCTGATTGCTTAATAATTCCGCAAGACCCGCAATTAATTCAATTGTCACGCCTGTAATTGCTTTGCGTGAAGGATAAAATAATTTCAGCGTCCCTATTGTTTCGCCGCGCGTCTTCAACGGCGCAATGACGATTCCGCCAAACTCGGGCACTTCCGAATGCGCATGGGTTACGGCATCCGTAACGATCAGCCGGCCTTCCTGAATCACTTTTCGCGTCATATCGGTCCGGATGGCACCTTGCATCACATTTCCCCCAGGGCCAACAAATGCCAAAATGTCCGTTTTATCTGTCATCGCGACAGCGCCCGGCTGCAGCTCGTCCATCAAGATGCCGCAGACAGCTGCAGCAGTATCTTTCCGCATGCCTGTCCGTAAATATGCGAGTGTCTGATCCGCAATGCGCAACGTTTTTTGGGCATGCAGCGCTGTGATTTTCTCTTGATCACTGATGACATTATACGCAATCAGCATAAAAAGTGCTGCACCCATGCCGTTGGCGAGAATCATTGGCAATCCGATCGCCTGGACCAATGCAAACGCTTTCTCAAACGGCTCCGAGATGAATAAAATCAGCGCCATTTGCAGACTCTCCGCAGCTGCGCCGATCGCAAATGCGGTGAGCGGGCTGATATGCTTGCCCTTTTTATAGAAGAAACCCGCCAGCACACCCGAAATAATTGTTGAGATCCCGCAAGAAACCGCCGTAAATCCGCCAAGCGATATGCGATGAATGCCGGCAATCAGCCCGGCGCCAATCCCAAGTCTATAGCCGCCAAGCAAACCGGCGACAACAACTCCGATTACCCGCGAGTTCGCAATCGCCTCATCGGTCTCCAGCTGCCACGACATATTTTCAAAATGAAATGTCTGCATGTCAAGTGCCACGCCGAAATAGGTCCCAAAAATACCGAATAAACCAAAAAAGAGAATCGCCGTCAGTTCCTGCCGGCGATCCAATACGTCCTGGTGAATCATATTTGGAAAAAAACGAAAACGGGTCAACAGGAAAGCGACTGCCACAATCATCCCGACCCGCTCCAGCATAATAATCATCAAATCGAGCATCGCTATCCTCCGTTCGTCCGGTCAGCCGTTCTTTTATTTTAGAATCGCTTTGTTAACGACCGATACAACTTCCATTCGGGACATCTTCTCGCGCCCTTCTTTCAATGCATCCAGCGTTGAATGTGCAAGTGCCAATGGAATATTACAGAAGTTCAAAATTGTCTTCGTCTGAATATCTTCAATATATGCGTCCGCAAGCGCTAAATTCTCTTCTGCATACGCGAACATCTCCGGCAGTTTCCAGTCATTCGGGAAGAAATTCACATCGCGCACCGCATCTTCTTTATAATTGCGCAATATATTCACTGACTGCAGTCCGCGGCCAAAGCCAATCGCCAGGTCCCGGTCTGTTTCCGTGCCGTCATACCAGCGCCAAATATCCGCAAGCATCACGCCGACGAGCCCCGCCACATAGTACGTATAATCATCCAGTTCTTCACGCGTGTTAATGACCCAGTTCTTCCCTGCCCACTTCGCCATGCCTCTGCCCATGATCGCTGTGGATTCAAGAACTTTATTGCGCGCCGTCTCCGGGCAGAAATCTACCCAATCCGCAAGACGCAGCGTCACTTCAGGCAGCTGTTCGCGATGCGGTGCGAATAATTTGTCGAGTGCATGATGCATCGGTTCGCCTGTTGCGATCGTATGATCAAGAATGTCGCTGACGTTATTGAGCAAGTCGATGACAATGTTGACGTCCAGCTGCTCGTGGTCTTCGATTTCATCGATTGCGCGCATGCACAAGTATGCGGACGCAACCGCTTCTCTGACAGTTGGTTCGAGCAGTTTGATTGGTATATAAAACGTACGGCTTGTCTCTTTAAGGACTTTCATTGCTTCTTTTTGTAGTTTTGCATCGGTTTTCATGTAAGGTTCCCTCCATCAATCGTTACACAGCACTAGTGAGTTATATAGAATGTGTTTATTATAGCATTGAATGTCGGATCATGAGTACTGAGAAGGTGTTTTGGAAATAGAAAGATAAGAAGCGGAGCAGCATTGTTCCACAGGGGAGCCTCTTTACATTTAGTGGAGGTGAATGTGTAACGCTGGAGATATTTACCGAGATTCATTGAAAGTGATACACTTACCTAAAAGATGATTTACATTTTACTGGAGGAGAAATCTATGGAAAAAGCGGAGATTCTTTCGTTAAACGTTGGAAAACCGAAAGAAAAGGACTTTGGAAAGAAATCTGTTACGACAGGCTTTTTTAAAAAGCCGATTCAACAGGCAGTTTTTTTATCTTCTGTGAACTTCACCGGAGACGGCCAGGGAGATCTTGTTCATCATGGCGGTGTCCATAAAGCCGTTTGTGTGTATCCGTTTGCGCATTATGCACATTGGGAAAAAACGTTAGGAAGAACATTATCGTACGGCGCATTCGGAGAAAACCTCACAATCACAGGACTGACAGAGGAAAATGTCTGTATTGGTGACTCTTTTCAGCTCGGTGAAGCGATTGTTCAAGTGAGTCAGCCCCGTCAGCCTTGTTTCAAATTAGGGCTTGTCTATGAACGGAAGGATATGCCGCTCCTTGTACAAAACACGGGCTATACAGGCTTTTATTTCCGTGTGCTGCAAGAAGGTATGGTATCATCAACGGATATGTTATTTCCATTAACGCGTCACGTCCATGGCATTACAGTGGCGGAAGCGAACCGGCTGATGCATCATGATAAGCAAGACTTGGACGCTATTCGCCGTTTGCTGGAAGTGGAAGAACTGTCTCCAAGCTGGCGCAAAACTTTTGAAAAGCGGGCAGGGGGTCAAGAGGTCGATACGAGTGAACGGATTTCCGGAGAAAAATAAACTAAGGGCCAGGAAGGTATTGGATTGATGTCATGCTGTCGCGGAGATCACGAAGCGGAAATTGTAAAAGCAGAAAGCGATATTGGCGAAAAAAACCAATTGGCGCGGGCAGTTCGCAAAGAATTAAGGAGATATCTCGTATTCGGTTTTCTCGTTCCTCGCCAGTCCGCTTTCCACTTTCGCCCAACATTTACCAATGACTCAGCTGCTCTCTGATCTTATTTGTCTGTTTTACGCCTCTACTCACTCCATTCTTGCTCTTGACTGGACTGGCTAATTTTCCGCAGCGTGGTTGCATGAAGTATTTTTAATACCGGCCGTATGAAGAGCTGCGCACTGCCTACAATGAATAGAATAATTCCGGCAGTTTTTAAGGTTTCAAAAAAGAAGAACACACTGCCCACTATAAATATAATCCCTAATACTAATTCGTTGATGATGAAAATATAACGGTAGTTTTTGTTGAAGAAAACTACGTGCTTCCCCAGCTTAACTTCATACTGCTGGTTGTTGTTTGTCATTTTTGGCAATTTCGTCCCCTCCTGCTTCTTTAATTTCCCGCATTTCACTGATATAAACGACACTGAAAGTAGAATTAGAGGGGCAGAGCATTCATGAGAAGTTCTCGGATGTTAAGTCCTATTTCCGTTGTGTCTGGTATATAATTTTCACAGCTGCAGTCTAGTTATCAAGTAATGGATTGTTTCGTTTCTGCATAAGTATGCTGCTGGGTTTTATACAGGCACTGTTTCAACTGCGGATGTTTGTAGATTTCAAACAGCATTGTGAAGGCTGATTCGCAATAATGTTCATAGTAATAGTAGAAACTTTTCGGTACCTTGGTCAAGAAGCAGCTCATGCATCTATTGTATTCTCTGGTCAAAGAACGTGTAAGCAACCTGCAGAAAACCTTAAACAGCCTTCTTTGCGATTGAATAATCGGCAAAGAAGGCTGTTTGGCATGTACACTGAAGAGGTTCGTGCTTTCTATTTTGATATAAACTCAGGAGTGCGTTTCTCCATGAAAGCACTAGTTCCTTCATTTTTATCTTCCGTTGAAAAAAGAATAGCTTGCGCCAATTCCTCTAGTAATTGGCCCGTTTTCATATCTGTATCAAAACCTGCATGAATAACCACTTTTGCGAGTTTCACAGCCACTGGACCTTTGGACAAAATTTGGGTTGCCGTTCTCTCCACAGCTTCCTTTAATTGATCAGGAGGGACAGCCTCTGAAACCAGCCCTATTTTCTCAGCTTCTTCTGCAGAAATCATTTTGCCGGTTAAAATTAATTCAATGGCTCTTCCTTTCCCGATTAATCTGGCCATTCGCTGGGTTCCGCCTGCCCCCGGTATGACACCCAGATTCAATTCTGGAAGACCAAATTTTGCATTGTCAGATGCAATCCGAATGTCGCACGCCATAGCAAGCTCACATCCTCCGCCCAGTGCGTATCCATTGATCATGGCGATTGTCGGCTTTTCATATGCTTCAATATAATCGTATATATCCTGCATACTGCCGGTTGCAAGTACGTCCAATGGCGAACGATTTTTTAGTTGGCTAATATCTGCTCCGGCTGCAAATGATTTTTCTCCTTTGCCGGTAAAAATTATACACCCTGCGTCATGATCTGTTTGCAGCTTCTCCAGCGCATCCTTTATTTCAGTAAGGGTTGTTTTACTTAATGCGTTTCTCTGCTCTGGCGAGTTAATAATAATGTAGGCTAGATGTCCTGTTTTCTCTACTAGAATTTTTTTATAAGTAATAGCTTTTCACCCCGTCATAAGTTCATTTAATTAGTTATTATTTACATACTTGATTCTTACTATCAAAACAAGTTTCCTATTGGAATTTACAGACAGTCATATGACCCGCCAATCAAAATTTCTCAAACGACGATTAGTACCTTTAGCTTACTCAGCGATACTTCTCTGAAATTTCCTTAAATGCGGTTAACGTCTCTTGAAATTCAGGTTTATTTACTTTATCGACCCAATCCGCTTCAATTTCGGCAAAGTAGTTATTCCACGCTTCTTTATCCGCTTCAGTCAATTCATAAACTTCGATGCCGTCTTCAGTGAACTTTTCAAATGTTTCCGATATATATTCATCTGATCTGATCGCATTACTCTCTGTCAATTCTTCTCCTACTTGCTGAATGATTTGCTGAACATCTTCAGGCAATCCTTGAAACACTTTCTCATTAATAACTAAACCTGCCGCAACACTGCCAAAGCCCATTCCTCTAGTTCCGTACTTTATCAATTCAGCCATTCCATAATCCCTGGTAGATTGAGCATTTAAATTTAACACATCGTAAACTCCTCTATCAAACCCCTCATACATGTCTGACAGTGTAATGTTTACTGGATTTGCATCAAGCGCAATCATTGCATGATTTAACACTTCGCCTGTAACCCTAACTTTTAATCCTTTAATATCTTGCGGAGTTTTGATAGGTTTCTTTTTTGACCATAATTCGTTCCCGGGAGCATCATAATTAAAAATAGGTCTGACGCCATTATTCAGGAAATCCGTTTCCAAAATAGGACTATTATCAATTAAATCATGATACGTCATAGTACCTTCATAAGCAGTTTTATATAAGCCCGGTATCCCCAGCAATGCGCTTGAAATAGGCATTTCATTAGGGGTGTAAGCCGCAACATAGTAACCTATGTCTGCTACGCCGGTACTGACTAAGTCATATAAATCAGCAGCTTTTCCTAATTGCTCTGCAGGATAAAATTCAAATTCAACTTGACCATCAGTTTGCTCTGTTACTTTTTCCATCAACGGTTTAAAAACGTGTTCAGTCATAGAGTGAGTATCAGCTTGTGCCGTAGCAAGTTTCAGCGTAATCTTTTCTTTCTCATCTGCTGCGACTTTTTCAACTATTTTTTCGCCATCATCAGCGCTGCTGTTGCATGCTGCTAAAATAATAACAGTCAAGATCAGTAAGAATGAAATCAGATAATTTTTTCTCATTTTTATTCCTCCGCATACTCGATTTTTTAGTGTTGAATCGATTCCGACTAGAGACAGATAAATGATTTTTGATTAACAGAAACATACAGCCAATACATCATTCCTTTCCTTCTATGTTTTATTCAAAATTAAGTGACTGGCAACAGGATATTCATAGGCATGCATTTGGACTCCCGAATCTGAATTACTTACAGCGTATAATTTGCTGTTGATGTAAGGCAGAAATAGATAAAAACATCTGTCGTCCGCGACAATGCCACACAAATAAGTGAAGCCATTACTTGAATTAAAACCAGTTTTATCATTTTGTTTTATCCTTATATTTCACCCACTCTTCTGAACATGCTGCCTGATCGTCTATTTGTCCAGGGGGCACAAGTTTTCTTATCTGTTTTCTCTGGCTGGTCTCTTTTCAGGTATTTTTCTACGAGTAATTGCCAGGTTAATAACAGTGAGGAAACAGCGATTCTATATGCTTTCCTTCATACCCCTATGTGCATGCAAACATATAATTAACACCGTTTTTATTTGTGCGCCTTTTTCTAGATGGCCGCATTGGAATATCTTTACTACTGCTTATTTTACGTATAAAAAGCAATTTGTCAACGCAATTCCGAATATTTTAACTACTTTAATCGAGAAAAAAGTATTTATTTTACTAGCAAAATAAATAGCATGTTTTGTGTATACAGATCGCAGTTATTTACCCATTTTCCCTGGTAAACTAAGAAATATTGCAAGCTAACGGTAAAGTCTTGCTGATTGCCAGATAGATCACCTGCTTGCGCTAAAGGACTGGCTTAGCTTCTTTGAGCAATATTGGGACAAAAGGCTGTTAGCCCTTAAAGAATATGCAGAGGATAAGGAGTAGCAAGTAAAGGAACCGGGATTATACAATTTGTATTCCCCGGTTCTTTTATTTGATGGAAAAGCCTGCATAGTATCTCTGACATGTTAACAGCCACTTCCATTCTCGTTTTAAAACGGTACTTCCAAGTCATAGCAGAAGTGCTGAATATTTATAACTAATGAATTGCCTGTAGTCAGTGAAAAAATTGATGCAGTAGTAGAAAAACACCTGCGTAAGATACAAACGTGATTGCTTGAACAGTAACGTTTGTTTCCTATACAGGTGTAATACATCTCAAGTTTACAACAAATTTTTAGTCAGTTAACCGAGGCTGTCTCTAGCCTTATGACTCTTCGTCAATAAGGATCTGCTTCACGGCCTTTATCCGCTGCATCTGCTGCCGCTTTTGAAGAATCAGGCGTGCCTTGCCCAAATTTTGACTGGCCGGCTTCACGGCCGGGGACGTCCGGCTGTGAAGCAGAGCTTTCTAGTTCTTTCATTTTCTCTTCAATACCCGCTTTGACTAGGCGGCCATACTCTTCGTCTGCTTTACTGAAATGTTCGATCATTGCCTCTTGAATCCGCACATCGCATGCGGCGAGTGCTTCTGAGAGATTTTTGATTAATTCCTCCCGTTCCCACTCTTCGAAACGGCGGAATGTTTCACCTGCCTGCCCATAGTTATTCGGCCGGTCAATTGGCGCGCTCATCGCTGCTGCGTTGTACGCTGGTCTGTGCGGGGGACGCGTTTCTCTAGCAGCTTCCTGTAATCCGCCGAGCATAGAAGGCTCATAATTAATATGCGGATTCTCCCCTGCTTCGCGCCGATCCCGATAATCCATTTGACCGCGCTGCTGGTTTGTCCGCACCTCTTTTTTCGGTGCATTTACAGGTAACTGCAAGTAATTTGTGCCGATCCGATGCCGCTGCGTATCGGAATACGAGAATGTACGGCCTTGCAGCATCTTATCATCGGAAAAATCCATTCCATCCACCAGCACGCCAGTTCCAAAAGCGGCTTGCTCAATATCCATATGAAAATCATCCGGATTGCGGTCTAATACCATCTTACCTACGGGCAGCCAGGGAAACTGTTCTTCCGGCCAGAGCTTCGTATTATCAAGAGGATCAAAATCGAGTTCCGGATGGTATCCGTCTTCCATAAGCTGCACGAACAGTTCCCATTCAGGATATTCTTTACGTTCAATGGCTTCAGACAAATCTTGCGTCGCATGCCCGACGTTTTTCGCCTGCACGGCGTCAGCATCTTCCTGTGTTAAATTTCGGATACCTTGCTTGGGCTCCCAATGATACTTCACCAGAACTGCCTCGCCCTTGTCATTGACCCATTTGTAAGTATTCACACCGGAGCCTTGCATGTGACGGTAGGTGGCAGGAATTCCCCACGGCGAGAATAAAAACGTGATCATATGAATAGATTCCGGCGAACGGGAGACAAAATCAAACATGCGCTGCGGGTGCGGTACATTGGAAGCAGGATCCGCTTTAAACGCATGAATCATATCAGGAAATTTCATCGCATCACGAATGAAAAAGATCTTCAGATTATTACCGACCAAATCCCAGTTGCCGTCTTCTGTATACATCTTTACAGCAAACCCACGCGGGTCCCGGGCTGTTTCAGGCGAATCTTTAGCACCTGGTACAGTGGAGAATCGCGCGACTAGCGGCGTTCTTTTTCCGGCACCAGAAAATACTTTCGCGCGAGTATATTTTTCAACCGGCTCGCCGCCGACTTTTCCGTAGGTTTCAAAATAGCCAAATGCCCCCGAACCTCGTGCATGAACGACCCGTTCAGGTATTTCTTCCCGATCGAAATGTGATATTTTTTCGATAAAATGATAGTTCTCAAGAGTAGCGGGACCCCGGTCACCAATCGTTCGGATATTTTGATTGTCTGATACAGGATGCCCCTGGCGTGTTGTTAGAATTTCCCGCTTATTCATTTCCGCTTCGCTCTGTTTAAGTTCGTTATTCTCCACGTAAATCGCTCCTCCACAACGTACTTTCCGTAAAAAAATGTGTTTCTTTACGGATGTGTATCCATTTCTAACAGGAGTATAACCACCAATCAGACACGATAAACATCTGTACTATGAAGGGTTATCTTGCTTCAGAGCTATGAAAATAGGAAACTTATCCTTTACATTTTATGCTTCAGGTTTCACGCCCCATTTATCCGCAAAAATCAGCTGATCCAACACTCTTCTTTTTTCCCAGTCTGCTGATTCCAATATAGGTTTGGCCGGATAATGTTCCGTGTAGCCGATCGACAGCAGTGCAACGGGGTCGATGTGAGGAGGAATTTCTAAAATGTCACGCACATCATTTTTCTTGTAAAAACTTACCCAGCCAAGAGCCAATCCTTCCGCACAGGCTGCCAGCCACATATTCTGTATGGCGCACGCTGTGGACAGCACATCCGTCTCGGGGATCGAATTGCGTCCGAGTACATGGGATCCGCCGCGCGTCGGGTCGCATGTCACACAGATGGTCAGCGGCGCTTCTTTTAGGCCCTGCACTTTCAGACCTAAAAACTTAGTCTCTTTTTCTCCTTCATAATGAATTGCCAGCGCCCGCCGCTCCTTCTCCGCAGCCCAGGATAATTTTTCTTTCACTTCATTTGATGAAACTAAAATGAAATTCCATGGCTGCATAAATCCCACGGAAGGTGCGTGGTGGGCTGCATCCAATATACTGCGAACCGCTGTTTCCGGAATGGGATCCGGCAAAAAGCTTCGCACATCTCTTCTCGTGTAGATGGCTTTGTAGACTGCGTCTTTTTCTTCTTGTGTAAACATTTTTTCTCCCCCTAGTATACGTGCTGCAGTACGTTGATTGTAGCAGATTTTACAGCAGGCCAAAAGGATATGTATATCTCGAATGCTCCCGTGCATATGCCGTAAAACTATAGAAATTATATGGTATGATACGTATAATACATAGCTGTTTACGGAGGTACTCATGAAAAAAGTTGCTGTCATACAAGATCTGTCTTCATTCGGCAAGTGTTCACTGACTGCCGCCATCCCGGTGCTTTCCGTGATGGGTGCTCAGGCATGCCCGCTGCCGACCGCCGTTTTATCTGCACAAACGGAATATCCAAGTTATTTCTGCGAGGACCTCACCCGAGCGATCCCTGTCTTCACAGATGAATGGAGTAAACTTGGTGCTTCATTTGACGGTATCCATACAGGCTACATAACCGGTGAAGAGCAAATTCGCCACATTTTTGATTTTCTTGAAGTGTTTTACACTGACGGGACACTTTTGCTTGTAGATCCTGTCCTTGGTGATCAAGGGAAAGCATACAATCACTTTACCGACGGGCTGCTTGAGCAGATGAAAGTTCTGGCTGCGCAAGCAGACATTATAACACCGAATATTACGGAATGCTGTCTGCTGGCCGGTTCTTCATATGACGCACTGCACCGCTTTGCGGACGAAAAGAATTACTTGAAAGCCATTGAAGAAGCAGGCAGGCAGCTGCAGCAGGAAACCCGCGCTGAAATCATCATCACAGGCATCAATCCGCCCGGCCTGCAAGCCGCTGTCGGCAACATGTACATTAATGATGCACATACGATCTATAGCTCTGTTTCATATAATGGCAAAAGCTATTCCGGCACAGGTGATTTATTTGCTTCTGTACTTATGGGCGGCCGCATGCGCGGCATGAACTTGGAACAGTCTATCACGCTGGCAGAAAATTTCTTGTCTGCCGCGATACAGGATACGGATTTGAGCGAGACGCCAGTCGTCGCGGGAGTGAATTTCGAGAAATATTTACGGATGTTATTATGAAAAAGTACGGGTTCTGAAAACGTTCATTAACGTTTCAAATCCCGTACTTTTTGTTTAGCCGCATCATTTCGATTTACAGCCCCCGCGCACGTTCAATTCGTCAATCGCTTTACGCGGCCATCTTCTTCCATAGGCTGTATGCGGCCAGAACTGCGCATCCTTTTCTGATCTCTCTTCATTACGTGCTGATCCGTAAATGAAATCAATTCTCTTGCCTTACTTACATTCATTTAACAAGAAAAAATCCTCAATCCTGTGAATAGGATTAAGGATCTTAATTAGTGCGTTTCCTGAACATCATCTTCTGGCTTGGCGCGGTATACGATAAACGACAGGATAACTGCCGCAAGGGACATCGCAAATGCAATGAAATAGACAAGTTCCACACCGGCAACCAGCGCCAAATCGGCAGTCAGCGGATCTCCGGGTGCAGCAGATTTCTCCAGGAAGTGTAATTGTCTTGCATTCATAACACTGATGAAAATTGACACACCGATGGCTCCGGCAACAGGCTGCAGCGTTGACATAACCGCTGTCCCGTGCGGATATAAACGCTTCGGCAGCTGATTCAGCCCATTCGTTTCTGCGGGCATCATTATCGCAGATATAGCCAGCATGAGCAGAATATAACTAACCACAACAACCCAAATTGGTGTATCGATGGTCAACCGGCTCATCGTGAACATCGTTCCGCTCAGTACGATCGTTGAAGGAATCATCAGCACCCGAGGTCCAAATTTATCAAATAAAGAACCCATGAACGGTGACATGATGCCATTTAATACACTGCCAGGCAATAAGATCAGGCCCGCGGTCGCGGCAGAAAGTGCGAGAGGGCCCTGCATATAGATCGGCAAGATGATTTCTGACGCAAACATCGCCATGATGATAATCAGGAACATGAACACTGCGTGTGTGAACATCGGATAGCGGAACACGCGCAAGTCCATGACTGGTTCTTTCAGCTTGAATTGTCTTATGGCGAATAATATAATGCCCGCCACTCCGATACCGATGAACAGCAGGACAAGCGGACTTGCAAAACCTTTCGCGCTTTCCCCGACAGAACTGAATCCATAAACGAGAGAGCCGAAGCCCGCCGAGGAAAATACGAGCGACAAATAATCGATTTTCGGCTTCGTCACCTCTGTGATATTGATCAAATATTTATAGCCAAATGCGATGGAGAATAACGAGAAAGGAATGACGAGCAGGAACAAATATCTCCATCCTAAATATTCCACAATGACTCCGGACAATGTAGGACCGATCGCGGGCGCAAACATGATCACCAGTCCGATAAGTCCCATGATTTTCCCGCGCCGATGCGGCGGATAAATTAGGAGGAATACATTGAAAATAATTGGCATCAACAATCCAGTACCCACAGCCTGAATAAGCCGCCCCGTTAATAAAACCGGAAATGCAGGCGCACTGGCCGCCACAATCGTCCCGACAGTAAATACACTCATCGTCCCAATGAATAATTGACGTGTCGTGAACCATTGAAGCAGCAATGCTGAAATCGGTATGACAACGGCCATGACAAGCATAAAACCCGTTGCCATCCATTGCACTGCCGGTAACGTGATGGAAAACTCATCCATCAATGTGATCAGTGCAATATTCAATAAAGTTTCATTTAAAATGGCAAAGAATGCACCAATGATAAGCGCCAGCATGATGGGCAGCACTTTGACATTCGGATTATCCGCCAGGAATTCATATTTCTTTTCTTCCATTTAACAACCTCTTTCATCGATCCGGAATGCTCTGCAGATAATGTTCGTTCACCACTAATTTTTGATTCGTAATATCTGTCCGACGCATTACTTTATCAACGTTCCGGCACCTATTTTCTTTACGCTTATATCATTATAATTCCTAACCCGCTGAATGCAAGTTTCAGTACGTATATCGCCTTTTATTTCCTTCTTTGCTAAAGTCCAATACAAAGAAATAAAGCGCAGTATGAATGGCATTTATTTTCATATAAGAAAACCATTACAAAATCTGTAGCTTCGATAAACTTCTATACAATATCTCTTTTAACACGAACACGTGACAGTAAGTCAATTAAATTCGCACTATAAATTTTGCAGGACCCTTCCTGCTTATTTTCAGCAGGATTTTGTCTGGTCAACCGTATATAACCTGCTTTCTTCCGCAAGTACAAGCAATTGCTTTTCGCAGAATGTCCGCATGCCATGAAGTGTTTGTAGCTTTTCAGATTATGTGCAGGCCTGTATTTTTCAAACAAAATGCATGAATATTCAATCACCATACACAGTGTTGTCACAAACGGACAATGATTTTACTGTCGGCCATAATCCGACATCCTTTTCAACACAGATTATATATGATAGACAGGTTGCTTCTATGCGCACATCAAGAAAATAGCACCATGGTTGAAGCGTAATTATCATTACGGAGGAATAGAAATGAATATAGCTGTCAAAAAGTATTACTTATTGTGTAGAATTAAGGTAAATAGAATAGTTATGTATAAGAAAGCGGAACATTTCGGATTT
The DNA here is from genome assembly GCF_002077155.1 of Sporosarcina sp. P33. Taxonomy (GTDB): domain Bacteria; phylum Bacillota; class Bacilli; order Bacillales_A; family Planococcaceae; genus Sporosarcina. The sequence goes on along the minus strand of NZ_CP015027.1, from coordinate 109,341 downwards.
ACTCATCCAAGTGTTATAAAATGCAGCCAAAAACTGGACAATCTATTGAATAGAGTACAGGGCATTTGCTCATAATTTTAGATGCTAAATTTGCCGCGTCAAGAATAACATTACATACAAAAAGACAGTTCCAATTATTGGGACTGTCTTTTTGTATGTGCTACAGCTTGGTGATGGCATAAAGCTGTAATTTCACGAAAATTTCAGGTACAGTATACCTTGCAAATAGTGAGAACCGAAAAAAAGTAAAAGGACAATTGAACAAAGCTGTGAAGAATCTAAACAATCGCTATGTTAAAAACGTAGAAAGCCTTCTGATATACATGATTCAGATATGATAGATGAAGGTGCTTTAACAGGTGTTCACTCTTACAGTAGGCTGCAGCAAAAATCCGAGAATTCTCAGCCGCAAGAAACGATCCATTCACGCCAGACGTTACTTGAAAGACATAGGGATTTGACAACCGTTTACTTTCATCTGCGGCCAGACTATCCCCGGGCGGATTCACCAGTCGTCTACTATTTACATTCAATAAATGAAAATACCTGCAGGTTGCACACTCTTTTTTCAAGTGTCCAGCTTGCAGGTATTTATATAGAAAAAGAAATAGGAACGGTAAAAGAACCGGTCTATAATATGGTCTTACAATTACGCATTACTCGTTTGTTTAGCTTCCACTAATAATCCGCCGTCTCCTTCGAGATAGGTGATCATCCCTTCTGACGCACGGTAAGCAAACGCACCGATTGTTTCAGTCGGATCGTGGTTACTGTTATGCGGGAACGAAGAACCGCCAAGCACAAACAAATTCTCCATATCCCACATTTGTGAATAAGTATTTACGGCAGACGTAGCAGGATCCTTCCCCATAATCGCACCGCCGAGGAAGTGGTTAGTATAAAATTTATGATCAAATTTCACGTCATCTGGCACATCAATCAAATCCACAATATCGGCACCCATTTCTGTCATAATTTCTTTGCAGCGTTCGACGCCATGCTGGGCACGTTTAATGTCTTGTTCTTCATAATGCACTGTCGCACGGATCAGAGGGTCTCCTAATTCATCTTTATAAGTAGGGTCCAAATCCAGATACGTATACCTGTTAGGCAGAAATCCTGTTTTCGCTCTGATAATTAAATTGCGGTTATGATAAAACAAGTTTTTCTCTTTATATTCTTTCCCCCATGCCGGTGTTCCTTCTGGCACATGATTATTATCAATTGGACGCTGCCCTAGATGGTAGTAGCGAATTTCATAGCCATGAAGGAAATCAAGATCAGTATGGTCCATATTATCTCCTGAGAAATCATCGACGGTTGCACCGAGTGCCCCTGTTCCCATCGACAGATTCCATTTTTCATCATTAAAGAAGCCGCGCGCACCAATATACGTACTGATATTGCTGAAGTGTCCTGTAAAGTTTTTACCGATGATGCCTTCCCCTGTTTCAGGGTTATACGGTTTGCCAATTTTTGATTTCAATAATAATTTATTATTTGTAAAGACAAAGCCGGCTAAGACTACAATATCCGCAGGCTGAATAAACTCCTGTCCTGTGATATTGTCAATATATTTTAATCCAATGGCTTTCGTTCCATCATGAATCACCTCTGTAACCGTGGATTCGTTGCGGATTTCAAAATTACCTGTTTTCTTCGCTGTTTCCAATACTGTGACAATTGGATCACCTTTGGCTCCGAAATCACACCCGTATTCTTCACAAAATGCACAATACATACAAGCGTTTATCGTTTCACCGTCAGGATTTGTATATTGCTGGGACATGTTGGCGGCCGGCAAACGATACGGATGGTAACCAAGATTTGTCGCTGCTTTTTTAAACAGCTCAATCGAAGGAGTTGTTTTCAGAGGAGGATTCGGATATCCGTCTGAACGCTTATGTCCGAGGGGATTTACCTCACCTGAAACCCCGGCCGTTTTTTCAAATTTATCATAATACGGCTCTAATTCATCGTATGTAATCCCCCAGTCTTGAATGGTACAGTTTTCAGGAATCTTACTTTCTCCGTATCTCTCAATCGTTTTGCTGCGAATTTCAAAATCATAAGGAAGCCAGCGTAAGCTTACACCGTTCCAATGCACACTTGCCCCGCCCATGTCGTTACCAATACGCGCATGACTGTTATTTCGAACCGGTCTGGCTGTTTCGTCCATACTGGTTCTTGTAGTCACAGTATCTTTGGATAAATCCTGCATCATATCATATCGGATAGAATATTTTAATTCATCTTTTGCTCCAATAAAGTCTTCTCTTGATTGTTCTTTACCTCTTTCAAGAGAAACTACTTTATATCCTTTTTTTGTAAGTTCGGCAGCCGTGATTCCGCCGGCCCAGCCAGTACCTACGATGACTGCGTCAACTTTTTTTAATTCTTTCGCCATACACGTTACCTCCTAAAAATAATGATCATTTATTTCTCTGGTATTCTGTCAAACTGACCGGTTCCATTTTCACGAATTCTTCCGACTCTATGACATTTGCATAAGACATCTGTGCGCCCCCAAATTCTTTCATGTGCCAGCCTGCCATGTTTTTGTTGCCGCCATACAGCGGATCACAAAACGCCCCTTCCAATGTGGCTTGTTTCAATAATGCAAAGAAACCTTCTGAAGGAATGGACTTCATCTCGAGTTTGCCGTTTTCTAAATCACTCATAATCTCAGACTTCTGTTCCTCACTAGCTTCGTCAAATGAGATATCAAAACGCTTTTTGCTTTCTGCGTTCATTTTCCGTAAACCTTCGAGAAAAATTTTCCCCCGATTACTTCGTGTGTGATTTGCTTTGTCGTCATCTTTTAATTTCTTTAATTTTTCCAGTTCAGTATACGGCCCTTGGCGGTAATCATCGCCATTTACCCCCCAAGTGCCGGCCAGCTGTTTATCAATATAATAAGGAACGTCTAATTCAATAGCCCCCGGTCCGTTATCATCCTTAGGAAAAATCAGTTCCGCGGCATGCGCTAGTACAATGAAATCCTCATAGCGTCCGAAGAACATCCGTGCTCTGGCAGGATGTGCATTTTTGCTGTCAGTCTCTGTATTTTCTTTCCCTTCATCATTTGACCGTGACTGATTTGTAAAGAAACCGCCCAACAGCGAACCGCCGGCTACACCGCCAACAACCAGACCGGTATTTTTCAGGAAATTCCTTCGACTTGGATCATGACCGTTTTGAGTTGAATTGTTTTTCTCCGTCATTTTATTACCCCTTTACTGAAATATTTATAACAGTTAGATCTGAATTGCCGCAACTTCATATATATTCCGTCATTTTATTTGAATGTAATCTGTTATTAGCAGGAATATTGCATCTGAACATTTGAAAATATAATTTCTGCCGTAAAATTAGGCAGGAAATTTTCTCCAATTAATTCAGTATTATGCAAGTATTCCATAATGTCCCGACCTTAACATATTTCATTCGGTGGTTCAACACATTATGTAATAATTAATAATTGATTGTATTTTATCTGTAAAATACACAGATTTAGCCATGGGCATTTTAAACTATTAGTAATGATTAGTCCATCGCAGATTAATGACTTATGTTTAATTAATGCTGTAGAATTGATTTTGAAAACATCTTTATAGTGCACATCATATTTTTTATTTAAAGTATAACGCCAATAAATTAGTCTTTTATTCGATGCATTTGCTCATGACCTGCCAAACAGCTCATGTGAGAAAAGTACTTATCTTTGGATAAACAGAAATCTGAGAACACGTTCAATCAGATATGAATTTGTCTGTCGGCATGCCGTTCATTTAATAAAAATATACTATTTTGTTTCAGAAATATATTTTAAAAAGCTGAATAATATCATTGGTTTTTTTACACCGCCTTTTCAACCTGCAGATAAAATTCAGTACGGTTCTGCCGAAAGGAACGAATTAAAAAAGGCAGAAGATCCTCTTTTCAGGGACCTGCTGCCTTTTAACTTATCTTTTCGCCTTATCACTTTCCATGCACATATCTGACATTCAGAACGCGTATTGCTGAAACGGTGCGTGTTAAACTTTTTCCGCGGAAGTCTCCTTTATTGAGAAATTAGTTAAGGAAGGCTTTGCTTCCAGTTCAGTAACATCCAAGTCTTCCGCATGCTTATTCATTCGAATGGTCAGCAGGAATGCAAGTGTCAAGAGCACACTGCACATGATGAGCGCCAATGGAATCTGCTGAAAATGATCAATCAGCCAGCCGCCGATACCGGGACCGAGCAACTGACCTGCCGCAAAGAAAAACGTTACATAACCAAGAGCAACCGGCGCATAGGTCGGGTGAACTTGTTCAGTAGAAAGCGCCTGACAGAGTGACAGCATCCCGACAATCGTCATTCCCCACAGGAGCTGACTGACGATGAGGCCGGCATAAACCGGAAATACTGCCGGAATGATCAGCGACACCGCGCCAATTCCGAGTGTTGCAAGCAAGGCAGCTTTCCGTCCGATCCGGTCAGACACGCCGCCCCATAATGGGCCGCTAAAAATAGCCATCGTCCCGCTGACCGCCATAATCTGCCCTGCCTGGTACTTCGTTAATCCTACTTCGAGAATATAACTGAATAAGAAACTTTGCGGCACCAGATACGCAAACCCGACGATTCCGTATATCACTGCGACACGCAAGACTCGTTTATTCAAGTATACTTTCGTCCAGAACGATTTCTTCTGCTGTTCTTTCCGCAGTAACGGAATGGGAGGATCACGTAAAATCGTCATTGCAATGACGATCGATACGATCGACAGGATACCATAGAATATCCATAAATAACGCCACCCCATATCACCAAACCATGTCGTGAAGAATGGGATTAATGTACTCGAAATCAATGTTCCGAGCCCCATGCCGCTGACAAGAAAACCTATCAGCATTCCGCGCTTTCTTGGAAACCAGCCGACTAGTATCGTGATGAGCGGTGTGTACGTGAAAGCGGTTCCGATCCCGAGCAGCAGCATAGCTAAAAGCGTCCATTTATAGCCTGCAACGAATCCCAGCATACATAATCCAAATGAAACCAGTCCTGTTCCAAAAATCACTAGCTTCTTCGCGCCAAACTTTGCAGCGAGCAGGCCGACGAAGATAACCATCAGTAAATACCCGATGGACACAACTGTCGCAAGCATTCCCGCCTGTTTGTAGGACATCGCCAAGTTCTCCTTCATGAAAGGCATTATGATTCCATACGACATCCGTCCAAAGCCGAGCGTGCTGACAGTAACCGCGACACTTGCAAAGGCATACTTCCAAATATTTTGATCATGCTCTCTGGCTAACATCTGAATCCCACCCTTTCCATGCTTCGTCATGCGTTTTCATCTGAAAGACTTCACTCAGAAGCGCAACGGGGTGTGGAATTCTGGCAGTCTGGCAGCATTTCTGAGACATGATGAGCTTGTGTCAATATTGTGAACTCTTTCACTTATACTATACCATTGAAGCTGGATTATTTAAACTTCTTTTCTATTGGATGAGAGAGAAATAGAAAATCTTTCTTTTCTTCAGCCTATGTCTGTATTCGTTTGATTGCCTCTCTGTCAGCTGATGGTTAACATTTTGTTTGTGCGGTATAGCAAGATCGAACTTTACATAATATTATTATTTTTGGTTTCGGGTCGTTGCTCGACTCGTTATCGGGGATTGAAGTTAGCGAGTGTCCGCTCTTAGGACCCGCGCAGGCACGTGGGGGATTGCCTTTCGTCATGAGCCAGCTGGCGATAGAGCGCGCCAGTTGTCTCATGACTTCGGCCGACCCCGCAGTTGTGCCTGCGCTGCTGAGTGGGAGCAATCCAGGTTGTGGTTTATAGGAGAAGAAGTTCAGTGACACGTTGCCGACTGGCGTATGCTTTAGCAAAAGAAGTGTCATATCTTGCTTCTCCCTGACTAAACGGAGGCGCCTCCCAAGCGGTCGGCGAAGTGATGAGACTGACAGGATGCTCTTCCCTGTCTGGCTCATTGCGTAGCCATCCGCTAGCGCCGCAGTGACTTCAATGCCGTTCTGTCTCTGGTTTCGGGGTCGTTGCTCGACTCGTTATCGGGGATCGGAGTTAGCGAGTGTCCGCTTTTAGGACCCGCGCAGGCACGTGGGGGATTGCCTTTCGTCATGAGCCAGCTGGCGATAGTGCGCCGCCAGTTGTCTCATGACTTCGGCCGACCCCGCAGTTGTGCCTGCGCTGCTGAGTGGAAGTTATTCATGTACTCTTTTAAAAGAGTAGAAGTTCAGTGACTGGTAGACGACTAGCGTACGCTTTGGCAAATGAAGTGTCATGGTCCGCTTCACCCTAACTAAACGGAGGCGCCTTACAAGCGGTAGGCGTAGCGATGAGACTGACAGGCGCACTTCCTGTCTGGCTCATTGCGGAAGCCATCCGCAAGCGCCGCAGTGACTTCAATGCCGTTTTGTCACTGGTTTTGGTGTCGTTGCTCGATCGGCTGTCGGGGATTGAAGTTAGCAAGTGTCAGCTCTTAGGACCCGCGCAAGCACGTGGGGGATTGCCTTTCGTCATGAGCCAGCTGGCGATAGAGCATGCCAGTTGTCTCATGACTTCGGCCGACCACGCAGTTGTGTCTGCGCTGCTGAGTGGAAGCAATCCCAGTACTCTTTTAAAAGAGAAGAAGTGCAGTGACTCGTTGCCAACTGGTGTACGCTTTAGCAAAAGAAGTGTCATCGTCTGCTTCCCCTAACTGAACGGAGGCGCCTTACAAGCGGTCGGCGAAGTGATGAGACAGCCAGGCGATCTTCCTGTCTGGCTCATTGCGTAGCCATCCGCAAGCGCCGCAGTGACTTCAATGCCGTTCTGTCTCTGGTTTTGGTGTCGTTGCTCGATCGGCTGTCGGGGATTGAAGTTAGCAAGTGTCAGCTCTTAGGACCCGCGCAGGCACGTGGGGGATTGCCTTTCGTCATGAGCCAGCTGGCGAAGTGCATGCCAGTTGTCTCATGACTTCGGCCGACCCCGCAGTTGTGCCTGCGCTGCTGAGTGGGAGCAATCCAGGTTGTGGTTTATAGGAGAAGAAGTTCAGTGACACGTTGCCGACTGGCGTATGCTTTAGCAAAAGAAGTGTCATATCTTGCTTCACCCTAACTAAACGGAGGCGCCTTACAAGCGGTAGGCGTAGCAATGAGACAGCCAGGCGCATTTCCTGTCTGGCTCATTGCGGAAGCCATCCGCAAGCGCCGCAGTGAGTTTAAAGACGCTCCCCTCTCTCATCATAATGCCGTCACCCCGTGTAAACCAGTAATGATGTAAAAAACAAAACCTATATTTCTCTCTCTTACTAAACAGAATCACCTCCTGCCCAAACAAAAAAAGCGCTCCCCCGCAAGCCGCATCATGGCGACTTGCGGGACAGCACTCTGCTGACTGCCTTCGAGTTCACTTCTTATAGAAAAACGGACGCCCGATCGTTTCCACCGCGGAAGGCGCCAAGGCATATAACTTGCTTGTCAGGCCTGTAATCTTCGGCAAATTCACCTCGCGCCGCGGACGCATAATCGTCTCTATTACAGACTGCACCACCGTCTCGATGGAAAGCAACTGGCTGCCCATCGCCTGTTTATAACCGCCTGTCGCGTCCGCCAGCTCAATGAACGGCGTATCGATCGGGCCCGGATGGACAACTGACACATGCACATCATACGGTGCGACTTCCATGCGCAGAGCATTTGTATACCCGATGAGCGCATGTTTCGTTGCCGCATAGACCGATGTCTTCGGTGTCGCGACTTTCCCCGCCTGCGAACCGATATACAATAAATGACCTTGTCTGCGCTTCATCATGGCAGGCACCATGCGTGCCGTCAGCTGCATCGGCACCAGCACATTCGTTTCGAGCATTGCTTCAGTTTCTTCATCTGTCGTTTCATGCGCCAAATGAAATTTCCCGACACCTGCTGAAAAGACAATCAGATCCGGCGTGCCAATGCAAGACACAAGCCAGTCGAGCTGCTTCGGGTCGCGTAAATCTGCACAATATCCTTCGATGCCGAGCGTCCGCAGCTCTTCGAGGGCTTTCGCGTTCCGCCCTGTCGCAATGACCCGATACGCATCATCGGCTGCCAGACGCTTTGCCAGTTCAAAACCGATGCCGCTTGTGGCACCGGTAATCAGCACTGTTTTAGATGCGGACATAATGATGCACTCCCGCCGAATCAGCTGTTTCTGAAATTAGCTCGTGAGCCGTCAAATAATCCAGCTGACCGATGGTTTCCGATAATGTCAGTCCCAGTTCCTTTTCATATACCGCAGGGAATAAACGCTTCGTCACATCAAAGACTGTCTGCGGTTCATCCAGCATTGCCAGCACCTTCATTGCACGTTCCTTTTGTTTGGCGAGACGGTCTGTAACCAGCGCATGAGGCGAATGAATTTCTCCCCCGTGCCCCCCGTAGACAAGCGACAAAGGCAGGTCCAGCAAGCGCTCAAGTGATGCATTATATTGCAGCAATGATCTTGGCCGTCCGTGTTCTTCCTTATAAGGCGGCTCAATTAATGGATTGGATGACACTTTCTCAAGCAATAAATCGCCGCCGATCAAAATTCCTTGCTGCTCATGAAACAGCGACAGATGGCTTTGTGCGTGGCCCAGTGACTCTTGTACTTTCCAGCCCGGATGCCCCGGCAGATCATCTCCTTCATTCATCATACGGTCAACAGGACGATCTCCCATCAGATCAACAGAACGGCGGAAACGTTTGACCCATTTCCTGTAATGCTCCGGGACACCTTCTTCAAGAAGCGACTGCTCATAAAAGCGGTCATGTCTGTCTAAGAACTCGGAATCCCGCGCCAGCCAATAGTTCAAATACGGATGACCGAGGATTTCCGCGTTGTCAAACGCCTCTACCCAGCCGCAATGGTCTGGATGGTGGTGTGTCACGAATACTTGTTCAATATCTGCAAATGAATAACCCATTTCTTTTATTTTTTGCTGAAGCACTTCATACGCTTCCGGTGTTTTCGTCGCCGCATCCACCAGCGTCAGCGTGTCGCCTTTCAGTAAAAAGCAATTGACGTCGCCGACCGCGAATGGAGTGGGTGTAATAATTTTGGTGATCATACCTAAATTCCCCCTAAAATGAATGACAGTTCAGTCTATTGTACTCTCTTTTCTTCTCACCGTCACGTACTGATTCCCGATTAGCCAAAAGAACTTTCGCGAAAGTGAAACCATTCGATCCATTCTCCGTATGGTATACTACAGGAAATCGCATGATTTGTTAGATCATGTCGAGTTGGAGGGATATTTATGGGGTTTTTTAACTTTTTCAAAAATCAATTCATTGAAGTAATCGAGTGGCAGGCGCAGGATGCCAATACATTGGTTTATCAGTTTCCCGTGCATAATAATGAAATCAAAATGGGGGCAGAACTGACGGTCAGAGAATCACAGGTCGCTATTATGGTGAATGAAGGCGAACTTGCTGACGTCTTCGGACCGGGCCGTCATATTCTATACACGCAAAATATGCCGATTCTGACGAAATTGAAATCATGGAAATATGGATTTGATTCACCTTTTAAAGCAGAAGTCTATTTCATTAATACGAAACAGTTCATTAATCAAAAATGGGGAACGTCTAATCCGATTATGATGCGCGACCCCGACTTCGGCATGATTCGCCTTCGCGGCTACGGAATATACTCCTATCGCGTGTCGGAGCCGACTGTCTTCCTGCGTGAATTATTCGGCACGAACAGCTCGTACGACACAAGTGCTGTAGAAAGTCATCTCAAGAAAATGATCATTTCGGGACTGTCTGATTTATTTGCTGAGTCGCAAATCCCTGCGCTTGATCTTTCTATGCATTATGACGAACTAAGTGAAAAAGGAAAAGAGAAAATGCTGGCGCGCTTTGCAGCTTTCGGATTTGAGATTACGTCTCTTTATATCGAAAATCTGTCCTTGCCAAAAGACGTAGAGGAAGCGATGGATAAACGCACGTCGATGGGTGTGCTCGGCAATATGCAGCAGTATCAGCAATATCAGGCAGCAGAAGCGATGCGTGATGCAGCCCAAAATGAAGGCGGTCTTGCAGGAGCAGGTGTCGGAATGGGTGCAGGCTTCGGAATGGGCCAAATGATGGCAAACGCGATGAACCAAAACGAGCCGCAGCAGCAGGCTCAGCCAGCTATGAAATCTTGCCCGCATTGTCAGTCGGCCATTAACGCAAATGCAAAATTCTGCAGACAGTGCGGAAAATCAGTTGAATCAGATAAAGTTCCTTGCGTTCAATGTGAAACACTCCTCCCAAAAGACGCCAAGTTCTGCTTTGCTTGCGGCACACAGCAAGTTACGGAGAAAGTCTGTCCGGCGTGCTCACATGCTAATCTGCCCAGTGCAAAATTCTGTGCAGACTGCGGTGAGACGTTAGATGTGAAGTGAGGGATCTATGTGACTTCATTTGATGAACAAAACACCGTCATAGAAGATACGGAAAATATTAAGTGTCCTTCCTGCGGCGGCAACACGGCCTATAATCCGGAGACGCGCGGTCTGAAATGTCCGTTTTGCAGTCATGAAATGCCAATCGAAGCAACAGTTGATCATCGAATTGAACTCGATTTTAATGAAGCAGGAAATAACTTGCACCATTTATGGAATGAAGAAAAACGGGTCTTTTCCTGCAGCAGCTGCGGGGCTGAATCTGTACTTGACGCCAATATCATAGCGGATTTCTGTTCGTTTTGCGGCTCATCCCATATTACGGTTACCGAACAGAACGCCGGTATACAGCCGGGACTGCTGATTCCGTTTCAAATCAGTCAGGAGCAGGCGCACGCAAAGTTCAGGGAATGGATCACTGGACATTTTTTCGCGCCGAATGCCTTAAAGAAAACGTACCGTCTGCGCAAAATATCCGGTGTCTATCTGCCCTACTGGACCTATGACAGCCAGACACGCTCGCACTATGTCGTGCGAGTCGGGAATTACTATTACGTTACAGAAACGCGCACCGTCTATGAAGACGGCAAAGCAAAAACTGTGACCGAGCAAGTGCGAAAAATCCGATGGCATCAGGAAAGCGGGAATTACAGTGAGTTTTTTGATGATATTTTAATTAAAGCATCCACCACTGTCGATCCAAAGCTGTTGCAGAAAGTGCAGCCCTTTCAATTGAGCAGTCTTACAGATTACAAAGTGGAATATATGTCTGGCTTCCTCGCTGAGCGCTATTCAGTCTCTTTGCAGCAAGGGTTTACGCAGGCACAGGATGTGATGACGAGAGGAATTGTGAATGGAATTGAACGGAGTGTGGCGGGAGATATCGTCGAAGTTGTAAATGTTTCGACAGATTACTCCGACATCACCTACAAGCATATTTTATTGCCAATCTGGATTTCCTCATTTCATTTTAAAGACAAAATCTATCAGTTTATCGTCAATGGCCAGACAGGTAAAGTGTCAGGAAACTATCCGCTCAGTATCATGAAGATCGTTTCACTGTCCATTTCAATTATCATCATAGCTTTGATCGTCTATCTGTTCATTGATGGCTGAGGACCGTTTGACAATTCATTTCGTACATGACATAATCATGAAAATAGAACGGAACGTGCAGGTGGAAATGGTGCAGTCTGTATCAGTGAAATGTAGGCGGCACCGCGGAAACCGAGCGTTTTCGTCCTGAAATGCAGGGCGGAGACGCTTTTTTATGTTGGGGAGGATGTTGGAGATGGAGAAGATTTTATTTGTAGGCGCCGGATCGATGGCTGAAGCAATTATAGCAGGAATCGTTAATAAACGGGTGCTGCGCGAAAAGAATGTTTATGTGATGAACCGGTCTGATAAAAGTCGCCTGGATGAACTGCAGGCGCGTTATGGAATTACCAAAGTATGCGAGGATCGTTCATTCGTCAAGCAGGTTGATCTCGTCGTGCTGGCGACAAAACCGAAGGATATTCATAAAGTAATGCAAGATATTCAGCCGCTGCTCGGAGAAAACACCGCAATTCTCTCCGTAATTGCCGGCGTTTCTATTGATACAATGGAAAAAGGACTTGGCAAACGGCCGATTGCCCGCTCGATGCCGAACACATCCGCAACGATTGGTAAATCAGCAAGCGGCATCGCATTCAACAGCACCGTGCCGGAAAGAATGCAGCAGTCCATACTGAGCCTGCTGAACGCAATCGGAATCGTTAAAGTCGTCGAAGAAGATGACTTGCACGCTGTAACGGCTCTTTCAGGAAGCGGCCCCGCCTATATCTACTATCTCGTGGAGGCACTCGAGGAAGCAGCCGTAACACAAGGTCTCGACGCTGCGGACGCACGCGAATTAATTGTCCAGACACTTGAAGGCGCAGCAGCTATGCTGAAGAAAACAGGCGAAGAGCCAAGTACACTGCGCACGAACGTCACAAGTCCCGGCGGCACAACCGCAGCCGGCCTCAAAGCACTCGAGAATCACGAATTCAAAGCAGCGATTGCAGACTGCATCAAAAGCGCAGACGAACGCTCACGTGAACTCGGCGCATTATCATAAAAACAAGGGATGTTCCGGAAGCTATGGCGCTTCATGGACATCCTCTTTTTTTGTGCGGCGGGTTGTTGTGCTGGGCTGTATGAGCGCTTGCAGGGCCGGTATGAGCGCTTGCGGAAGGAGTATGAGCGCTGGCCGGGACTATTGAGCGGTTGCGAGGAAGGTATGAGCGCTTGCCAGAATTAATGAGCGGTTCCAAAGGAGATATGAGCGGTTGGCGCGAATTATTCAGTCACACAAGATTCAGCGCAGCCGGAAACCTGCAATCAATACATTTCACAAAACATTAAGCATCCGCCCCTAAGCGGGAATGGATGCTTAGTGTTTCGCCAGTTTCTTCAGCTCACCGCGTTTCCATTGGAAGCGTGCGAAGTCATCTGCGATATATATATGCGGGAACACTGCTGTGCCTTCTGCTAAAAAGGCAGGCATTTCACTTGGCAGGAAACGCGCACTAATATGATTAGCAATGAGGTTCTTCACATGCGCTTCATTTGCTACAGTCGCCGCGTCTACAATCGTAGAATGTCCAAATTCTCTCGCGCCTTCAGAAAACTCCTCCGTAAATGTAGCTTCGTGAATCAGAATATCCGCATCCTGTGACAGCTTCACCGATGCATCACAGTACGATGTGTCACCGATTACACTAATGACAAAGCCTTTTTTCTTCTCCGTCGTGACGTCTTTACTGTAAACTGTCTGACCGTTTTCCAGTTCTACGTCCTGACCGTCTTTCAGGCGCTGCAATAACGGCCCTTTAGGCACGCCTTGTTCAATCGCTTTATCGATCAGTAACGTCCCGGGCAAGTCCTTCTGTTCGATCCGGTAGCCAAAGCTTCTGACGACGTGCTGCACTTCCTTCGCGAAAACCTTGAATTCATCGGTTTCGAGGATCAGTCCGTCATGTACTTCATGAACGTTCAGTTTGTATGGCAGGTACGTCCCTGTGAGCTGATAAGTGTGCTGCAGCCATTCTTTTAAGCCGGCCGGCCCATATAGGTCCACAGGGTCTTCGCCCCCAAGAAATGCGCGGGAGCTAAGGAAGCCCGGGAGTCCAAAAATATGATCGCCGTGGAGATGTGTAATGAAAATTTTGGTAATTTTTTTCGGCTTAATCGCGCTGTACAGCAGTTGATGCTGCGTTGCTTCCCCACAGTCGAACAGCCAGTTTTCATTATTCTCATCCGTCAGATCCAATACCAGGGCGGATGTGTTTCGCTGTTTGGACGGCATGCCTGCACCGGTGCCAAGAAATTCAATATCCATTCGGATTGCCTCCTTCCTATTATTTCGTAAACCCTTTTTTAATAATACCATCGCCGAAGCGCTTCGTCAGATTAGATACAAGCCGTTCCATTTCATATTCTTTTTCCTGCTGTTCAAAATTATCGAAAGACAGCTGTTTGACCATTTCATGCCGTTCGATAACATTTGCGACAGTGATTCCCAGCAAACGGATCGGTTCGTCATTCCAGTGCTGGCGGAATAACTGCAGTGCAATCTTCGTTATATCTTCCTCGAGATAGATTGCCTGCTGCAATGTTTTGCTTCGGGTCGTATTTTGCCAATCGGCATATCGTATTTGAATACTGACTGTAACTCCGGCCAGCTGTTTTGCTTCAAGCCGTGCCGCCACTTTCTTCGCAAGGCGTTCAAATATCGGCACACATTCAGTGTATTCCGTCAGATCAATCGGGACAGTCGTGGAACTCCCGATGCTTTTGCGTTCTTCTGCACTTTCCGGATCTACCGGACGCGCATCCACACCATTTGCGCGCTGTTTCAGACGCAAGCCATTTTTGCCGAGCAGCGCTTCCAGCGTAATCTTTTCAGCGGCTGCCAAATCGCCGATCGTCTTTATATTTTCACTGTGCAGTTTCTCCTCGGTGCGCTTGCCGATGCCGTGCATCTCAATGACAGGCAATGGCCAAAGCACTTTTGGCACCTCGCGTTTGCGCAAAATAGTGATGCCCATTGGCTTTTTCATATCAGACGCTGTTTTCGCAAGAAATTTATTAGGTGCAATGCCAATCGAACAAGGCAAATCTAATTCCTGTAAAATACGCAGTTGAATCTCCTGGGCGAGGTCGTATGCACGCGTCAGTCCGCCGATTTCCGTTGTATCAATATACGCTTCATCAATCGATACCGGCTCCACCCGTTCCGTATAGCTTCTAAGAATTTCAAATACAGAATCAGACATTTGCCGGTATAATTCATGGCGCGGCGGAATAATGGTCAGGTTTGGACAAAGTCTTTTAGCTTCTCCCACTGTCATCGTAGTATAGACGCCGAATGCCCTTGCCTCATATGAACAGGTCACGAGAATTCCCCGTCTTTCTTTTGGATTGCCGGCAACCGCCAAAGGAATGCCCTTTAATTGCGGATTCGCAGCCTGTTCAACAGAGGCAAAGAAGCTGTTCATATCAAGATGCATAATGACACGCGGCGTCGCTGTCGTTGGATGCGTCATGTAAACACCTGTCTTTCCACGGAATAGTTACGTAATAGGAAAAAGCGGCAAACCGAATGCAGTTTGCCACTCTTCCCATTTTATCAAGTTTCTATACTGCTTGCCTACTAATTTGATTGATGCTGTTCCTTCATATAGCGGGAAATTTCATCCATGCCCTGAAGTGAATTTGCCATAATCATCGGATCGATGACGGTCACGACCCGGTGATCCAGATTAGCTACCGTTATGAAATAAGGTGTCTTGGAATAGGCTTTTAACGCTGCGGACGTTAAGCGGTCTTCTGGTAATTCCAGAATTTCTCTTGCATCCAGCACTAATAAACCGATTTCCAGTTGATCTGTTTTTACTACGACCACATGAGATTCTGCATCCCGCGGTGTTGCGCGGCGGTAAAAGATCTGGCTCATATCCAGAATAGGCACCAGTTCGCCGCGGAACCTCATCAAACCGAGTAAATAATCCGGCAGATGGGGAATCGGCGTGACGTATCCAAGTTTCTCAATCGAAATGACTGATTCTACAGGCAATGCATATTCTTCGTTCCCAGTGCGCACAATCACAGTTTGCATAGCTGCACCTTCTTTCATACAGTAGGCTCCGGATCATTCAGCCGTTTTCGCTGCCTGACTGACAATTTCAAGTAATAATTCGGTCAGTACTTCCAGCTCTTTAACCGGCATGCGTTCATTTTTTGTATGAATTTCTTCGTAGCCGACCGACAATGTCACTGTCGGCACGCCCATACCGTTAAAGACGTTTCCGTCACTGCCGCCGCCGCTTGTCATGATATTCGGTTCACGGCCGACATTACGGATGGCTTTCATCGCGACTTGTACGACTTCTTCGTCATCTGCAATTGAGAAGCCCGGATACATCAGTTGTGTTTCCGTCTCTGCTCTTCCGCCTAATGAAGTTGAAGTGGAAGAAAACTTCTCCGTCATCATTTCGATCTGTTTCTTCATTTTCTCAGGATTGATGGAACGGACTTCTGACAGGATGAATGCTTCTTCACAGACAATGTTTGTCGCTTTGCCGCCTTCAAACCGGCCGATGTTCGCCGTTGTTTCTTCGTCGATTCTGCCAAGCTTCATACCGGCAATTGATTTTGCAGCTAATGTAATAGCGGAAATTCCTTTTTCAGGAGCCACGCCTGCATGAGCTGTTTTTCCATAAATTGTCGTCCACAACTTCGACTGGTAAGGAGCGGCAGTGACAATGCCGCCCACCTTGCCGTCACTGTCTATTGCAAAGCCATATTTAGCCTGCAAATGAGAAGGATCCATCGCTTTCGCGCCAACCAATCCGCTTTCTTCACCCGCTGTAATTATGAACTGAATCGGACCATGCGGCTTATCTGTCTCCTGCAGCACCTTCGCCATTTCAAGCAGTGCAGCAATGCCAGCTTTATCGTCAGCGCCCAAAATGGTTGTGCCGTCGCTGTAAACATAACCATCTTCTTTGACCACTGGCTGAATAGACTTACCTGGAACGACAGTATCCATATGACAGGTAAAGAAGATTGGATCCGCGTTTGGGGCCGTACCCGGTAAATTGGCAATCAAATTACCGGCACCATGCCCTGTCTTTTTTGCTGAATCATCTTCTGTTACGTCAAAGCCCAGTGCCTGCAGCTTTTTCGTAAGGATATCTGCAATGTTTCGTTCATTTTTCGTTTCAGAGTCGATTTTGACCAGCTCTAAAAACTCTTCCATTAATCGTTGTGCATTCATGATGAAAGTCTCCCTTACTTATAGAGGTATATTGCCGTGTTTTTTCTTCGGACGGTCCTCATGCTTGTTGCGCATCATTTCAAGCGCCTGTAATAATTTAATACGTGTTTCACGTGGATCAATTACATCATCAATCATACCATGTGAAGCTGCAACATACGGGTTCGCAAATTTCTCACGGTATTCTTCGATCTTCGCTGCACGTGTAGCTTCCGGATTTTCACTCTTCGCAATATCACGTGCAAAGATGATGTTTGCCGCGCCTTCTGCTCCCATAACTGCCACTTCCGCATTCGGCCAAGCGTAAACTACGTCTGCACCAATCGATTTAGAGTTAAGGGCTACATACGCGCCGCCGAATGCTTTTCGCAGGATCAATGTGATTTTTGGTACAGTTGCTTCCGAATATGCATAAAGAATCTTCGCGCCGTGACGGATAATCCCGCCATGCTCCTGTTTGATCCCCGGGAAGAAGCCTGTTACGTCTTCAAATGTGATCAGCGGGATGTTGAATGAGTCACATGTGCGGATGAAGCGCGCAATTTTATCTGAAGAATCAATATCAAGTCCTCCAGCCATTACTTTCGGCTGGTTACAGATAAAGCCGACTGTTTCACCTTTCATACGTGCATACCCAACTACAGCGTTCTTTGCGAATTCAGGCTGAATTTCAAAGAATGAACCTTCATCCACGACATGCTCAAGCACTTTGCGCACGTCATATGGACGAATCGTTTCATAAGGTACTACATCCGCCAAATCTTCACGGTAGTCATCCTGTTCTTCGTATGGCTGAATCGGTGTTTTTTCTGTGTTGTTTTGTGGCAGGTAAGACAGCAAGTCACGTACTTTTTCCAGCACGTCTTCTTCATTTTCCCCGCGAAGGTGTGCGTTACCGCTGATTGAGTTATGAACTTTCGCCCCGCCCAGTCCTTCAGACGTAATTTTCTCGCCAGTTACAGTTTCAATAACTTTTGGTCCTGTAATGAACATCTGGCTCGTTTTATCCGTCATAATAACGAAGTCTGTGATTGCCGGTGAATACACCGCGCCGCCTGCACAAGGCCCAAGAATAACAGAAATTTGCGGAATTACACCGGAATAAATCGCGTTGCGGTAGAAGATTTCCCCGTATCCGTCAAGAGATAATACACCTTCCTGAATACGTGCGCCGCCCGAATCATTCAAACCAATGAATGGTGCACCGTTTTTCGCTGCCAAATCCATTACATTGGCGATTTTCATTGCATGCATTTCCCCAAGTGCACCGCCAAATACCGTAAAGTCCTGGGAGAATAAATAGATGGGACGGCCATGAATTTTACCGTAACCTGTTACGACACCGTCGCCGGGTCCTTCCAGTTGATCCATGCCGAAATCACGCGTACGGTGAACGACGAACGGGTTTAATTCAACGAATGTGCCTTCATCGAGCAACAACTCGATACGCTCACGTGCTGTCAGTTTGCCTTTTTCGTGCTGCTTGATGATGCGCTCGTCGCCTCCGCCCAGCTCAATTTCACGTTTTTTATCGTATAGTTCATTAATTTTATCATAAATATTCATCTATTATTCCCCCTTAGTCTTTTCACATAATTCATATAGCACGCCGTAGGATGATTTAGGATGCAGAAAAGCCACTTCTGCTCCGCCAGCACCCGGTTTTGGTTCGTCAGAAAGCAGTTGGACACCCTTTTCTTCCAATTCCTTCATTCTTGAACGGATATCTGATACGCCGAATGCGATGTGGTGCACCCCTTCGCCGCGTTTTTCAATAAACTTTGCAATAGGACTCGTTTCAGTCATTGGCTCAAGCAACTCAATCTTCACATTATGTGCATCAATGAAAGCCACTTTCACACCCTGGCTCGCCACTTCTTCAACCGCTTTCACAGTAAATCCGAGTGTATCTATGTAATATGGTAATGAAGTTTCAATACTCTTCACAGCGATCCCGATATGATCTACATTGTTCATATGACATTCCCCTTTTACTACTTTTCTCTTGTCCGTTTCATAGAACAGCCATTCCAGTTGTGAAAATCCTTAATTCTGTTAAAATAGAATCAAACCTATTCCAACGAGTAAGGAGTTATGTTGCATGAGTAATAAAAAAATTCAGAAAACAGTTGTTTACCTGATGATCATCGCAATGATTGCATCGACAATGTTCATGGGTCTCAGCATGTTCTTTTAACTTACTGACAGTTCGCATGTTTTTACATGCGAACTGTTTTTTTGTTTCATCCAGCTGCATGCGCCAGCCTCTCGGATCGCTTCGGTCCTGAGTCAAAAGGCAAAAACCGCCTTTCGCTTCAGGCCCTCCAGCGTCTGTCGTGGCTGAACGGCGCATTCCGCTTTTGTTTCATCCAGCTGCATGCGCCAGCCTCTCGGATCGCTTCGGTCCTGAGTCAAAAGGCAAAAACCGCCTTTCGCTTCAGGCCCTCCAGCGTCTGTCGTGGCTGAACGGCGCATTCCGCTTTTGTTTCATCCAGCTGCATGCGCCAGCCTCTCGGATCGCTTCGGTCCTGAGTCAAAAGGCAAAAACCGTTTTTCGCTTCAGGCCCTCCAGCGTCTGTCGTGGCTGAACGGCGCATTCCGCTTTTTTTATAGTTCTTCGCAGTGTTCTTCAAATTGTTCCTGAAGGTTCACTACTACAGACATCGGGTCGTGGCCTTCGATTTCATAACGTCCCACTTCGCCGATCAGCTTGCCGTCTTTCAGCAGTGCGAATGATGGGGAGGACGGGATGTGGTCTTCTCCAAAGTGCATGCGCGCCTGTGCTGTAGCTTCTTTATCTTGACCGGCGAACACTGTCACCAAGTGGTCAGGACGCTTGTCGTAGTGCACCGCGTGGGCAGCTGCCGGACGTGCGATTCCTCCTGCACATCCACAAACAGAGTTCACCATTACCAATGTCGTGCCCGGGCGTTTGAATGCCGCCTCTACATCCTCAGGTGTCTTTAGTTGTTCATAACCGCTGGCTTCCATTTCTGCTCTCGCCTGGTTCGTCATATCGTTCATGTAAAAATCAAAGTTCATTGTCATTTTACAGTATCTCCTCTCTAATTGCGTATAATTGTGACAGCCGCTTCAATGGATGCAGTGCGCTCACTGACAGTATGCGGGCCATCCTCTTCAATCATAGCATATTTGGACAGGAATCAAGAAGAAAACAATCGGTCAATTGCACCAGTTACGGTCAAATTTCCTTCAAGCAGCTCTTCTTCAAGCGCTTTTACCTCTGTTTTCCGTCCCTGCTCCGAGAAAAACGAATCAATCAGATGGTCGCGGATCATCGAATGGAACCAGTCCCTTGTCTGATGCTGACGTCTCGTATCCCAATGGTTAAGTTCTTTCATTTTCTGCTCAAACTTCAGCACGGTCTCCCATACTTCTGCAAGTCCCGTATGTTCTATAGAAGAAACGGGCTGCGCGGTCGATGTCCAGTCAGGTGAAGCAGGCTGCAGCATATGCAGGATCCGCGTATACTCCCGAACCGTCTTTTTCACAAGCGGCTTGTTGGCGCCGTCATTTTTATGCACAACAATCCCGTCAGTCAGCTCCATGATTCCTTTTTTCATACCTTGCAGTTCGTCGCCGGCACCAGTCAGCACGAGCAGCATGAAATAATCGACCATTCCGCGCACAATTGTTTCACCTTGTCCAACACCGACTGTTTCAATCAAAATTACATCATAGCCCGCCGCTTCGCAAAGCAGCATCGTTTCCCGTGTCTTCTTATGAACCCCGCCAAGTGTTCCCGCTGACGGAGATGGGCGGATAAACGCGTTCTTATGCCGCGCCAGCTCCTCCATACGGGTTTTATCGCCTAAAATACTTCCGCCTGTTAATGTCGAGCTCGGGTCAATGGCAAGAACCGCCACTTTATGTCCCATATCCGCAAGCATCAGGCCGAATGCTTCAATGAATGTACTCTTCCCGGCACCGGGCACACCTGTGATACCAATTCGAATGCAGTTTCCTGTCTTCGGAAGAAGGCTGGTCAGCACTTCCTGCCCCACTCTCTTATCACTTGGCTTAGTACTTTCAAGCAGCGTAATTCCTCTTGCTAAATGAAGGCGTGAACCGCTCTCTATTTCTTTCTGCAATATATCCAGGTTTTTATGAGATGGATCTTTTTTAACAAAGCGTTTACGGGAAGAGGCAACAAACCCATCATGTGTGGATTCTATTCCGCGCATCACATGCATTGCTGATTCATCTCGTTCGTTTTGTTTATCCGTCAATCCGTCACTTCCTCGTAGCCCAGCTGTCGGTAAATCTCCTCGATGACTTTTTGAGCCGCCACCGGAATGACTGTACCCGGGCCAAAGATTGCTGCTGCACCGTTCGTACGCAAGAACTCATAATCCTGGGCAGGAATTACTCCGCCCACCACCACAAGAATATCTTCACGGCCGATTTTCTTCAGCTCTTCACGCAATGTCGGAACCAGCGTCTTGTGTCCTGCTGCAAGTGAACTGACTCCAATGACATGCACATCATTTTCTGCCGCCTGCAAAGCAGTTTCTTCTGGAGTCTGGAATAAAGGTCCGATATCAACGTCAAAGCCAAGATCAGCGAATGAAGAAGCGATTACTTTTGCTCCGCGGTCATGTCCGTCCTGCCCCATTTTGGCAATTAAAATACGGGGACGGCGACCTTCATTTTCAAGAAACTCGTCTGTCATATCTTTTACTTCCTGAATTTCCTCTTCATTTGAGAAGTTTGAGCTGTATACACCACTCACCGAACGGATCACCGCCTTATGTCTGCCGGATACAGATTCAATCGCATCCGAAATTTCACCAATTGTCGCGCGCGCTCTTGCAGCGTCAACTGCAAGCGCCAACAGATTACCTTCGCCGCTCTTCGCAGATTCTTTAATCGCAGCAAGCGTTGCCTGTACCACGGCCTCATCACGCTTGTCTTTCATGTCATGAATGCGGTCAATTTGCTTTTGGCGCACCAGCGTATTGTCGATATCCAAAATATCAATCGCATCTTCCGTATCCAGGCGATATTTATTCACGCCAACAATTGTCTCGGCGCGTGAATCAATTTTCGCCTGACGCTTCGCCGCAGCTTCCTCGATTTTCATCTTCGGCAAGCCTGTCTCAATTGCTGCAGCCATACCGCCAAGAGATTCGATTTCCCCGATAAGTTCCCATGCTTTTTCTATTAACTCTTCTGTTAATTTTTCCACATAGTAGGAACCGCCCCAAGGATCAATTACTTTCGTCATCATCGTCTCTTCCTGCAGGAACAACTGCGTATTACGCGCAATACGTGCAGAGAAGTCTGTCGGCAACGCAATTGCTTCATCAAGTGCATTCGTGTGCAACGACTGAGTATGGCCCATTGCGGAGGCATTCGCTTCCACTAGTGTACGTGTCACGTTGTTGAACGGGTCCTGTTCTGTCAAACTCCATCCAGACGTTTGAGAGTGTGTGCGCAATGCGAGTGTCTTCGGATTTTTCGGATCAAATGACTGCATCATCTGCGCCCAAATCTTCCGTGCTGCTCTCATTTTCGCCACTTCCATATAGTAGTTCATGCCGATTGCCCAGAAGAATGACAAGCGCGGGGCAAATGAATCAATATCAATGCCCGCCTTCAAGCCTGTCCGAACATATTCCAGTCCGTCTGCCAGCGTATATGCCAGCTCGATATCTGCTGTCGCTCCCGCTTCTTGCATGTGATAGCCCGAAATGGAGATCGAGTTAAATTTCGGCATGTTTTGCGATGTATATGAGAAGATATCCGCAATAATTCGCATCGACATAGCCGGCGGGAATATATACGTGTTCCGAACCATATATTCTTTCAAAATATCATTCTGGATCGTACCCGACAATTTTTCTGTAGGTACCCCCTGCTCTTCTGCCGCTACAATATAAAACGCCATGATCGGCAATACAGCACCGTTCATTGTCATCGACACTGACATTTGATCAAGCGGAATACCGTCGAATAAAATCTTCATATCTTCAATCGAGTCAATCGCAACTCCGGCTTTCCCTACGTCGCCGGTTACACGCGGATGATCGGAGTCATACCCGCGGTGCGTAGCGAGGTCGAATGCTACGGAAAGTCCTTTTTGTCCCATCGCAAGGTTCCGGCGGTAGAACGCATTACTTTCTTCAGCAGTGGAGAAACCTGCGTATTGACGGACTGTCCATGGGCGTGCCACGTACATTGTCGGATACGGTCCGCGCGTATTTGGCGCAATTCCCGGGAAGTCTTTCAGGTGTTCAGTATGTTCGATATCTTTTGCTGTATAGACGGGCGCTACATCGATTCCTTCATTCGTCACGAAGTTCTCTTTTGCTGCTGCCTGCTGTGAGAGTTCATTGAGTGACTGCTCTATATTCACTTTGCGAAAATCAGGTTTACTCAACGGAACGGCCCCCTTTTGTATTAGAAATAATATCATTCAGCTTCTCAATTTTATCCTGACCGGCGAAAATGAAACCATTCAATCCATTTGCCTGCCAGTGATCTGCTGTTTCCTGCGCGTATTTTCCTGCTGCATCAATGACGCAATTCCCTTTATACGATGCCAGGAAGTTCGTCACCGCTTCTTCTGCATCTGCTGAGGACGCACAGATTACTGCATAATCAGGCTGCTGTTCTTTGATCCAATCGAGCGCTTGATCGTTTGACTCGAACGATGGGCTCCAGACGGCTTCGATGCCGCCAACTGCAAGAAATCCGCTGACAAAATCTGCACGCGGTTTATAATCTTTCAGCGCACCAAAGTTGAGCAATACCGTTTTCGGTAATTCGCCCTGCTGCTTTGAACGAAGATTTTCAAAAGGTTCTGCCAGACGTTTCGATACTGAAACTGTTGCCGCGTCTTCGAAGCTCAAATCTGTCAATTCAGCATACACATTCGTACCGATTAACGTCTTCTTGCCTGTGGCCAATTCTTTCTGACGCTGAGCATAGAGCTTACTCAATTCCCCAGATTGCAAGAATGCTTGGCTGCCGCCCATTTCTTCAATTTCAAGGAATTTCTTCCATGCTTTGCGAATTAACTCTGATGTCAATGATTCGATGAAATACGAGCCGCCAGCCGGATCAAGCACCTGGTCAATATGCGTCTCTTCTTTCAGAATTAGCTGGATATTTCGCGCATATCTGTTCGAACTCTGCGATGTGCCAGTCAGCACGTCGTGAGGCAATACAGTCAGCCAGTCCGCGCCGCCAAGCACCGCTGCGAATGCCGAGTTGCCGCCGCGCAATAAGTTGACATATGGATCCAGTTTAGAATATGAACGCAGTGACGTGATGCCGAGCAATGGCACCTGTTGCGGGTGATCCACACCGTATGCTTCATTAAACAGCTTCCAAAGTACACGGAACGCACGGAACTTCGCGATTTCCATGAAGAAATGAGTGTCAGATGCAAAGCGCACATAAAAGCTCTTCGTAAATTCTTCAAATGAAGCGGCTTCTTCCGCACGTTCAGCAGCAATTGCAAGTGATAACGCGAGCTCCGTCACTGCATCCGCTCCTTCATGATGCGCTGTCCATAAATCGGCGCCTTTAGCACGCACACCGTCAAATCCTTCAGGCAGTACAGGGACTTCACTGATACAGATTCCTTGAACTTCTGCACGCTTTGATTCCTCAACATATGTGAATGCGCGCAAAATCGGATCATTACTTTGCACTTCTGTAAATAAAATTGGATACTGCGTCATAAGCTCAGCGACTTGCTTCAGATCTTGTTCCGCCCAGACGAGCGGCTTCAAACCATTGTATGCAATTGCCTGATTGCCTCTATCCAGTGATTCTTTCATTTGCTGCACATACTGCTCCCCATTAGCTGCACTCACCGGCTGCGCAATTGTCCAGCCAAAAGCCGGCTTCGTCACACGTGAAATTTCAAGCTGATCTGTATCCTCTTTTGTGTAAAGAGGTTTCAGTTCAATCCCTTCAGGTGTTTTCGTGTTTAACGACTCAAAAGGTTTTCCCTTTAAAGTGGTTACAGCCGCTTCTTTCCATTCGGTAAAGCTCGGGGCTGTAAACTTGAATGTTTTCATTTTATGTATAGGCATAATGGTGCTCCTTCCCCTTTTTTAAACCATTAATAGTTCAAGTGTACCGTAGACTGCGAAATGATGGAAGAGGAAAAACCGAATTATGGTCTAATTTTTCATAACAATACAAAAAAGGGACCTGTTTTTCATTAGTGAAAATATTACGTGCATTCATCTGTAAACTGCACGTACCGATATATACAAAACAACCCCCAAAGCTTCTTTGGAGGTTGCTGGCTATTAATATAGTGAAGTTTTATCTTTGGACATATTTTCCAGCAATTCTTTCACGCGGGCGAGGAAACGTCCGCAAACTAAACCGTCCAGGACCCGGTGATCGAGTGACAGGCACAGGTTGACGATATCGCGCACTGCGACCATGCCGTTGTCCATGACAACAGGGCGCTTGACGATTGTCTCCACTTGTAAAATAGCAGCCTGCGGATAATTGATGATCCCCATGGACTGAACGGAACCGAATGATCCGGTGTTGTTCACGGTGAATGTTCCGCCCTGCATATCTTTTGCCTGCAGCTTGCCTTTACGCACTTTTGCTGCAAGCTCATGAATATCGCGGGCAATGGCTTTAATCGTTTTCTCATCCGTCTGCTTGATGACCGGAACATATAATGCCTCATCTGTTGCCACTGCAATCGAGATATTGACATCTTTTTTCATGACGATTGTATCACCGGCCCACATAGAATTGACCGCAGGGAATTCCTTCAACGCCTGTGAGACAGCCTTGATGAAGAAAGCGAAGTATGTCAGATTAAATCCTTCTTTTTCCTTAAATTCGGTTTTAACACTCTCACGAAGCAATACCAGTTCCGTTACATCCACTTCTACCATCGTCCAAGCATGCGGCGCTTCTGTCACAGAACGCACCATGTTTTTCGCAATTGCACGGCGGACGCTTGTTACCGGAATCTCGATATCGCCGTTTTCGAGCTGAATGTTCGGCGTGACGTGCTGTGTAAACGACGGCTGGTCCGCCTCAGACGGTGTCAGCTGCTGCTGCGGCTCTTCCTTGGCGGAAGGAACTGCAGCTTCCGGCGCCGGCGTTTGCTGCTGTGCTCCGCCATTATCGATTACAGCCTGAATATCTTTTCGGGTAATTCTTCCTTCACGTCCCGTTCCGCTTACCTGTGTCAGGTCGATGCCGTGTTCCTGCGAGAGTTTCAGCACAGCGGGCGAATATCTGCCTGCCGCTTTGCCGGCAGGCGATGCAGGTGCGTCAGACTGTTTTAGTTCTGACGCTTTTGGTGCTTCAGCAGCCGGTGCTGATACTGTTTCGGATGGCTCTTCAGGCGCAGAAGCGGATGCGTTTACAGACTGCGGGGCAGTACCGTCTGCTTCGATCAGACAAACTGCTTCCCCCACTTCAATTGTGTCGCCTTCTTTTGCCAGGATTTCTGTGATCGTACCCGAAAATGAAGATGGTATTTCCGCTGTTACTTTATCTGTCGTTACTTCAGCAAGTGAATCATATTTAGCCACTGTATCACCAGCAGCGACGAGCCACTTTTCGATGATGCCTTCTGTAACACTTTCACCCAATTTCGGCATGGTGATTTTTTCAATGCCCATTTTCATACGCCTCCTCAGTTAAAATTCCGCTAAATCCCTTGCTGCCTTTTCGACCTTTTCAGGATTCATCATAAAGAACTTTTCCATAGAAGGGGCATACGGCATCGCAGGCACGTCAGGTCCTGCCAATCGTCTAATCGGGGCATCCAACTCGAATAAACAATTCTCTGCGATAATGGCAGATACTTCACTCATGATGCTGCCTTCCAGGTTGTCTTCTGTCACTAACAATACCTTGCCTGTTTTGGAAGCTGCTTCAATAATGGCTTCTTTATCCAGCGGGTACACTGTGCGCAAATCAAGAAGATGAACCGATATGCCGTCTCCCGCCAGACGCTCCGCAGCCTGCAGAGCGAAATGAACGCAAAGTCCATACGTGATAATCGTCAAATCTTCCCCTTCACGTTTGACGTCCGCTTTGCCGATCGGCAATACATAATCGTCATCAGGAACCTCGCCTTTAATCAGACGGTAGGCACGTTTATGTTCGAAGAATAATACAGGATCTTCATCACGTATCGCTGCCTTCAACAAGCCTTTCGCGTCATATGGTGTAGACGGGATGACGATTTTCAAGCCCGGCGTGGAAGCAAACATAGATTCCACCGATTGGGAATGATAAAGCGCTCCGTGAACACCTCCGCCGAATGGAGCGCGGATGACGATCGGGCAAGACCAGTCGTTATTGGAACGGTAACGGATTTTTGCGGCTTCCGAGACGATCTGATTGACTGCCGGCATAATGAAATCCGCGAACTGCATTTCTGCAATAGGACGCATGCCATACATCGCAGCACCGATTGCCACACCGGCTATGGCCGATTCAGCCAGCGGTGTATCAAGGGAACGATACTCGCCAAACTGATCGTAGAGACCAATTGTCGCCTTAAATACGCCGCCTTTACGGCCAACATCTTCCCCTAAAACGAACACTTGGTCATCCCGTTCCATTTCTTCTTTCATCGCCAAGTTGATGGCATCTATAAATGAACGAACGGCCATTACGCGTCGCCTCCTTTTTCATCATAGACGTAGCGCAGTGCATGTTCCGGCTTTGCATAAGGAGCCAGTTCCGCATATTCTGTCGCTTCATCAACGAGCTGTTTTACCCGCTCTTCAATCTCATTGTGCTTCTCTTCTGTCAAGACTTTCTCTTTTTGCAGATAATGAATGAATGTCAATAAAGGATCAAGCTTCTTCTCGTCCTCAAGTTCCTGCGCATCACGGTACAGACGCTGATCATCATCCGAAGAGTGTGCAGTCAAGCGGTAGCATACCGCCTCCACCAGTGTGGGTCCTTCACCGCTTCTCGCGCGGTCTGCGGCTTGTTTCACCACTTCATAGACTGTCAGCGGATCTGTTCCATCCACTGTATAACCAGGCATCCCGTAGCCTATTGCACGGTCAGATACTTTTTCACAGGCAAGCTGTTTCTCGACTGGAACTGAAATTGCATATTTATTATTTTCGACCATCACAATAGTAGGCAATTTATGCACGCCAGCAAAGTTCATTCCTTCATGAAAATCTCCCTGATTGGATGAACCTTCCCCCAATGTGACGAACGTAATGAAATCTTCATTATTCATTTTAGCGGCAAGCGCTACGCCGACAGCGTGCGGTAATTGGGTCGTAACAGGCGAAGATCCTGTTAAAATACGATTCTTGCGCTGACCGAAGTGGCCTGGCATCTGCCGTCCGCCGGAATTCGGATCTTCCGCTTTTGCAAACGCGGACAGCATCAGCTCTTTCGGTGTCATTCCAAAGTGCAATACAATCCCCATATCCCGGTAGTAAGGCGCTATCCAGTCTTTCTCCTGATTCAGCGCGAATGCAGCTCCGACCTGCGCCGCTTCCTGTCCCTGACAGGAAATGACAAAAGGAATCTTCCCGGCACGGTTCAGCAACCACATTCTTTCATCTAATCGACGTGCAATCAGCATCGTCTCATACATGTGCAACACATCTTCATCTGTCAAACCCAGCTCGATATGCCGATTACTCATTCCACTTCCTCCTCTACATATGAATGGCAAGGCCTTCCGCTGCTAATGCGGCTTCGGCGAATGCTTCTGATAACGTCGGATGCGGATGAACCGCTGAAGACACTTCCCACGGAACCGCATTCAATACCATCGCAAGTCCAGCTTCTGAAATCAGATCTGTCACATGTGAACCTGCCATGTGAACACCGATAATATCATCTGTCTGCTGATCAACGATAATTTTAACAAAACCGTCTGCATGGCCATTCACTAATGCCTTACCATTCGCCATGAATGGAAACTTGCCGATTTTCACGTCAATCCCCTTATCTTTCGCCTGCTGTTCAGTTAAACCTACCGCAGCTGTTTCAGGATAAGAGTAGACACATCGCGGCACCAGATTATAATCAATCGAATCCGGCTGCTTCCCTGCTATATGTTCTATCGCGTGCAATCCTTCATGCTCCGCCACGTGCGCCAGCTGAAGGCCGCCGATTACGTCCCCGATTGCATAAATATGATCATCTTTTGTTTGATAATGCCTATTTGTCTGAATCGCTCCGTTTTCCACTTGGATATCGGTATTTTGGAGTCCAATATCCTCAGTGACCGGTGCGCGACCAACGGAGATCAGCATTTTTTCACTCGTAACGGAATGTTCTTCGCCGCCGATCTGATAGGAAATCGTTACTTCACTGCCGTTATTCTGCAATGAATCTATCAGTATTTCTGCACCGAGAATAAATTTCACTTCGCGCTTTTGCAATGCTTTGTGCACAGCAGCTGCCGCTTCATGATCTTCCGTTGCAAGAATCTGTTCCAGTCTGTCGAGCACCGTAACCTGGACACCGAAGTCCGTCAGCATAGATGCCCATTCAATGCCTATGACACCGCCGCCAATAATCGTAATCGAAGATGGAAGCGCCTTCATTCGCAAAGCCCCGTCAGACGTCATCACATTCGTTTCATCGACTGCCAGACCAGGCAATGTTTTCGGTTTTGACCCTGTCGCAATTACAAGGTTTTTTAGAATTAGGATTTCATTTTCTTCTCCATTATCCATTTCCACGGAAATCGTGCCGGGCATCGGAGAAAAAATAGATGCACCCAGTATTCTGCCTGTACCATGGTAGACATCGATTTTGCCTTTTTTCATCAAACCTTGAATGCCAGCATGCAGCTGATCGATAATTTTATGTTTGCGTTTTTGCACTTGCGTGAAATCAAGTGAGACTTCACCAGTCTGTACCCCGAATTCATTCGCTTCTTCGCGTGTGACACGGTAGACTTCCGCACTTTTGAGCATTGCCTTACTAGGGATACACCCGCTGTGAAGACATGTGCCGCCAAGTTGGGATTTTTCCACAATTGCAGTTTTCAAACCCAGCTGCGCCGCACGGATGGCAGCTACATATCCACCCGTTCCGCCGCCTAAAATCACTACATCATATTCAGTACTCAACGTTTAGGACTCCTTTCGCTGTGCGGCTGTTCATTCTGTCCGCTACAATTGCGCAGGCAAGTTAAGCGGTGGACGGGTGTGCCCCGCCGACCGCTGCTTTGTGCCTTGCTGATTATTTATTGGATAAGATGTTTTTTTCGCTGCGCAAGAATGTATTTCTGGTTGCACCGACACGTGCGATGCGTTCTTCAGCCAAGCGGTCAGCTGCCTGGTAGGATGGAATGCCGTCACGTTTTGAAATGGCGAAGATTTTTAGAATTGTATCATAAATTCCTTCTACGCGCTTGATTGCACGTTCTTCATTGTAACCGATCAATTCATCGGCGACGTTGATGACGCCGCCTGAGTTGATCACGTAATCCGGTGCATACACGATGCCCATTTCATGCAGCCGGTCTCCGTGTTCAGGATTCTTCAACTGGTTATTGGCAGAACCAGCGACAACTTTAACTTTTAACTGGGGAATCGTTTCATCATTGATGACAGCGCCAAGTGCACATGGAGCGAAAATATCCGCTTCCTGTGAGTAGATTTCGTCCGTTGCGACAGCCGTGGCGCCAAATGCATCCACCGCACGCTGCACTGCTGCTTCATTGATATCTGTGACAATCAGTTTTGCGCCTTCTTTATGCAAATACTCGCATAGCGTATAAGCCACGTTTCCAACCCCTTGAACCGCAATCGTTTTATCCTGTAAGGAATCGTCGCCGAATGCTTCTTTTGCTGCGGCTTTCATTCCTTTATAGATACCGAGTGCCGTAACAGGAGATGGATTTCCTGAAGTGCCTTCACCTGAAGAGATACCCGCTACGTAATTTGTTTCCAAGTGGATCAGATCCATATCGAATTCGGTTGTGCCTACATCTTCCGCCGTGATATAGCGGCCGTTCAATCCTTCTATGTAGCGGCCCAGCGCCCGGAATAACTCGTCGTTTTTATCTGTTTTCGGATCTCCGATAATGACTGTTTTCCCCCCGCCGAGGTTTAAGCCTGCAGCCGCATTCTTGTACGTCATTCCTTTAGCCAGACGCATTGCATCTTCAATCGCTGCTTCTTCGCTCGCATATGTCCACATGCGTGCGCCGCCGAGTGCCGGTCCGAGAGTTGTGTCATGGATAGCAATGACTGCTTTCAATCCGGATGTTTTGTCGTGGCAAAGAACCAGTTGTTCAAAGTCGTGATCTTCCATATACGTAAATAATTCCATAAGTACCCCTCCAGGCTATTTCAAATTGTAAATATTCGTGCACATGGTACTGATTTTAGAATTCTTGCGGCCAGAATGCAACTCTAAGAGATAATTGAAGTCCCCGCCGCGGGTGTTTATAAACAATCTACCTATATCGTACATGATGACAGAGTCCTTGACAATCCATCACCACACGGTAAAATTAAAAGAGTAAGGAGTTGAATGGTGTGGCACGTCTTGCTGCGTTTATTGTGCTGTTGATTCCAGGGATTGGAGCTGCCCTGGGTATAAAATTAATGCGTGATTCTTTGTTCGGGCATCTGTTCCCGCCGTTTCCGTTTATTTGGCTGCAATTTCTGGGCGGTTTAGTCCTGTTTATTGCAGGCTTAGGATTTTTCGCAGGCTTTCTATTGCGCCGTGACCGCAGAAACGGACGGGCAGCTGACCGATTTAAAAAAGATTTGAAATAAAAGGATTAAGGTACTTTACCTTGATCCTTTTATTTTTTTGCGCACGCGGCTTGGGTAATCTGTAATCCACCCTGTCACTTCAGGTGTACTCGCCAAAAATGCTTCTTTTCCGGTCACTCCATACATTCTCAATATCTTGCCGCTTTCTTTCAGCCGGGTTTTATAAGGTTCTTTCCAGAGACGCTTATGAAAATGGAATGCATGGACATCATAATCGTCCAGATGTTCCCAGTCGACTGTTTTTTTCTTCAGCAATAAGGCAGTCTCCAGCCTCGGATTTTGTTCTGTGACAAGCTGCAGCGTCGGATAATCAAAGGATGAGATGTGTACCTCCTCCAATTTCTCCACGTAATGAAGGATTTGCTCGATGACGGCAGGCTGACCGTAGACTGTTTCTTTCAGTTCGATATTAAGCGCTACATTATGATCCGCGCAGAAAGAAATGACATCGAATAAATCGGGGATGGAATGACCAAACATACGCCGATATCCGCTCTTCCCGATTTTGATATGCTGAAGTTCCGCAGACGTCAATTGATCAATCCGCTGATCAATTCCCGCAACGCGAAGCAGATGATCATCATGAATGACTACCAGCTTGCCGTCTTCCGTTTGTTGCACATCCAGTTCGATACCGTCTGCGCCTTTTTGAACAGCTCCTAAAAAAGCACGCATCGTATTTTCAAAATAGCTGCCTGATGCTCCCCGGTGGGCAAATATTTGAGAGTCAGACATTTAATAACCCCTCGCCTGTCAATTCAAAAACACCTTTTGTCACACTGCCGAGCATCCTGACTTGCTTGCCGATTTCGATTTGCACGCCGGGAAATGCTTGTTTTGTAATTTCAATTTTAGGTGTGCTTGCGATTTGTACGAGCTGCAGTTTATTTTTAATTGTTTGGTCAAGCGACAGGATTTGCTGCTGTTTCATTTGCATAGTTGCGTTCATTTTCTCCAGTATCTCCAATTGCTGCAGCGGAAGATTTGCCTTCATGCTCTCCATCTTATCGAGCGTCACCCGGATTTTCTTCAGTTCCGCATGTTCCACTTTCAGCCTTTCCGCCAGCCGCTGGATTTCTTCTAGTTCAGCTTCTTTATTGACACCTTTGACAATCAGCCTTGTCAAGCGTTCATGTGCATTGCCTGCCGAGCCGCATTCGATAGAAAACACAGCCTCCACAATCCCGCCAATCACCCTCCCTTTATGCTTATCGATGGAAATATGGTCGCCGTACAGTTCAGACCCAAGCGAATAAAGACCGACATTGACCTTCTCACCATAAATTTTACAATTATTCGCATGTTTTACGAACACATTCTTTTTGGCTTTGATGACTGTTTCACCGCCGCCGAACACGCCTCCTTTAATATATACGTCGCCTTCTTCCGAATGAATCTCCTTCGCATTCGTCACGCCATCTTTTCCCTCAATGGAAATATCACCTGTGGCATTGACCGAGAAGCCTGCCGACACGGTTCCAAGCACACGAACCGCACCATCGAATGTGATTGAACCGGTTTTTGTTCCGACATCTTCCGGTATAATCAGCTGTTTTCCGACACTGACCGCGCCGTTTAGCTCTTCCAGCGCACCGCCGTGTAAGGCCCGCAGCACAATCTTGCCTTCCTCTTCAAATTCACCGACAGATTTGCGGTCATACACTAATTTGATATCATCACCTTTTTTTGCCGCTATAGGTTCGCCGAACACATTGCATCCTTCGACTCCTTCTTTAGCAGGCGTTTTCTCACCCAGCCACTCGTCTTTAGCGATTGACGTCACAAAATTTAACTCATAGTGATCAACTGAGCCGTCTTCACGAAGAACGGGTTTGCGGTCCGGCATAGCAATGTATTCAATATGTGCATTCTCGCCTTTAATCGGCTCAGTACCTGTCGCTATGATAATCGGGTTGTTCGGAAGATAGGACATGCTGCGCAGACGTTCTTTGTCATATACGATTCCTCTTTGATCGAGCAGTTCTTCCGCCTGTTGCAGAAATTGCTCCTTATTCGCAAGAAATTCATCTGTTTTTGCGTGAATATACAATTCTGCTTTCATCTGGCTTGGTGATACATATACTTCACAAGGCGCTGAATACGTGCCTATTTCGTGAGTCCCAATGGTTTGCAGTGCCTTCATCAGCTCTTTGAATGAATTCAGTTTCAATCTGGGAATATCAGCAGTCAGTGCATCAAATGACTTGATTGGAAAGCCTTCTTTTTTTGTATTCATGATAATTTTATTGTTCACTTCTAAAAGTTCAAAATGTTCATTTTCAGCCAACAACGGAATCCCTCCCTGTTTATTTACTAGTATAGAAGATTACCCGCTGTTGGAGATAGACCTTTATGCACAACCGCGGCGTAAATAAGTATTTTCTCACAGCATTTTTCGATTTCTGTAATAGCATCGGTAAATCCTGACTTTCTTCCTACAAATCATACTTCGTATAGTTTATGCATGTATACGCTCTGTTTCATCTGCAGGGATGAAGAAAAACCAACTAACAAAATTCATTAGTTGGTTCAATCGAATAAGTTATCTATTTATTAATGACTTAGCTGACCATATGTTCAAGCCGAATTTTATCAGCGATCATGGCAATGAACTCGCTGTTTGTCGGTTTGCTCTTCAAGTGATGTACTGTATAACCGAACGTTTTCGAAATGAGATCGTAATTCCCTCTGTTCCACGCCACTTCAATCGCATGGCGAATGGCACGTTCTACACGGGATGGTGTCGTATTATACTTCTTGGCGATATCCGGATACAGAATCTTCGTCACAGAACCAAGCAGCTCCACATCGCTGTATACCATCTGAATTGCTTCGCGCAAAAACGCGTAGCCTTTAATATGAGCCGGTACTCCAATTTCCTTAATCATAGATGTAATAGCAGTATCAAGCACTTTTTGGGTCACCGCCCCCGTCGGCTGTGCCGGCTGCTGAACAAAAAATGACGGCGTGCTGGCCTTCGGTTTTCCGGCTACTTTGAATATTTGTCCAATCAGACGGTCAAACTCGAACGGCTTCAGCATAAAGTAAGAAGCGCCGAGGTTTGCAGCCTGTGACATCACAGTTTCCTGTCCGAATGCAGTCAGCATCATGATTTGCATATCCCCCATTTGATTCGTTTCCTGCAATGTTTCAAGGACCCCAATTCCGTCAAGATGCGGCATGAT
Organism: Sporosarcina sp. P33; assembly: GCF_002077155.1. Lineage (GTDB taxonomy): Bacteria > Bacillota > Bacilli > Bacillales_A > Planococcaceae > Sporosarcina. The sequence continues at coordinate 74,698 of NZ_CP015027.1, read as the reverse complement.
GATATCCAGCAGTAAAATATCCGGTTTCTCCTGTTCCAGCATAGACAAACAGACTTGTCAATTATTCGCTGTCCAAATTACTTCTATTTCAGAATGCTGTTCCAAATAAGACATCATTGTTTTAACAAGTTCTTTATTGTCATCTGCAATTGCGACCTTCACATTTTCCATTACCCATTCCCCCTGATATAAAATCGACGAAGCATTTCATTTCCGCTGTTTGCTCTCTTAATATCGTAAGTCATAATTTTTACAATTTCTACTTTAACTTAAAAGTTTATCTAAAATGATACTTCTGAACGACACTTTCTACCTATTTCGACTTTATTCTGTATTCTTCTCATCGAACACACATACGAAAAAGCAGCTTGCGCAAAAATAAGCGCAAGCTGCTTTTTCATTGCTCATTCGTTCTCATCGTTTTTAGAAAAAGTGCGGCGCCTTTTTCCGGCTCATCCACGAACATATGCGTAATGGCTCCGACAAATTTCCCGTTCTGGATTACGGGACTTCCGCTCATGCCCTGCAAGATACCGCCTGTCTTTTTCAGCAATTTCTGGTCAGTCAAATGGATCTGGAATTGTTCTTCTTCTATCTTCGTAATTTGGATGGTGAATTTCTCAACTGTTGAACCTTCGACCGTCGTATATATTTCTGCCGGTCCGATCATCAATTCAAACGGCTGCATAATTTCAAGCGGTTCTGCCAACACTTTGTGATAAGCGTTTTTCCAAATACCAAAAATTCCATGCACATTATTGATCTGAATATTTCCAAGGAAATTATTCTGATCAATAATGGAGGATATTTTATATCCCGGAAATCCTGGAGAACTTTTCTTTATTTGACTGATTTCCGATAAATAAATTGCACCTTTTTCAAACGAAGGTGCTGACTGCAGTGTACTGTCGATGATTTGATGCCCCAGCGCACCGTACGTTCCGGTCTTTGGGTCGACGTACGTTAATGTGCCGGTACCTTCCGTGCGGTCCTTTAAAAAGGGTGTGACGCGCTTAATGAGCGACGGATCTGCCTGAATGGTTTGGTTTTTCCCATTACGCAAAACGTCGAGCTCCATCGTAGCACTGTCATTTTGCAGCGCACGCTCGAAGTGAACGAGCTGTTTCATTTCAACGCCGTTCAGCCGGCGAATCACATCGCCTTTTTTCAGCCACTCCTGCTGATCGACTTTGACATCACTCGTTACATAAATACCGCTTAAATCCATTTGAATACCGATGGAATGTCCCATTGGTATAAGGGTTTCCTCTTTTGCCAGAGATATGCTGGGCGCCAGGCAGAGCAGTAAGACGAGAGCGATAAGTGTTTTGAAAGTTTTATTCCATCCCATGTTTCACCTCCTCAACGAAAGATACCATTGGTATGTCCGTTCGCTGAGAAAGTATGAAAGGGTAAAATAAACAGTCGCTGTTTCCATGGTAAACCTTGATAATTCAAGCTTTATTTACGGAATTCCTGTTTACGCTGGGCCGCCAGAATGAGCAATTCCTCTGCGTGCTGCAGCGTCAGCGGTGTAATTTCCGCACCAGAAAGCATGCGGGATAATTCTTCTGTCCGTTCTTTTTGCATCACATCATGGATGGCAGTCGTCGTCCGGCCGTCGTGCACTTCTTTTTTAATGAGGTAATGATGGTCCGCCATCGCAGCCACTTGCGGCAGATGTGAAATACAAAGAACTTGCGAATGACTGGAGATCATGGAAATTTTTTCTGCAATTGATTGAGCAACCCGCCCGCTTACACCGGTATCAACTTCATCAAAAATAATTGACGTAATCCCTTGATGCTGTGAGAAAATCGTCTTCAGCGCCAGCATCATTCGAGATAATTCGCCACCAGACGCCACTCGTACCAACGGCTTGAGCGGTTCACCCAAGTTAGTGGAAATCATAAACGTCACTTCATCAAATCCGTTTGCATCAAACTGCAGAGGTTCTTTTTGCTTTATTTGCACTTTGAATGTAGCTTTTTCCATATAAAGCTGTTTTAGCTGCTCTTCTATCCCTTTTTCCAAGGAAAGGGCTGCTTTTTTGCGGATAATGGATAATTCATTTGCTTCAATTGTAAGATCTTCTGTGTATTGTGCCAACAATTCCTGGTTTTGATGCAATCTTTCATCGCGATTCACCAGCTGATCCAGTGCATCGGCAATTTTATCGCGATAAATTAAAATATCTTCCAGCGATTTACCGTATTTTCGTTTCAGTGTCAAAAACAGCGCCAGCCGCTCTTCAACAAAATCCAAACGATCCGGCTGAAATTCCATACTGTCGATCTGACGTTTCAGATCATGTGAGACATCTTGCAGTGCATAAAACGATGAATTGACTGTTTCCGACAATGTTTTAAGCTCTTCATCAATCGAAGCTGCCTCTTCCAGGTCACTCATCGAATTGCCGACCCAGTCGAGTCCGTGCGACTCAAGGGACAATGCTTCATATGAAGTATTCAGGCGGTCGAATAAGCGGTTAAAATGCTGAAGCTTCACACGCTCGGCTTCCAGTTCCTCTTCTTCGCCGATCACTAAATTAGCCGCATCAATTTCTTCCAGCTGAAACTTATATAAATCAATTTTTTGCGCGATTTGCTGTTCATCCTGTGTTTTAGCCGCAATCAGTTGCTGCAGCTTCCTATATTTCTCATAGAGTTCAGTATACGTGGACATCGCACGGTCAATTGGTTCCCCAATAAAAAAATCAAGCAAATGAATATGTCGTTTTTCATTCATCAATTCCTGATTCTCATGCTGGCCATGTATATCGATCAGCAAGGAGCCGATTTCACGCAAAATGGCAATAGTGACCAGTTTGCCGTTGACACGGCATACAGACTTTCCGCTTGCGTTCACATCCCGGCGTAAAATCACAACACCTTCTTCTGCGTCAATTCCGAACTCTGTCAGCTTTTCCGTCACGGCATCGATATTATTATCGATTGTAAACAGGCCCTGAAGCTCGGCCTTTTTTGCGCCGTGACGAATGAATTCCTGTGAACCTCTGCCTCCTGCTAGAAGTTGGACAGCATCAATGATAATCGACTTACCTGCACCTGTTTCACCGGTCAGTACAGTCAGTCCGTCGTCAAATGCGATTTCAAGCTGTTCGATAATAGCAAAGTTTTTAATCGAAAGTTCGCTTAACAAGGAAATCCTCACCTCACTTATAGCATTGCTAATAATTTATCTTTAACGTAATCAGTCATGGATTCTTCGCGGCAGATGATCAGGCATGTATCATCACCGCAGATTGTTCCTAACATTTCATCCCAGTCCAGGTTATCGACCAATGAGCCGACTGCCTGCGCATTGCCGGGAAGCGTTTTCAACATGATGAAATGGCTTGCACTGTCTATCCCGACAAATGCATCTTCAAGCATTCGCTTCAGTTTTTCTTCCGTATTAAAGCGCGGAACTGTCGGAAGGCTGTATTTGTAATTTCCTGACGGTGTTGGAACTTTAATCAGATGCAACTCTTTAATATCCCGGGATACTGTTGCCTGCGTCACATCCACTCCTGCATTTTTCAGGCTGTCGACCAGCTGATCCTGCGTTTCAATTTCGTTGTTTGTGATAATATCTCTAATGCGAATATGTCGCTGTCCTTTATTCAATTTTCTTCACTCCGATTCTCTTGAGTCCCTAACATAAAATTATACATAGCATCTAAAAAACGCGCAACTCATTGCGCGTTATGTTAATTCAGTATGTGCTTGTTTAACTAATTGTTTAAAGTCGTCTGCTGTAAAGTGTGATACTGGCTGTTCTTCGGATACCAGATAAAACAGAAACTCAATATTTCCTTCACCGCCTGTAACGGGGGAATAGGTTGCTCCTTTTACAGAAAACCCTTCAGAATTTGCCATGTCAGCTGTTTTTTCCAGTACTTCAAGATGTGTCGCCTGCTCACGGACAATGCCTTTTTTCCCGACTTTTTCCTTACCCGCTTCGAACTGTGGCTTCACAAGCGCTACTACTTGACCGCCAGGAATAATAATTTTCTTCAGTGCAGGCAAAATTAGCGATAATGAAATGAAGGATACATCTATGGTCGCTATTTCCGGCAATCCTTCAGTGAACATATCTACTGTTGCATGGCGGAAATTTTGCCTTTCCATGACCGTTACTTGTTCATGCTGCCGAATCTTCCAGGCAAGCTGATTGTAACCGACATCCAGTGCATAACAATGCTTCGCACCGTTCTGCAGTGCACAGTCCGTAAAGCCGCCTGTGGAGGCACCGATGTCGAGTACGATCTTCTCTTTCACAGAAATAGGAAAAGACTGCAGCGCCTTTTCAAGTTTTAATCCTCCGCGGCTTACATATTTGATTGCAGGACCTTTGACAGTCAACGGAGCGTCGGCTGCAATTTTTTCTCCTGCTTTTTCAATTCGTGTCGAATCGGAATAGACGAGTCCCGCCATAATAGAGCGCTTCGCCTGTTCGCGTGATTCTGTCAGCCCGCGTTCCACAAGCAGCAAGTCTACCCGTTCTTTTTTTATATTCGCACTCATACTTTTTCGCTTTCCGCAGTCTGCTGAATAGCCGCTGCAGTAACTTCAGCTACGTGTTCAGGTGTCATATGAATTTCGACTAATAATTTATCAACACTTCCATGCTCGATGAAGTCATCAGGAATACCGATGCGTTCAAAGATCGTTGACGTGTGATTCATTTGTTCTGCATATTCAAGCACCGCACTGCCGAATCCCCCGGCTAATACCGCCTCTTCAACAGTAATAATCGGTTTGCCTTTGGCAAATAACTCGTCCAGCAAATCAGTATCCAACGGTTTAATAAAGCGCGCATTGACAACCGCTACATTTTTCCCCTGCTTTTTCAGCTGCTCGGCAGCGGCAAATGCCATAGGGATCGTCTGACCAAATGTCAGAATGGTGGCATCTTCACCTTCCTGCAGCACTTCCCATGTGCCGATCGGAATCGTATGAAGTTCCTCATCCATCGGTACACCGTAACCGTTTCCGCGCGGGAAACGCATAGCGATCGGTCCTTCATCGTACTCAATCGCCGTCTTCACCATATGCTGGCCTTCATTTTCATCTTTTGGCATCATAATCACGAGGTTCGGCATATGACGCAAGAATGCAATATCAAATACGCCGTGATGGGTTTCTCCATCCGCGCCGACGAGTCCTGCACGGTCGATTCCGATAAAGACGTTCAGTTTCTGACGTGTAATATCATGCAGCATTTGGTCATACGAACGCTGCAGGAATGTCGAATAAATCGCTAGGAACGGCTTCATTCCAGTCGTTGCAAGACCCGCTGCCATTGTGGTTGCATGCTGTTCTGCAATCCCGACATCAAAGAAGCGGTCAGGGAATTCTGCCGCGAACGATTCCAGTTTCGACCCGACTGGCATAGCAGGGGTAATAGCGACGATACGGCGGTCTTTCCTTGCCAGCTTGCGCACTGTTTCAGAAACGAGCGCACTCCAGGCCGGACCTTTAACCGGAGATTTCACGAAATCTCCCGTTTCAATTTTATATGGTCCTGTGCCATGCCATGTACCAATCTTATCCATTTCGGCCGGGCTGTACCCTTTACCTTTTTTCGTGATGACGTGAAGAAGTACCGGGCCTTCCATTTTCTTTGCATACTGGAGAGAACGCTCCAGTTCTGCTAAGTCATGGCCGTCAATCGGTCCGAGATACGTAAATCCGAGCTCTTCAAAGAAGACACCGTTTACGACTAAATATTTCAGGCTGTCTTTCACTCGCTCCGCAGCGGTGGCCACACGCCCGCCAACTGCAGGGATCTTACGCAAGAGGAATTCCAGCTCGTCTTTTACATTATTGTACTTTCCTGCGGTGCGCAGTTTACCGAGAATCGAATGTAATGCGCCGACGTTCGGGGCAATCGACATTTCATTGTCATTCAAAATGACCGTAATATTCGTTTTCTCATGCCCGATATGGTTCAGTGCCTCAAGCGCCATTCCGCCCGTTAATGCTCCGTCGCCGATTACAGGAATGACATAGCTGTCTTCCCCTTTAATATCCCGTGCAACAGCCATTCCCATAGCTGCAGACAAAGACGTCGAACTGTGGCCGGTTTCCCACACGTCATGTTTGCTCTCCGCCATCTTAGGGAATCCGCTCAATCCTTTATACATTCTAAGAGTATCGAATTCGCCGGCACGTCCGGTCAGAATTTTATGAACGTAAGACTGATGCCCCACGTCCCATATAATTTTGTCGGATGGGCTGTCGAAAATACGGTGCAAAGCAATAGTCAATTCCACCACGCCAAGATTTGGCCCGATATGACCGCCTGTCACCGATAAGTTTTCAATTAAGAAATGACGGATATCCGCCGCCAGTGACTCTAATTGTTCTTTATCGAGCTCTTTAATAAAAGATGGATTGGTAATCGTTGTTAGATCCATCATGATCACACACCTTCATCAAGTAAGTAGTTCTTTCCAGTAGGACATCACGTGCTTCTGCTGAACAGTTCCATTCGCTGCTGTTTGTTTTCTACATTATAACAGTAACAACGTGCGACACAAATATAACGGTTCCGAATCACATATTTCGTTCGATAATGTAATCCGCCAGCGATTGCAAAAGAGATTCTCCTAAACCAATGGCCTGCAATGCCTTTAGTGCTTCTTCATGGCGCAACTTTAACTGTTCCTGCGCACCTTCGAGTCCAAGCAATGAAGGATATGTCGACTTCTCACTCGAAGTATCACTGTTTGCCGGCTTGCCCAACTGCTCGGTCGTTGCCGTGACGTCAAGGATATCATCCTGAATCTGGAATGCCAGCCCAATATTGCGGGAGAACCGGCGTAATTGCTCACGCTGTTGTTCTGTAGCCTGTGCCAGTACAGCACCTGCTTCAATACAGTAAGAAAGCAGGGCACCCGTTTTGTGAATATGGACTTCTTCCAGTTCTGCCAGCGGCAATAATTGATGTTCACCTTTCATATCCAGAACCTGGCCTTTTACCATACCTTGTGCGCCGGAAGCTTTTGCCAGCAGTCCGACCAGTTCAATTGCTGCTGCCGGCGGTGTTTCGCGCAGATCTGCAAGTGCCTGAAATGCCAGCGCCTGCATCGCATCACCTGAAAGTGTTGCGACGTCTTCCCCGTAAACTTTATGGTTCGTCGGTTTCCCTCTTCTGAAGTCATCGTCATCCATGCAGGGCAAATCATCATGTATTAGGGAGTATGTATGTATCAATTCAACAGATGCGGCGACTTTTAGGGCATCTGCTGAATCCGCCTTTAAGTCATGAAGCACTGCAAGCACCAGCAATGGGCGGATACGCTTTCCGCCTGCTTCGACGGAGTACGTCATCGATTCATGTAAAGCATCCGGAATATCGGACTTCGCCAGCTGATTGGTCAGTTCACGTTCGATCTCCGGAATCATTTCATCCATAAATGTCTGTAATTTTTCATTCATTCGGCTCACCTGCTGTTGGATCAAATGAGGACTCATTTCCTTCTTGGTCAATCATTCGAATTAATTGTTTCTCTGCATGCTGCAGTTTCTTCTGGCAGTACGCGGAAAGTTCCATCCCTTGTTTATATAACGTAATAGTATCATCCAAAGGCGCTTCTCCAGCTTCCAATTTCTGTACGATTTCTTCCAATTGGTGCATTGCCTGCTCGAATTGCATATTTTTTTCTTCTGCCATCCTTACTTAACCTCCTTTGGAATGATCTGCTCCACTATTGCTGAAACGGATCCGTCTGCTAATTGAAGCGTTAATTTATCTCCGCTCGTCACATCTTGAACAGATTTAATTACTTCGCCGTCTTTATATCCGATGGAAAACCCTCTTTCCATCACTTGTAATGGATTCAGCGCTTGCATCATGCGCATGAGTGATACAAAATGTTGCTGCCGCTGTCTGATCGTTTGCTCTGCTGCGCGATTCAGACGCATTTCAAGCTGCTCCGTCTGCTGTTGTTCAAGCTGAATGCGTCTAATCGGCATGTAATACTGGAATCCAGCATACAGCCGGTCGAAATGCATTCGTTTTTCTTGAATGACGGCGGCGCTGCTGCGCTGAAGCCGGTCTTCCAGATGATCCAGTTTCTCAATAAACGGCCGGTACAGCCGATCCGGATACTGCAGAGGATAGGCGGCCTGCGCGGTTTCTAAACGTTTGTTTAATTGTTTCAGTAACGTCTGGACTGCTAAATACATCGAACGCTGCTGATTTTTCAGATGCCGGAATAGTTGAAGCTGATCTGGAACGGCCATTTCTGCCGCCGCGGTAGGCGTCGGTGCGCGCAAATCCGCGACATAATCCGCAATGGTTGTATCCGTTTCATGACCGACGGCGCTGATAATTGGGATGCGGCTTGAGAAGATGGCACGTGCCACGTCTTCCTCATTGAATGCCCATAAATCCTCTATGGAGCCGCCGCCCCGTCCGACAATCAATACATCCAGTGAACCTGTACGGTTAGCCTGCTCAATTGCTTTGACAATCGATGGCGCAGCTGTCGGTCCTTGCACTAGCGCAGGGAACAGGTGCATTTCTGCCATAGGAAAGCGTCTGTTGATTGTCGAATACATATCACGCAGTGCAGCTCCAGATTCCGCAGTAATGATGCCGATTCGTTGCGGAACTTGCGGAATCGGCTGTTTAAATCTGGCTTCAAACAATCCCTCTTGCTGCAATTTCTTTTTCAACTGTTCAAAAGCTAGGTACAGCGCCCCAATACCATCCGGCTCCATTGTTTGTACGTAGAGCTGATACGATCCCGCCGTCTCGTACACTGTGACGTCACCGGTAATCAGCACATTCATGCCGTTTTCCGGCTTAAATTTCAGCGTGTTGGAACGGGAACGGAACATTGCTGCCTGGATTCTTGTTTTGTCATCTTTCAGCGTAAAATAAATATGTCCGGACGGATGCATTTTTACGTTGGATAGTTCGCCTTTCACATAGACATTACGCAAATGCGGATCCGCATCAAATTTACGTTTGACATATTTCGTTAGCGCTTGAACGGTTAAAAAAGTTGGATTGGACATGTTTTTGTCACCTGCCCTTTTATGTATAGAGAGGCGCCCGTAGTTAGGCGTCTCCCTGATTGGTGCATTATTTTTTTGCACGTGCGTTCATTTTATTTTCTGCACTTTCTACTGTGTTCTTCAAAAGCATAGTAATCGTCATCGGACCTACCCCGCCTGGCACCGGCGTGATGGCGCTCGCCTGCTTTTCTGCTGATTCATAATCGACATCCCCGCAAAGTTTGCCGTTTTCATCCCGGTTCATCCCAACATCAATAACTACTGCGCCTTCTTTGATGTAATCGCCTGTAATGAATTTAGCCATGCCGATTGCGACGATCAGAATATCCGCCTGCTGCGTGAACTTTTTCAAATCTTTTGTACGGGAGTGACAATAGGTTACTGTCGCATCTTTTTGCAATAGCAACTGCCCCATTGGTTTCCCGACAATATTACTTCGCCCAATAATAACCGCATGCTTGCCTGCAATTTCGACGCCTGAACGTTCAAGCAGCTGCATGATGCCGTATGGCGTACATGGCAGGAATGTCTCCTGTCCAATCAGCATCTTTCCTACGTTCATCGGATGGAATCCGTCAACATCTTTTTCGGGGCTGATTGCGCGGATGACTTTGTTTTCGTCTATATGCTTCGGCAAAGGCAACTGCACCAGAATGCCGTCGATTGTATCGTCCTGGTTGAGTTTTTCCACTTCTGCCAAAAGATCATCTTCCGACACGGTATCCGGCAATTTAATCAGTTCAGATTTCATTCCGGCTTCCAAACTGGATTTCTCTTTGTTTTTGACATATGTTTGCGATGCTGGATTTTCTCCAACTAAAATAACAGCCAGGCCAGGTTGATATCCTTGTTCCACTAATGAAGCGACTTCCGCTTTTAGTTCATTTCGGATTTCTTGCCCTATTGCTTTTCCATCAATTTTTTTACTGGACATGATTTTCCCACCAAACTTTTTGTTTTTTGTGTTGAAAGTTGATCGAGCCCAAACGTATACCTAGCAGTGACAAATTGGCTTACTTAAATTTAGAAAGCACTCCATTGACAAAACGGCCTGATTTCTCATCGCCGAACGTTTTGCACAGTTCAATTGCTTCGTTCAGGATGACCCGGTCGGGAACTTCCTCATTATGCAGAAGTTCATAAACAGCAAGGCGCAAAACAGTCCGTTCGATTTTCGGCAGCCTGTCGATGGTCCAGTTTTCTAATTTATTTGTAATTTCACTATCAATTTCTGTCAGATTTTCCGCTGTGCCGCGAACCAATTGTTCGTAAAATGAATCTAGCGGGCCTTCCACGATATAACCTATCGCTTCATCCACGTTCATTTCGCTGTTATCCAGCTGAAACAGCGTTTGAATTGCTTTTTCACGTGCTTCTCGTCGTTTCATAATTATTGTCTCCTCTACCGCGCATCTTCAAAACCTAATGATAGCACAAAAGGAACGAAAAGAACTAGTGGAATCAGGCGATTTTATGTCATGAGTTTTCATTTCCAGCCGGGATTTGCAGTTTCCCGGCCTTGTCGGCCGGCCACACTTCCCGTTGAACACTCCGCCTTGCTGTGCAGTCACTTCATATCCACAACCGGGAACATCTGGTCAGCCTTTCAGATAGACTGAAACTGAGAAGTCACTGACAAATCAGTTCAACCGCCCTTTTCCACGCAAAAAACTGAAGACATCCTACCGTTCGCAGGAATTGTCTTCAGTTTGTATTGTCCGCAACCCCGCTCAGTCCTCGAAATGAATGCCCGTTATGTGGACATTGACTTCGTGTGTATCGAGTGAGGTCATGTGGTAAATTGCCTGGCGTATTTCGCTTTGAATTTCCGCCGCAACGGTGGGAATGGAATGGCCGTATTCGATAATGCAATACACATCAATTTTCAGTCCTTCATCTGCCCACTCGGTTTTTACTCCTTTGCCGTACATCGTTTTGCCCAATTTCTCCGCAACACCTGTTGCGAAGTTTCCCTGGGTGGCAATTACACCACTGACTTCTGTGGTGGCGATGCCGATGATGACTTCAAGTACTTCGGGTGCAAGTTGAACCCGGCCCAGTGCTGCATTTCCAGACGGTGTCATTCCGACAAACGATGGATTTGTTTTATCAGCCATTACACTTCTCCTCCAATTATTTCATGACGTCGTACTTTTCCAAGAACTTTGTATCAAAATCACCTGACTGGAATACTTCGTTATCCATCAGATTGGAGTGGAAAGGAATCGTTGTATGTACACCTTCCACTACAAATTCGTCCAATGCGCGTTTCATCCGAGCGACCGCTTGCTCACGCGTATCCGCATGAACGATCAGCTTTGCGACCATTGAGTCATAGAACGGCGGAATCGCATAGCCTGGGTAAACTGCTGAATCGACACGTACACCTAAACCGCCTGGAGGCAGATACATAGTGACTTTTCCGGGTGACGGCATAAAATTCTTTTCAGGATTTTCTGCGTTAATCCGGCATTCAATCGACCAGCCGTTGATTTTAATATCTTTCTGTTTGATGGATAACTTTTCGCCAGAAGCTACTTTCAGCTGCTGTTGAATCAAGTCTACGCCTGTGATCATTTCCGTTACAGGGTGTTCCACTTGAATACGAGTATTCATTTCCATGAAATAAAACTTCTGATTTATATGATCGAAAATGAATTCTACTGTTCCGGCACCGCGATAGTTACAGGCTTTTGCAGCTTTAACTGCCGCTTCGCCCATTTCTTTACGCAGTTCAGGTGTCAATGCAGGAGACGGCGCTTCTTCCACTAACTTTTGCATACGGCGCTGAATGGAACAGTCACGCTCACCTAAGTGGATCGTGTTGCCGTATTTGTCTGCAAGTACTTGTACTTCTACATGACGGAATACCTCGATATATTTCTCGAGATATACACCCGGGTTGCCGAATGCTGCGGCCGCTTCTTTTTGCGTGATGTTGACGCCTTTAACGAGCTCATCTTCATCGCGTGCAACACGAATTCCTTTACCGCCGCCGCCTGCTGTTGCTTTGATGATGACAGGGAACCCGATGCTTTTGGCAATTTCTAATGCGTGGTCCGCATCATCAACCAGTCCGTCTGAACCGGGAACGATTGGAACCCCAGCCTCTGCCATTGTATTGCGCGCAATATCTTTGGTACCCATTCTCGAAATCGCATCCGAAGTCGGGCCGATGAATTCAATATTTACTTCTTCACACAACTCTGCAAAACTGGCATTTTCTGCAAGGAAACCATAGCCTGGATGGATGCCGTCGCAGTCAGTCGCCTTTGCAGCGCTGATGACATTAGAGAAATTTAAATAGCTGTCTGTTGATAAACGGGGTCCAATACAAACTGATTCGTCTGCCAGCTGCACATGCAGCGCATCCTGATCTGCTTCAGAATAGACTGCTACAGTTTTGATACCCATTTCTTTACATGCACGAATAATACGTACTGCAATTTCACCGCGGTTTGCAATTAAAACTTTTTTCATTAGTTACTCCCCCTTAGTTCTCTTTTACAAGGAATAAAGGCTGTCCGTATTCCACAAGTTGACCGTCCTGCACTAAGATTTCAACGATTTCTCCAGAAACTTCTGATTCGATTTCGTTGAATAGTTTCATTGCCTCTACGATACAAACGATAGAATCAGCCGTAACTTTATCGCCTTTTTTAACGTACGCTTCTGCGTCCGGAGATGGAGCCTGATAGTATGTTCCGACCATTGGGGAAGTGATTTCATGCAAAGCTTCATCTGCCGCCGCTTCAGCTGCAGGAGCTTCCTGTGCTGCAGGAGCAGGTGCCGGTGCTGGTGCTGCTGCCGGTGCAGGAGCTGCTGGCGCCGCTGCCGGTGCTTGTACCGCTGCTGGTGCTGCAGGAGCTTCTGAAACTGCTGCCGCGCTTTGTCCGTCTTTTTTCTCTAATTTGATTTTCCCTCCGTCTGCTTCAAATGTGAACTTTTGGATGGATGATTGATCAATAAGCTTGATGATTTCTCGGATTTCTTGAATTTTCAACATATCTGATTCTCCTAACTATATTTTCTTACTGCCATTTACTATGATAGTCGTTTTAGAATCAATATGGAATAGCAAATTCGCAAAATAGTCTATATTTCTCGTAAAACATCAGCATGTTTCCAAATTTTATGACTAATTAGTGAAGTTTTTGCAATTGCGTTATCACCGCGCGTTCAAAGGTTAACCTATATGTCCCTTTGGAGAAATTTTTAACTGTCGCTTACCAATTAAAAATCTGGGATGAACGAAAAAACGGAAGCTGCAGGAGCTTCCGTTCTTAAATTATTCTTTTGTCTCTGCAAAATCCACTTTGACAGTTTGTGCCCCGTCCCAGCTTGACATGACATACTGTGTAATTTCATCCGCCATTTTTGGTGAATGGCTTTCATTCGATAGCACCGTTACATTCACGCGGTCATTATCAGCCCGTACGAACACTTCCGGATAACCGAGTGCCTGGATTTGCATTTCCATCAACGCTTCAGTGGAGCTGATTTTTCGAAGTTCTGCGATTTCATTGAAAATTTCATTCTTCTGTTCAGCAGTGAAGTCTGAGGAAGTCATTTTTTCAGTCAGCTGCTGTACTGTTTCACTGCGTTCGTTACGGACTTCCATTCGCATATCCTGGAAAATATATGATTCTGCGAAGACCGGCTGCACTTCCTCGGTTTTACCTTCTTTTTCAAGTAACTTTGTTGCGTCCTTTGATTCTTTCGTAAAGATGGCAACTCCGTCAAACGGCATAGGCGCTTCCGTTTTCACATAATAAATGGAGATCACTGCGACTAGACTGAGTAATGTTAAAAACCACACTGTTCGTTTATTGGCTTTCATGTTGATTCCCCCTTTTCTTCATTTCCACGATGACGATACGATGTTCGGGCAGTTGTAGGACATTGGCTAATAATTGTGAAAGTCCGTTTCGCAACGCCGGATCTTCCGCCCCTTCTGCTACGACGAGCAATCCCTGCAAAGGTGAATGGTTTGTCGTATTGGATGAAACGGAAAAGTATCCGGCCAACGGGCTCTCTGCTTCTTTTTCATCATAATGAAAATAGACCGTCACTTTTCCTAGCCCTTCCATTTGTTCAAGTGTTTCTTCAAGTGTCGACAGCATGCGCTTCTCGTCTTTTTTCTGCTTCTCCCCTCCTACATTCGCCGTACTGGTGATGTATAAAACACTAAACACCATGACCATCAAACCGATCACCAACAATCGGGATTTCCCTGCAGGCTTTTCCATAGTTCCATCACCATCTCAACGTGACATTACTAAAAATGAAATCTACATTTGAATAGTATGTACCGTCACAGGTACTTATGACTTGCGAATTGCAAAATATATTGCAAAATCCAAATGCCAATCGCTACCTTACACAAAGGAATGAATATTCTTTCCATCTCCTTGCCCGCCATCAGCTGAATGAGCAATGAGAGTATAACCAGGTTCGCCAGTCCCGCCAGAAACAGATGCATACACTCGCCTCATTTCCCGAGCGTCATCAGCTTAATGAAAGTCACAATAAAAATCGTCGTATAGATGAAGGCAAATGACAGCAAAAATGAAATCGCGCATAACACAAATAATGTGCGTCCGATATCATCCAGTAATCCGCATACTTCTTTTTGTGAAAAAGGTTCGATAATCGCCGCTGTCCATCTGAATAAAAAAGCAATGCATAAAATTCTTACTGCCGGCAATAACGCTATCGTCCAAATTGATACGAGCAGCCAGACACTCATATAAGCCGTTGCACCGGAGGAATAGCGTCCAATCGAACCGAGAGTGTCAGTCAAAAGTGAGCCGATCACCGGAATATTTTGCTTGATTAATTCTTTCAGCGGTTCATTCAAAGCTCCATTCATCGTCCAGGACAGCGCACCGCCCGCCGTAATGAAAATAGAGTACGCTGCAACGAGGGCAGATACTATCGCAAGGAGCGATGTACGAAGTAAATCAGCCATCTTGTTGAAGACAATTTCGGGTACCAGCCGGGTGAAAATATCCAGCAAAAGCGCAGTCAGCAGCACAGGGAGCAGGAATTTATCTGCAAAGACGACTGCCCCTTGCGCAAACAGCAGCAGAGCCGGCTGAAAATTCAAGACGCCAAACGTTGCCCCTGAAGCCAGAATCATTGCCGCAATGAGCGGATACATCCCGAGAAACAAAGAAGCGATCGAATGCGTAATCACTTGAATTTGCTCGAAACTGTCCTTCGCCGGTTCAATCAGTAAGACCAAAATCAGAATGAGCAACAGGAATCTCGTCCATTTTTGGAATGCCGGGAAGAAAAAATCGACGAGTGAGGCGAGCAGCAGCATGATGAGTAACAGGAAAAACGGTCCGACTACACCGGCGATACTTTCATGCAGGAAATTCAGCATAGAGGTCTCGTCCATTCATGTTTGAATTGATTCGTTCACCAAGGAATCAGCGCATGGATTGTCTCGATTAATTGTGTAATATACGGCAGCCACAAGGACATAATGACAATTTTCATCGTGGTCTGGAACAGCTGACCAAATGCCCCGTATCCTTCATCTTTCATTTGAAGCGAGAGAACTTCCGCCATATAATACAGTCCCGCGCTTACCACCAGAAGTGTTGCATACGGCGCCGGCAGCTTTTCAGTCAGTGACAGCAACGTCGATCCGAACGGCACAAGGACCGTTAGTAATACATAGACCGACACCATCAAGAACATTGTGGTATAAAGAATGGGATGCAGGGCGGGTGCCGCAAATGAAAGCAGAAGCAACAACAGATACACGATGAATAATTGAAAGAGAACCGCCATTACATCGCCATCGATAACCAGCTGAAGAATTCCGTGATCTCAGTGAAGAATATTCTGAGGAACATTAATAACTCTATCGAGATGTACAGGTAGGCAAGGAAAAACAAAAAGAATGAAAACTCCTTCTTGCCTGTCTGCTCGAAGAATACATGCAGCACCCCAATCACCAATCCGACGCCGGCGATGCGCAATAAATCATTTAGTTCCATCCCGCTACGCCTCCTCCATAGTCCACTCTATGAAGCTTGGGCAAAAGATATGCAGGCTGCTGAAAATTGAAAAGATGTCACGGACAGGAAAACTTGGAGGAAGACAATACGTGCTGACGCTGCGGGCTGCGCTTTGGGGAGGCGTACATATGAATGGTTTACGTTCATCCGCTGAAATGGCAGGATTCACGCGGATCAAAATGCGCCGCCGGTAAGCGGCCTTTTACATGTAATTCTAAGACATAAAAAAAGGATGCCCCAAAATGGGACATCCTTTTTTATGCTTACTATTATGCGCGGGAAACGTATTCTGCTTCTTCTGTGTTAATAACCAGCATATCTCCTTGGTTCACAAAGAATGGCACTTGTACGATCAATCCGGTTTCCATCTTAGCCGGCTTGGAACCGCCGCTTGCTGTGTCTCCCTTGATGCCCGGCTCAGTTTCCGCCACTTCTAGAGTTACCGTCACCGGCAGCTCTACGCCAAGCACTTCATCTTTATACGTGATGACGTGAACTTCCATATTCTCTTTCAAGAATTTCAGTTCATATTCAAGCTGTTTCTCAGAAAGCTCAAGCTGCTCGTATGATTCATTGTCCATGAAGACGTGCTCGTCACCATTTGCATATAAATATTGCATTTTACGATTGTCAATTTGTGCTCTTGCCACTTTTTCGCCTGCACGGAAAGTCTTTTCATTGACGTTGCCTGAACGAAGATTACGCAGTTTCGAGCGAACGAACGCTGCCCCTTTACCCGGCTTTACGTGCTGGAAATCCATTACGCGCCAAATGTCGCCATCCACTTCAATTGTTAATCCTGTACGAAATTCGTTTACTGAAATCATTTGTATTCCTCCATTTTTAACCGTTTATAAAATAAGCAGTTCTTTAGTAGACTTTGTCAAACGTTCGTTACCTGTTTCTGTGATCAGTATATCATCTTCAATCCGCACGCCGCCTACGCCAGGCAAATAGATTCCCGGTTCCACTGTCACCGTCATGTTCGGCACTAACACTGTGTCTGAACGGAACGACAGCGAAGGGGCTTCGTGGACTTCCAGCCCGATCCCATGGCCTGTAGAATGACCGAAAGCTTCTCCGTAACCTTTCGACTTGATATAGTCGCGCGTAATCGCATCGGCTTCAATCCCTGTCATGCCAGGCTTAATCTGTGCCACACCAAGCTCCTGGGCATGTTGTGTCACTTCGTAGATTTCACGCAGCTTGGCAGAAGGTTCACCGATCGCAACCGTTCTTGTGATATCAGAGATATACCCATTATAGAGGGCGCCGTAATCCATTGTAACTAAATCACCAGTCTCAATCACTTTATCAGAAGCTACCCCATGCGGTAAAGCCCCTCTTTTGCCCGAAGCGACAATTATATCAAATGAGGAAGAAGCTGCACCTTGTTTACGCATGAAGAACTCCAGTTCATTAGCAATTTCCAGTTCTGTTTTACCTGCTTTAATGACCGAACAAATATAAAGAAATGCTGCATCCGCAATAGCTGCCGCCTGCTTTAATACTTCAATTTCTTCAGGTGTTTTAATGAGGCGAAGCTTTTCTACTAAACCGGCGACAGGAACTAGTCTTGCGCCGACCAGCTCTTCATACTGCTCAAACTGGCTGTAGCTGAGATCTTCTTTTTCAAAACCGAGTGTCTCAATTTTCATTTCTTTCACTTGATTTGCAACTTCCTGAATCACCGTGCCGGTATGCTTGACGATGCGGTAGCCCGTCAGCTGTGAATTGGCCTGCTCGACATAACGGAAATCGGTAATGAAAACTGCATCTTCACGTGAAATGACGGCGACGCCTGCTGAACCTGTAAAATTCGTCATATAGCGGCGGTTAAAAGGATTAGTGATCAATAACGCATCCAGCTCGTGCTCTTCCAGTTGTTTTCGTAAATTCTCTATCTTCATGACTTCTTCTCCTTTCTTTGCAGCAGAAATGCTTGGAAGGCGAGATCATAACCCGCCGTGCCGAAGCCGCAAAGCTGTCCTGCAGCTACAGGTGCAATCACAGACGTGTGCCGGAATTCTTCGCGAGTATGTATATTAGAGATATGAACTTCAATTACCGGGACAGAAATAGAAGCGACCGCGTCACGCAGCGCAATGCTGTAATGCGTAAACGCCCCCGGATTGAAGATGATGCCGTCAATTTCCCGCTCGCCTGCATCATGAATCCGGTTGATCAGCTCACCTTCTATATTTGATTGGAAGCACGAAAGCGTGACGTCCGATTCATCTGCCAGTCGGCGGATTCTGTTTTCAATATCAGACAGCGTTTCAGCGCCGTAAATATCCGGTTCTCTCTTGCCAAGCCTGTTCAGGTTCGGGCCATTTAAGAGTAACAGCTCCATGTAATCCCCTCCCACTCTTTTTCTTTCCTATTTTAGCACAATGAGGCAGCGGGACAAACTAATACTATTTGGTCAGCCAAAGGTTTTTCGCATATAAACGGATGTTCCGATGACAAACCGGAAAATCATCGCAAACAGACAAGCGAATGGAATTGAAATTTTCTTAATAAATTGTGTCATCGTCAAATCTGCCTTCACATGAATCATCCATTCAATGAAAAAAATTGCGATGACTGTGACAATCAGCGAAGAAAGAGTCGGCGGAATCTTGAATGTCAGGCGCGCAATGAAATATAGAATAAAAAATAACACAAAGCAGATCACCCATAATAAGATCCATTTAACCAAGCCCGGCGTTTCCGCAAACATTTGGAACTTCTTTGTCCAGCCGACCGGTGACCATTTGATAAATTTAAAGACTTTCAGAAATTTTAATGCAATAACGGATAAAACTGCAGCCATAATCGCTGTCCATACATGTGTTGAAGTGATTTTCATGACAATACCTCCCATTCCAGTGTCGGGTTTTTTACACATTTTTAAACATCTGAATGGTGCATTTTCAGTTTTTTTAGTACACTAGAGATATCGTTTCTAACGAAAGAAAGCGTGGGTATGTTATGAGCCAACCGAAAACCCCTCCTGTATACGGAGGTCAGGCACTTATAGAAGGTGTAATGTTTGGCGGTAAAAAGGATACAGTGACTGCAATTCGCCGGAAAGATGATTCTATTGAGTACTATCACGTGCCGAGAGAATCGCATCCCGTCCGCACAAAACTGAAGAAAATTCCTTTCGTCCGCGGTATTGTTGCATTGATTGAATCGGCGGGTAACGGCTCCAAGCATTTAACGTTTGCGAGTGACCGCTATGATGTGATGCCGGGCGAAGAAGAAGAAAGCGCTAAGGAAGAAGAGACATCGAAGCTTGCGATGATCCTTGGAGTGGCAGCTGTGGGTGTGCTGTCGTTCATCTTCGGAAAGTTTGTCTTCACACTCGTTCCTGTTTTCCTGGCGGAGTTATTCCAATCTGTCGCACCCGGCAAGACCGCGCAGATTATGCTCGAGAGTTTCTTTAAATTATTCCTGCTGCTGACGTATATTGGGCTGATTTCGATGACACCGCTCATTAAACGCGTATTCCAATATCACGGCGCGGAACACAAAGTGATCAATAACTACGAAAATCAGATGGAGATGACAGTAGAAAATGTTCAGTCGCAATCCCGTCTGCATTATCGATGCGGAAGCAGTTTCATTTTATTCACGGTTATTGTCGGGATGTTCATCTACTTCCTCGTACCGACCGATCCGCTCTGGCTGCGCGTGCTCAATCGGATTTTATTAATTCCCGTAGTGCTCGGTGTGTCGTTTGAAGTGCTGCAGCTGACAAATGCAGTCCGAAATGTGCCCGTCCTTCGTTTCCTAGGGTATCCTGGACTTTGGCTTCAGTTACTGACAACAAAAGAGCCGGACGACAAGCAAGTAGAAGTCGCTATTGCTTCATTTGAGAAGCTGCAGGAAGTGGAGCAGCATGGTGTGAGTGCGCTAAATCCAAAAGTTGCGGTTAACGCAGATGAGTCCAATGAACCGAAAGCTATGTCGGTTCTTTCCTAAGTTAACTGGTGATTTTAATCATGCAGCCTGATTTACTGCAAAGAAAGGGTTCCCGGCATACTCGCTGGGAACCCTTTCTTTTTTAGTTTTCACTGACTATAACCTGAACCTGTTTCGATTGAATAGCTTTAACTGCATAAAATACACCGATGGCACCTGATACCGCAATCCCTGTGCCTACAGATAAACTATAGCCGAGATGCAGACCTTCAGGAGCATACATCCAGTATGTCACAACCACTGCCGTCATAAACATCGCAGGAATTCCTGCGATCCAATGGGCTTTGTTCTCCCTCAACAAATAAGAAGTGGCCGTCCACAGCATAACAGCTGCAACTAACTGATTCGTTCCGCCAACATAACGCCATAAAAATGAGTAGTCGATTGTCGATAGGTAGAACATCGGAACACCGAGCAGCAGTGTGCTGGCAAGAGTTACCCACTTTTTATTCGGATTTACCCATGCAGAAGTTGCTTCCGTAAAAATCATCCGCGCAGAGCGGAGTGCTGTATCGCCCGTTGTAATCGGTAAAATAATTACACCTAAGATAGCCAATAATCCGCCAAAC
Organism: Sporosarcina sp. P33; assembly: GCF_002077155.1. Classification (GTDB taxonomy): domain Bacteria; phylum Bacillota; class Bacilli; order Bacillales_A; family Planococcaceae; genus Sporosarcina. The sequence continues at coordinate 54,091 of NZ_CP015027.1, read as the reverse complement.
GAACCGAGCAATGTACTCGAGATCTCATTCACCGCACCAGCCGGCCCCCCGGCAGCCAGCGCCTCCTGAAGACCCCCTGTGCCTCCAAAGAATGTCATTCCTGCCGCAGCCCATACCATCGCTATGACGCCTTCCGCAATCATTGCGCCATAAAATACTTTACGGCCTTCCGACTCCTTCTTCATCGTCCGTGAAACAATCGGACTTTGCGTACAGTGGAATCCAGAGATCGCACCGCAAGAAATGGTCACCATTAATAATGGCCAAATCGGCAATTCACCCGGGTGCAAATTCTGCAAAGTAAGATTCGGTATTTTTTCCGGTCCGAATAATAATGCGCCGCCGATTCCTACCGCCATGACGATCAATACAATTCCAAACAGCGGATACAAACGGCCAATAATTTTATTGATCGGCAAAATAGCTGCTAACACAAAATAGCCGAATATGATAATAAGAGAAACCATAAATGACAGCGGTGTAATGGATGAAATCAGTTGTGCGGGACCTGCAGTGAAAGCAGCCGCCACCAAAACCATCAGAACAATCGAAATCACATTAATAAACCGTCTGGCGATATCACCTAAATACTTACCTACGATTTTAGGGAATTGTGCACCGCCGTGCTTTAAAGACAGCATCCCTGAAAAGTAATCATGTACCGCACCTGCAAAAATACTGCCGAAGACAATCCAAATAAATGCAACCGGACCGTATAATGCACCAGCTATCGCTCCGAAAATCGGACCCAGTCCCGCGATATTCAGTAATTGGATCAGCCAGCCTCTCCACCAGCTCATCGGTACATAATCCATCCCATCCGACTGCGTATAAGCGGGTGTCTTCCTTGCGTCATCAATTACAAACACTTTTTCGACCACTTTTGAATACGTCAGATAACCAATAATTAATAAGACGATGGATGATAAAAACGTCAGCATGAAAATAGACTGACCTAGCGATATGAGACACATATAAAACACCATGATTAGGCTGCTTTGACACCATATTTTATCGGTGTCAGGTAGCCTAATTTTTCTTGGATACGTTCTTCATTATAATAATTTAAATAGGCAATTACTCGTTCAACTACAATATTATTGCGTAATGAATTAAATTTAACGTATTGAAATTCTTCAGATTTCAGACTCGAATGAAATGATTCAATCACCGCATTGTCCCAACAGTTTCCTCGACGTGACATGCTGCCGATCAGGTCGTTATCCTTGATATAGGCTTGATACGCGTATGACGTATACACACTCCCTTGATCCGAATGTATAATCACTCCTGTGGGGTGGTTTCTCGCAGCTAGTGCCGCCTTTAATGTGTCAATTACGAGTGGTGTCTGTTGATGGTCGTATAATTTGTAAGCAACAATTTCATTATTGTATAAATCCATAATGGTTGAAAGATATTTTGTCGTACTACCATACTGGATATAGGTGATGTCGGTTACCCACTTCTGATTCGGTTCACTAGCTGTGAAATTACGTTTAAGAAGATCTGGGGCAATTATGATACTTTCCCCTTGAGATTTCCACTTTCGTTTAGGCTTGATACGACACTGTAAGTTATGCTTTTGCATGAGGCGTTGAACCGTATTGCGATTCAATTCTATGTTGTATTCCTGCTTTAGAAATGCTTTGATTTTTCTATGTCCATTCCGATATTTAGTGCGTTTACACAATTCTATAATAGCCTCCTCTTCCACTGAAAGAGACTTATCCGTTTCCTCCAGACGCCACCTATAGTAGGTAGCTCGTGGTACTCCTAATGCGGATAAAATGGCTGTTATTGTATACTTCTTTTTTAGTTTTTCCACAATCTGAAGAACTATTTCTTTCTCAATCTCCTTTCGATCTCCATGTACTTTTTTAGAATCTCATTCTCCATTTTTAAATGAGACATCTGTCGTTCTTTCTTGTCCGCTTCACTCGAAAGTTCTGGTCCATGACCGAAGGTATATTGTTTACCTATCGGTTGATCAAAACGATATATTTCATTTGCACGATACCATCTCATCCAGGTTTCAATCTGGGATTTATTTTTGACTCCGTGCTTCTCCATAATTTCTTTAGTTGTTAATTCCCCACTCAATTTATCTTTGACAACTGCCCATTTTACTTCGCTTGAATATACGTTTTTGCCCACGCAAAAACACCTCCGTTGTAAGTACTTTTTACAAGTGTACCACTTCGAAGGTGTTTTATATTGTCTCAAAAATTTAGGTTAGCCCAAAAACCCCTTCTTTCTCGTCTGCTTTTAATTCTTTTAAATGAATGAAAATCAAAGAATTTACTATGTTAGTATATAATAGTTAGAAAATTATATCAACATAGACTTTTGTAATAAATCAATTTTTATCACTGACAGTATTTGTTCAAACCTCACTGAACGAGCAGGAATATGAGTTGCATAAGCTGACGTTTCTCTATAGAAAAAACCCGGATGCAGTTCACATCCGGGGTGCAGCTGTTATTTTATTATAGTCCGCACTTCAATTGCGCCTGGCAATTCGTGCATGTATTACATCCGCCGATTTCTTCTACTGTTCCTTGTCGGCAAACCGGGCAAGTGTCGCCTACTTCTGAACCGATCGTAACATTTGTCGAACGCAATGCCTGAATCGTGTTAACGAGCACCACTTTCGGCTGGTCCGTCACTTCGACCACTTCTTCTGTATCCGGAATATTGTCTTCTGCTTTCAGGGTCAGCACTTGTGAATCACGGCTGCCGTCCACGTAAACAGTTCCGCCTTTAGCTCCGCCTTTATACAATCTTTCATACACACTTTCTACTTGCTTCACTGTATAACCGCGCGGTGCGTTGACAGTTTTTGAAATCGAGCTGTCAATCCATCGCTGAATGATGCACTGCACGTCCGCATGTGCTTCTGGTGCAAGTTCCATAGAAGAAATGAACCAGTCCGGCAAATTATCCGGATCTGCATCAGGATTAGCCTGCAAATATTCTTCTACAATTTCAGCTTTTACTTCAATGAATTTTCCAAGACGTCCGCTTCGGTAGTAAGTAAAGGAAAAGTATGGTTCTAAGCCCGTTGAAACTCCTACCATGGTTCCCGTAGATCCAGTCGGAGCAACAGTCAGTAAATGCGAGTTACGAATACCGTGCTCGAGAATCGATTCCCGAATATCTTCCGGCATACGCTTCATGAAACCGGAATTAATAAACGCCTGACGCAGCGCCATCGTTTCTTCATCCGTTTTCCCGACCAGGAACGGGAAGCTGCCCTTTTCTTTCGCCAATTCAATCGACTCGCGGTAAGCCGTTGTCGCGATAGTTTCAAATACTTCGTCCACTAATTGATTGCCTTCAGGTGAGCCATACGTTTTTTCACAATAGATATGAAGATCAGCAAGCCCCATTACTCCAAGACCTACACGGCGTTCACCAAGGGCTTGTACTTTGTTTTCCTCGAGGAAGTACGGTGTGGAATCGATGACATTATCTTGCATGCGCACACCTGTCCGTACCGTTTCTTTTAACTTTTCAAAGTTAACAGTCTTCGTATCTCTGTCTGCCATTTCAGCCAGATTGACAGCAGCCAAATTACAGACAGAATATGGTGCAAGCGGTTGTTCACCACACGGATTCGTCGCTACAACTTGCTGTCCGTACGCTTTCGCATTCGTTTCATCATTTGCATTATCAATGAAGAAAATGCCTGGTTCAGCTGAATACGTGGCACAGATATTGATTAAATCCCACAGCGCGCGGGCTTTAATAGTGCGGTAGACACGGACTTCATGCCCCTGGCGTTCCCATTCGCGCACATCGCCGACTTCATGCCACTGTTCATTATAATAAGCCATTTCTTCAGGCGAATAATTTTCGACAGCTGGGAATCGCAAATCATAATCCGCGTTTTCTTCCACTGCTTTCATGAAATCATCTGTCAATGTCACGGAAATATTTGCACCTGTCAGGAATTCAGGATTATGAACCGTATACGTTCCGCCGTCCTGCAGTTTCAATTCCGCATCGCGAATAATCGCTGCATTAAAACCGCCTTGGCCCGGGATATGTTTATAATTCGTAATCCCCTGATACATCGCTTCTTCTTGTGCTGTCAATGGCTTGAAATTCAATTTCTCATATGCCAGCTTCTTGATCGTTTCGTCTTCCGTGTTTTCGATCAAATAACGCAAAATTCGCGGATTTTGCATCTTGGAGATGATAAATTCACAAATATCCGGATGCCAGTCTGCCAGCATAATCATTTGCGCTCCGCGTCTTGAACCGCCCTGCTCAACCAAATGGGTCAGCTTCGCGATATCGTCAAGCCATGAAACCGAACCTGATGATTTACCGTTGACTCCGCGCGCCAGTGTGTTGCGAGGACGTAATGTAGAACCATTCGTTCCTACTCCGCCGCCGCGGCTCATAATCTCCATCACTTGCTTGCGGTGATCGGAAATCCCTTCGCGTGAATCCGGCACGAACGGCATGACGTAACAGTTAAAGAATGTAACATCCGTATCCGATCCCGCTCCGTACAGCACGCGTCCTGCCGGAATGAAGTTCAATGCCTTCAGCTGATCGTAAAACATCTCATACGACTGTTTTTTTCTGTCGTCCGTCTTCTCGACAGAAGCAAGTCCAGTCGCATTTCGTTTTGCGATCTGCTCATAGAACACCTCTAGCGGCTTTTCAAGCACATCGAGCGGACGGGTAACGATTCCTTTTTGCTGCTCGTCCATATCATCGATCGAAGAACGGTACTCTTCTTCAATCCAGATATCCGCCTTTCCATTTTCTGCATCAAGTTTCGTAATATAACCAAGTCCGCGCGCCGGAAATTTCGGATCTTCTCTTACCGTCAGAACAACGAAGTCCCCTTCTTTTAGCGTCTTCTTTTCCATATCTTTAAATGAATAACGGTCAATCATGACTAAACGGGAAACCCCGCTGTGTGTCAGTTTCATATCGTCTGTAATCGGGTGCACTTGAGGGAACTTCGCAATGTCCTCATTCAGCTGCTGCTTGTCGAGCAGCGGCTCGCCTCGTTTCGACATCGTAACCATATAACATCCTCCTTCTACCACATCAAACACAATATATAGTGTTTGTCTTACTGAATAATCTACTACATATTGAATGTTTTATCAATCGTCCGTTTTCGTCAAAAATCCTGAAAGACTGATGCAACAATATTTCACCAAAAAAAATAAAACCAAAGCACCAATTTTATTTTTTGAAATTCCAGTGATCATTCGCATACTTTTCATTCTCAATCTGGTGCACCAGAGCGAGCTGTTCATCAGTCAGTTCAAGCGGTTCCAATATGATATCAAGCGACTCTTCAAACCCTTTTGAAAAGGCTTGTTTGCATTCATCCATTGAAATATCGCGGTCAGTTAACCGGTCAATCGCAATCGCCCGGTCCGGCAAGGTTCTGCGGACACGTTCTTTTAATGCAGGAGATGAATACGTGAAGATAGATGTCAATTTATCGACATCCAGACTCATTAAAATCGCACCATGCTGCAAAATTACACCTTTTTGACGTGTTTGTGCACTGCCGGCGACCTTTTTGCCTTCGACGACCAGTTCATACCAGCTCGGAGCATCAAAACAGACACCGCTTTTCGGGCTTCGCAGCTGCTCGGTTACGTCCTTGTCAGGAATCGAAAACTCTGCCTGCAGTCCAAGGTTGCGGAACCCATGCAGCAGCCCCCCGGAAATTACACGGTACGCTTCGGTCACCGTCTCAGGCATATTCGGATATTTCTCACTGACAATGACACTGTATGTAAGCTCATGTTCATGAAGGACACCTCGGCCGCCTGTCGGTCTGCGGACGAATCCAAGTCCTAATTCTTTCACTTTCTCCATATCGATATCTTTTTCAATACGCTGAAAATACCCGATCGATAGCGTAGCGGGCTCCCATTCATAAAATCGCAGTACCGGACCGATTTCTCCTCGGCTATGTAAATCAAGAAGCGCTTCATCCAGCGCCATGTTGAAGGAAGGACTGCATTTTCCCGAGTCAACGTAATGCCAAACAGCTTTTGTCATATTCATTCTCCTTCGTCTGTCATACTGAACTAATAGTATAGGAAATCGTGAACGAAAAAAACAATAACGCTTTTCATTTTAGCATTACGATTGAACTGATGCCAGATAATCTTTATAATAGAGATATTGATGAAGGGGGAAGTTTTTTTGAGTTATTATATTTTAGGGGCAGCTGTGCTCGCGGTCATCTTGTATTTTGTCATTACTTACATACGTGTCGGAAAAGCATTGACTACTTTAACGCAAGAAGAATTTATAAAGGGTTACCGCAAAGCACAATTAATCGATGTGCGTGAGCCAAAAGATTTTGAAGCCGGACATATTTTGGGCGCCCGCAATATTCCATTCACACAGTTTACACAGCGTTATAAAGAAATTCGTCCTGACAAGCCCGTCTATCTTTATGATCAGAACACCAGCCGCACCGGACGTGCTGCATTGTTTCTGAAGAAAAAGGGCTGTACGGAAATTTATCAGCTCCGCGGCGGATTCAAGCAGTGGTCAGGTAAGATCAAAACAAAATAATTTACATAGATCCTCCTTTTAGGGGGATCTACTTATTTATAAGGAGTGTTACACAATGAAGCCATCGTTTTTAATTCCTCTCCATTCGTCACAATACGAAAAGCTTACGCATTATCAGTATTACGGTGTTGTCATTGAGGCGATACTCGAAACCCTGCAGGAACGGTCTCCGGCTGATTGGCAAATAATCCAAGTCGATGAATTCTCTTCATACACGGAAACCATGCTGCCAGAACTGATTCACCGCAAACAACTGCCGTACGAGTCACTTTGTCATATTTATCCCACTCTGCCAACAGAAAAAATCCAGCAAGATGAAACAGTGAATGCGTTTGCCCTGCGAAATGCAGAAACCATCGACAATCAGCTGATTTTCTTTCCGCAGCACCAAATTGCTGTGGCCAATATCAGTTACTATGTCGCAACAGGTTCCACCTGGTCTGAACATACTGTGTTCGCTCCGTCTGCTGCGCATGTTAAAAAGTTCATTGAAGCATTAAATGAACTGCAGCGGGAAGCGATGAAAACGAATATTACTTATTTGGTGGACACTGAAGAAGGTATGGAGAAAAAGACATATGCAGCCGGGACACAAATCAATCGATCAGACGTCCTGCTCGATGAAAAATTGAAAAATGACCTATTTCGTTCAATTGATGAATTTTTCCGGGATGGCGGAGCATTTTTCAAAGAGTACGGCTTGCCGTATAAGCGCGGTATCCTGCTGTATGGCTCGCCCGGCAATGGCAAGACGACGCTCGTCCGTTCCATTACAGGCACAACTGATGCACCTGTTGTATACTGGCAAATCACAGAATTTACCGGCAGCCATTCGGTGCAAGAAGTATTCAACACGGTGGAACGCCTTGCCCCTGCCATTCTTGTTATCGAAGACATGGATTCCATGCCTGAACATATGAGAAGCACATTTCTCAATATCCTGGACGGCGTACATGTCCGTGACGGCTTATTTATCATTGGAACGACTAATTACCCCGAACGCATCGATCCGGCCCTGATCAATCGCGCAGGTCGTTTTGACAGCACATATGAAATCAAGTCCCCGACGGAAGAAGTACGGAAGCAATATATGGAAAAACTGGACCGCAAACAGATTCTGTCAGCTGAACAAATTACAGATATTGCCCGGGAAACAAAAGGGCTTTCCGTTTCACAGCTGAATGAGCTGTATATGTCAATTGCACTCACCTATCACTATGAAGCGGTGATTCAATACAAAGATCGTATCCGCCAGCTGCAAAAACAGCATAGACAAACCACAAGGAACGACTGGGAAACGGATTCGCCAATCGGTTATTAAAACACAGAAAAGAGGCCGCACCATAAAAAGGCAGCCTCTTTTCCAATGTATTAAATGTATACACAGATTCATTGGACCATTCACTTATACTTGGTCAGAATGTCTTCCGGAATATGACAATACTCATCCGGACACTTGTCTAACCTGTTCTGATGCTCTTCTGCACTTCTCACATAATTTGTTAAAGGAAGTACTTCCACCATAATTTTGTCATAGTCATTTCTGCTGCGCAAAAAGGCTTTCGCCTCTTGGAGATGTTCGGGCTTTTCACTATAAATCCCGGTTCTGTATTTTACTCCGACATCCTGCCCCTGTTTATTCAAACTGTACGGATCAATGATTTCAAATAAATACTCCATTAAATCTGTTATCGTCATGACGGATGGATCAAATTCCGTTTTTACGCACTCAGCGTATCCATCATACTCCCCTTCAAGTGTATAACCCGTTCCGTTCGCTCTTCCCGCTTCTGTAACTTGGACTCCGGGCAACGTTTTGATAAAAGCCTGTACTCCCCATAAACATCCTCCGGCAACATATACCTCTTCCATATATCCTGTCCTCCCATCGGCAAAGCAAATTTATTTGTTCCAATCAGTTTGAAGCGCGGGCACAATGATCAGCAATACACTATATTTATATCACAGACCGTTTATAGAAAACCGCATTGCCTGATTCCATCCTATACTGCTGTCTGAGTGCGCAAAGGACAAGACACTGCAAATCACATTCTTTTCTTTGCCGCCCTGAAATCCAAATAAAGAGAAATGACTAACATCAATAATAACACTGTCATGAAGAAAGGCAGCAGCCATAAATGATCCGGAGCTGCATACAGCCCTAAAAACATCATACTCATCGCAATAATGGGTGCCGCGTAATAATAAGGTTTGGCATTATAAAACCAGCCATACGGGAAAAAGTGAGCGCCGGTTATGACAGCAAATATCATAATTGCATCGTACGGGCTTTTTATCATAGCCCAAAACAGGATCGGGAAGTAGATAATCTGCGCCAAGTTTAAAAATAGCCCCAAAACCCCTAACTCGTGATCATCAAATTTCCAATCAGCATTCAGTAATTTGGACAGAGCCAAGGACAGCGGAAACATCAAACCTGTCGAAAACATCATAAATATGTTTTTCTGGCTTATTTCAATCGGCTGCAAAAATATAACGGTAATGATTGACCAGATGACAACGGCAGACAATAAGAACGCGATCCCATTCTTTCCTCTTATCGAAATATCTTTTCTGGCTTCAAACAAATTCAAAGAACACCACCACTTTCCTATATATTTCCCACAACACGAAAGACCAGAGTAATAATTTTCCGGGAGCTGCTCTTTTATCATGTAATAGAAACATTGTAATAGAGTATATCATGACAGTTACAATTTATTTACCATACTGCTGGATGAATCTGCTCTGCAGCCTCCTTGCAATTTATGTTCACTATATTTCTTTATTTTAGTTTACGGGTGTTTTTTCTATCCTATTAAAACGATTCCATGCAAATACAAACAAGTATTCAGCGCAGCTGCATTATAAATCAGTATCTATATCCAGGGTGCCAGCTTTTACCGCTTACATGATTTTGTTGCATGTCACATATAAATGGAACACTCAATAACTGACAGAGGTTGTGAAATAATGGATAACATTCAGACAGATAAAAATTTTGAATCAGCAGAAACCTATGCAGCTAAACTGGAGTTTTTGGGCAGTGTGCTGTCCATAGCAGGTGAATCTCTTCAAATAGCGGCCGCAATTACACTGCAGGAATTGGAAAATGAAAAGAAGAACAAACGAAAAGCGCAAAAACAATCCGAACGAACAATTCAATTAGAACTAATACAGAAACAAATTGATGACTTAACTAAAAGGGTGGGAAAGTTAGAGCAGAAATAGGTGTTAAGTCCATTTTACTGTGTAAAAGTGCAGGTGCATTCACCTTATTAGACGATCTCCATAATTATGCAGCTGCTCTTCACTTCTTGACTCCATCGTATTTTCCATTTCTCTGTTTGTGCTATTTTACAGAAACTCCACATACAGTATGGATGAGCTAATCCCAAAATAAATGGAGAAGCATGATGGAGGAGATTGTGTGAACGACGGATCGGTTAACGATAGCAGAGATACACAAAAGAACAGAAAAAGTGAACAGCTTGATCAATTTAAGGTAGACAATAAAGGAAAAAAGATCACTACCAATCAGGGAGTTAAAGTATCAAATGATGAAGAGTCAGTAAAAGCAGGAGTGCGCGGTCCTACATTAATTGAAGGAATTCATTTAAAAGAAAAATTGATGCACTTTGACCGTGAACGAATTCCGGAACGCGTTGTTCATGCGAGGGGCTATGCAGCACACGGTGAATTCGAGCTGTATGAATCATTGAAAGATTATACTACAGCAGGTTTTCTTCAAACAGCCGGACAGAAGACGCCTGTTTTCACTCGGTTCTCCAATGTCGCGGGAAGCCTGGGTTCAGTCGATACAGCACGGGACGTACGAGGCTTTGCGGTGAAGTTTTACACAGAGGAAGGGAATTATGACTTAGTCGGGAATAATATTCCGGTATTTTTCATTCAAGATAGCATGAAATTCCCAGACCTCATTCATGCGGTCAAACCGGAACCTCATAACGATATACCCCAGGCCGCTTCAGCCCATGATACATTCTGGGATTTCATAGCCAATAATCAGGAATCTGCACATATGGTCATGTGGCAAATGTCAGACCGGACAATTCCAAGAAGCTGGCGTATGATGGAAGGGTTTGGCGTTCATACATTTCGCTTTGTGAACAGCGAAGGTAAAGCAACGTTTGTAAAGTTTCATTGGAAACCTGTGCTTGGTGTACATTCACTCGTTTGGGATGAGGCACAGAAGATCGCAGGTAAGGATGCAGACTTTCAGCGCAGGGATTTATGGGAATGCATCGAAAATGGCTATTTTGCTGAATATGAATTTGGCGTACAGTTGATTGCGGAAGAAGATGAGTTCATGTTTGACTTTGATATTCTTGACGCGACAAAACTATGGCCCGAAGAGATTGTCCCTGTGAAAATCATCGGAAAAATGACATTAAATCAAAATGTAACCAACGTATTTGCTGAAACGGAGCAAGCGGCATTCCATCCTGGGAATATAGTGCCTGGAATAGACTTCACCAATGATCCGCTGTTACAAGGAAGGATTTTATCATACAGCGACACACAGATTTACCGTCTGGGCGGTCCGAACTTCACTGAAATCCCTATCAATCGTTCGGTTTGCCCATTCCATAATAATCAGCGCAATGGATTTAATCGACAACGAATAGATGTGGGACAGGTAAGCTACCATAAGAATTCTTTAGCAGGAAACACCCCTTCTGCCTCAACAAAAGAAGAAGGCGGTTTCGTTCACTACGCGGAAAAGGTGGAAGGCCGTGTCATTCAGGCACGAAGCGAATCATTCAATGACCACTTTTCTCAGGCGAGGCTTTTTTGGAACAGCATGTCGCCGGCGGAGAAAAAGCATATCACCCAGTCATTCAGCTTTGAAGTCGGGAAAGTTCAAAGCGTAAGTGTGAAACAGCAAGTGGTTGATATGTTCAGTCGTGTTGACAATGAAATGGCCGCCTTAATTGCGATGAACGTCGGAGTAAATGAGCCGGCCGGCGAACAATCGACTGTGGAGCAATCTTCACCCGCCCTAAGTCAGGAGCGAACGAATCGCTTTCCCTACAGTTTAAAGGTCGGGATTATCATTGGCGACGGATTTAATGATCAGGAAGTGAAAGAAACGATTGAGAATCTGTCAAAGTATGGTGTCTGGACATATGCTATTGGCGAAAAAATCGGTAAAGTAACAGGGTCAAACGGACTTGTCATTCATGTAAGTGAAACGTTTTCAACAACGGCCCCTGTACTGTTTGATTCTCTCTACATCGTTGGAGGAAGTGCAGGTAATCAGGCAAAGTTTAACTCAGACAGTATCTATTTTATTAACGAAACATTTATGCATTACAAACCGATGAGTATTGCGTCAACAGGCCAGTCCCTATTTACGGCGTCTGAAGCCAAAAAGGGTCCGGGAATTATACTTTCTGATGCTAATACAGCATCCAGCGACGAATTTGTAAAAGCCATCGCTCAGCAACGTTTCTGGGACAGGGAAATTTATTAAGGAAATGGAAAAAGAGCACCTCTCTCCCGCAGAGTGGCGCTCTTTTTCTTATCTACGCATAAAGTTTATTGTATAGCACCGCTTGCTTCAGGAATATTGTCTATATCCAAAGCATTCAGTTTGCAGAAGTATTCCAGAAAATCTTCTGCTTCCTTGACCTCATCTTCATCCGTTCGTAATGCTATGATATCTTTTAGCATCTGGGCAGTCCATACATTGTCAAAGTAACGGAATTTGCCTGAATTCCATGAAGTTCGATGAGGGTAGTTTTTATTTACGTAATACTTCCAGAAGAGCATTTTCTCAGCTTCCTGTTCTGTTAGCTGAATTCTGAAATCTTCATGATATGGCACCAGCCCATCATCGCCTATCGAGCCGGTAAATATGTCATTCACCATGAAGAGACCGACGATCCGTCTTTCTGTTTCCTCTTGATCTGAATTTCGCACAGTCAGAACACCCGCACTGTTCGGACGCAAACGGGTTACCGGGTTTGGCCGTCCTTTATTTTTTCCGCTTTGAATACTGCCGGTCGATATTCGCCAGTCGTTAAACAGGTTAGATTGTTCCTCTTCATCCAGCCAAAAAACAATTTGTGAGCTTTCATGAATTTTGTTGTTCTTGAGTATATCTCTTCGCTGCTGTTCAAGTAACCGGATCTTTTTTTCTTCTTTGCGTTTCTTTTCAAGCACCGCTTCTTCCGCTCTCTTTTTTAAGAAAACTTCCTCTAAAGATTTAGCGATCGTTTGATCATTTAGTGTAATGAAATTGTCGAAAGCATCAGGATAAACGAACTTTTTAAGAACGTTATTAAAATCTACGACAATCACCGAGTCCTCGTGTTCGACAATACTTCCTTCACCAAACACGTTGTGTGTTATTCCTTCATTAATTAAATTCATCAGACATCTCCCTTTACACAAATTCGATAACTGCTCTGAAAATGAAAAAACGCACTCCATTCCTTGCTGGAATAAGTTGCGCAGAACTGCTGATTGCACCCTTAATTATTATTATATATTGATTATACCATATAATCTGAAATTTTTCAAATTTATGATTGACATTGAGCGTTTATTTATCGTACAATATAGGATTTTCGATTTCTATATGTGTGTATGACACTCGTGATTTATTGAGATAATCAAGCCATTTCTGGAAATTACAATCTATTAGGCTAAAATTTCACCAGACACTGTATGGGAGCTTAACTGGCAGATGAAATATTTTCAACCAGCATTATCCTTCACCGGAATTTCGTTCATATGAAAGTTTTCATTTTCCAGCGTAATGAAGCAGTAAAAAAATCGACGCTGCCGTCAGCGCCGATTTGAGTCTTTATACATTACTCATTACTGCTTACAGTAAATAATGAAATCATCTTACTATCCAACTGTCTTTGCCTTCAGCGAGATCAGCAGATTGGATGACTATATGTGCTTACTCGTCCGCAGCCTCCAATGTTACTGCGACAATCTCAGGACGATTGAATACTCTCAACGGTATAATGCTGTTGCCGAGTCCCCTTCCAACCATCATCACTGTATGATTCAGCACATATTCACCGGCAGTATAAACGGGCAGCACTCCTTGATTTGGCGCAATCAGACCGCCGACAAAAGGAATTCTGATTTGTCCCCCATGTGCATGACCGGAAAATACTAGATCAAAATCAGACTCCGCGTAAAGCGGCAGCAGCTCGGGACGATGTGCTAACAAAATTGTAAAAGTATCTGTTGTCATTTCTTCTGCCAGTGTTTTTATATCTTCCATGGCTATTTCCCGTTCCGATACACCATTGACACCGTGCGCCGGGTCATCAATACCCGCAATATGGATGTTATCATCCCCCATTGCCAGCGCAGACTGCTCATTACGTAAAACATGCACGCCAATAGTATTCAATGAACGTTCCAATGAATTGAATGTCCCAGACCACCATTCGTGATTTCCTGTCACATAGTATACAGGAGCAACTTTCGTCAGCTCTTTCATTAACAGCAGCCCTGCTTCATCCCCCGTCCTGTTGGAATCGATGAGGTCACCGGTATAAACTATGATGTCCGGATCAAACATTGTGACTTTCCGGACTATTCTTTGCTGATTCTTCCCAAAGCTTTTATTGTGAAGATCGGTCAAATGGATAATCTTGAACTGATCAAAACTGGCAGGCAGGTTTGCAGAACGGATCTCTGTCTTGCTCATGGTAAGTGAATTATTTTGAAACCAGAAAAAATAGCTGATTGTTATAATCCCAAGCACACTATAGAGAAGTCTTTTCTTCATTTCCATATCAATTCCTATCCGGAAGCTGTAATAGATTGTTTCTGTAAACCCTTATACATAAAATCCTTTGTTTGCTTTTGGCAAACGTTTATTGGAAGCGGTTCTTCAAAGATTCGACGGACAGGTTAATTGCAGTTAAACGGCGCTCATTTAATGTTTTTTGAGAACTGCCATCCTTTGCCTTAACTAGTTGTTTTTCAATAGACGGAACAATGCCCTGCAAAGTTTTTATAGAAGTTAACATGATTTCATCGTCACAAATAAACTCCTCCGCGTTCCAATCGCACCTAAGGCTTTCTAACCCGGTTTTCACAGCGTCCCTTCTCATTTTTACAAGAGCCGTATTTGATCCCTTTTCTGTCATGCTTTCATACGCAGTTGAAAGCTTATGCAAAGTCGACTCTAACGATCTGATGTACAAATCTTGGAATTCTTGGCTTATCACCTTCTTATGCCACCTTTCTTCTTTGTGCTGATTAATAATTTTTCAAATCCTTCAGCTGCTATTAGCATATTTATTCAATTTGATAGTGCATAGAATTCCGGGTAGTAAACTATATAAAATTCAGAGATTTCATGAGGTAAAAGAATGTTTGTCTAAAACATCACTAGGTGTTCATACAAACAGGTCTTTCGCATTTGAATATGATAGGTTCTATTGAAAATTAAAATAGGAGTGATTCCTTGTGGGTGAAAAACGGAAATCAAAAAAAGGAAATAAGTGCAAATGCTGTTGTAAATGCTGCCGTGAATGTCATAAACCTCAACCTCCAGAAATAGATGATGATCCTGTTTCTTTACCAATAACACCAGAACAAGTTCCGACTGATACAGCTGGCCAACTTTTTTCATTTGTTGCTGTTCAAGCATATTATTTACCTGGTGCCGAAACAACCAGAAACGGGAACGATCGTTTTGGAGAAGATATGACGAATGTGTCTCAGATTTGGGGGTTTCCTATCATAGCAATTCCTGGCGGGCCTGTACAACTTACAGATACAGATCTAGGCCCCGATTTTTCACTGCCGTCAAACTTGGGTAATTTGAGCTCCGACAATCTCAGCTTCAGAAGATTACAGCAAATCCATGCAGATAGATTTCCAAACACCACAAAAATAATTGCAGTATGGTATGCACCGTTTTCAGAGCAAACATCAGGAATAGCTGGTAGAGCTTTTAGTAATATAGGTTTAACTAATCAAAACACAGCTTCCCGATTATTTAATCATATTGTAATCTGTAATTTCCCAAATGACTCATTTAATACTTCGCTCTTAAAACATGAACTCGGACATATCTTCTTTGGTACAGCGACTATAGAAACGCCCGGATCAGATAGACTTATTCCCGTGAATAATAATTGTGATCCTTCCTCCCCAAACTGCTCTAATAATCATAGTCCTCAGACCGGGAATCTAATGGAACCAACACCAGGCAATAAAACCTCTTTAACTCTTGAGCAACGTCAAAAAGCAGGTTCTACTTTTTTAACTCTATAAGAGATGTCTCTTGCAGAATGTTGGATTTTACTGAGTTGCTTTGAACTTCTCATTAAATCAGTACCAAAAGAATATCAATATTCCTTATCTCTGCGGCTCGCTGAGTCTTAGGGTCCACCTCAATTTAATCATGCGAGGATTACCAAAGGATATAGCATAAATTACGATAAAAAAAAGACCCTAGATGCAGGGTCTTTTTTAAAGCCGTTATTAAGCTTTTTGAACGTTTGCAGCTTGTAGGCCGCGCTGTCCTTCTTCAATTTCAAATGTTACGCTTTGACCTTCGTCTAAAGATTTGAAACCTTCACTTTGAATAGCTGAGAAGTGTACGAATACGTCCTCTCCTGCTTCACGTTCGATAAATCCAAAACCTTTTTCTGCGTTGAACCACTTAACTGTACCTTGTTCCATTATTATTGCCTCCTAGTACGGATATCCGTACAATATGTTACTATTTTTGCTCAAATACCTTAGACGAAAAACAAAACCTCTTCTTTAGCTGAACAGAACAAAAATAACTCTTCCTTAGTATAACAGACCTGTGATGAAATAGATAGTGGATTGATTGACTAATACTGTGGATGCAGCTATTTAATTCCGTCATTACTTAAAAACTCATTATCATACAGCGTTTATCCGTACTTGCCGCACTGAAAAAAGCATAAAAATTCTTTATTAAATCACTCATTAGATGGAATTAGTTCATTTATTGCTATAATCAGGATGAATACTGCGGCAGTGTTCATTTCCTGTGGTCTTTTATGGATAGACAGTTCAGCCCCGCAGCCGCCGCAGTGATGATAATTTCCTGATAGTATTCTTACCTAGGATTTGAGAAATCTGCTGGAGCATCGTTATCTCCTTCTTATATGTTGTGTAAAATCTCATAAATACCATATCCTAGAAATACATTACCCATCTTTCATAAATATAAGTATGCAGTCTGTAATCCCGTATTTCAGCAGCCTTAAACCCCTTCAGCAAGGTCGTTTAGTAATACTGTGCTTACATATTTTTCATAACGAATGAATCCAATCGGAAATATCATGTATTACTTGCTGATCGATATGCTGCGCCACTTTATACTCTTTTTTCGCTTTTCGTATGTCCCCATAAACAGATGGCATAAAAGCATGGTTCAAATTGGGATACAGTTTATACGTAACAGTTGGTTTGTCACCCAATATTTTTTTATAACCAGCAAAGTCTTTTTCCACTGATACGTGAAAATCCTTTTCCCCTTGCATGATAAATATGGGCTTATGTAATGCAAGAAGATAGTCAGCAGATGGATGGTCACCCATTTCTTTTAAATAGTAGGCCTTCACATGCTTTCCTAAAACCGGAGTTGATTTTGCTTCTTCATCACTCAAATCAGAGATGTTCTCCAGCTTTGACGACAATGCCGCTATTTGTTTTTTTGCAATTGCTTTCAAAAATTTATTCAAAGAATTTAAAACATCATTATTTTGATCCATTAAAATTTCTTCCAACCGGCGGGGAGTCCCGGCCATTATAATGATGCCGGCGAAATTTCCGCCTTCTGCATCGATTCGCGGCGCCAGCATTCCTCCTAAACTGTGACCGATAATAAATATTTTGTCTGAATCAATACGTGAATCCTTTCGCAGCAAATCAGCGGCAAGAATTGCATCTTCTATCGTTTCTTCTTTTACTGACAGTGAACGATTTTTTCTCATTTCTTTGCCATATACGTATGTCCTTTTATCATAACGCAGCACTGCAATCCCTTTTTCAGACAACCCTTCTGCCAGATCTTTAAAAGGATGTACATTACCAATCTTTTCATCCATATTGCTTGGACCGGAACCATGAACCAATACAACTGCAGGCACCAATTCATTTGCTCCATCCGGAATCGTTAATATACCATTTAGCGGGTATTTTGTTTCAGCACCTACCACTATTCTTTCGTCAGCCATTATATCTCCTCCTTAAAATTAGACTCCATATGCGTGTCCATGTGTCTGACTGGGACCTATTAAAAAACGCTTATATACCAACCGATCTCGTTAGCTCTATACATAGCAGGATAGTACAGACAGCATCCAGCATAGGCAGCTTCTCTCTTTCGGCATATTATTCATAGTAAGATACCCGCAGCCGCCACCCCAGCCCCTATTAGAAAAAATATACCGATTCGCCAGGATTCATCTGTAACCACCTCATTCAAAGCCTTTTATAATTCGGCGGCATGCTTTATCTGGTGAGTTCCTTACTAAAATGAGTAAGGGATAGATTTTCTGCAACTGTTTTTTCTCCTGTTTTAGTAAAACCATTTTTTATATAGAAATTCACGGCTGGTGTATTTTTAGTCCCCGTGGATACCAGAATCGATGTAATTTCTTTCTCATTGCACTCTGCAAAGTCCAGCAGTTTTTAGGCAATTCCCTTCCTGAAATGTGCCGGATGTACGATTAAACGCTGTATTTCCATTACTTCCCCGTCCGTTTGTATGGATATCACTCCGCATAATTCACCATTTGTATAATAGCCATAGAAAGTCTCCCCGCTTTGCTGCAGAGAATGAACGGTGTCTTGCAAAGGCGGCAGATCAAAGCAGCCAATTAATTCCGCCTCCGCCAGGTAAGAAGGGAGCTGAACAGCTAATACGTCTTCCGCACAATTATTAGCGTTTATATCCAATTTATGAATCACAGCTTTACCTCCAGTTTGAATGATGCAAGAACATTAAAAGGCTGCAGTCGTATTTCAATTAGCAGTTTGTCCAGTTCAAAATAGCAATGCAGAAAGAAGTAATGCCAGCAAAGCAGTTTCTCCGCAGCACTGCCCCGCTTCTAGTTTAACTAAAATTGCATGCAGATTCAGGAATCAAACAACGGATCATGTTTCAGATAAATATGATGAACGACTGATTTAAATATACCACGAATAACCAATAACCCTTTACTGAAATTCAAATTTTCTGCCGATTATTTTAAGCAAGTAAACAAAAAAAGCACCGCTGTAAAATTCAGCGGTGCTGCTTACTTTCCTATTCCTGTCAGCGTACAGTTTCTGCTACTGCTGCAGCTTCTTTTGTGTAACGCAATACCGGTTTACGCGCTGCCTGCGTTTCATCCAGACGGCCGATCACTGTTGTATGCGGTGCTTCCTGAACGATTTCCGGATTTTCTTCTACTTCTTTCGCAATCTGGATCATTGCTTCTATGAAGTTATCCAATGTTTCTTTTGATTCCGTTTCTGTCGGTTCGATCATCATTCCCTCTTCAACATTTAACGGGAAGTAAATCGTTGGCGGATGATAGCCGAAATCCAGAAGTCGCTTCGCCATATCCAGCGTACGCACGCCCAGTTTCTTCTGGCGGCGGCCGGATAAGACAAATTCGTGTTTACAGTGCTGTGTATACGGAAGGTCGAAATAAGGCTCCAGACGACGCATCATATAGTTGGCATTTAACACTGCGTATTCTGTTACTGCTTTCAAACCATCCGGCCCCATGGAACGGATATACGTGTAAGCACGCAGATAAATACCGAAGTTGCCGTAGTATGGTTTGACGCGCCCGATAGACTGCGGTACGTCGTAATTCAATACGAAACGATCGTCCACTTTTTCGATGACCGGCTTCGGCATAAATGCGGCCAATTCATTTGTTACACCCACTGGACCTGAACCTGGACCGCCGCCGCCGTGAGGGCCGGTAAACGTCTTGTGCAAGTTCAAGTGCACAGCGTCAAAGCCCATGTCGCCAGGCCGTGCTTTAGACATAACCGCATTCAGGTTGGCGCCGTCATAATACAGCTTTCCGCCAACGCCGTGAACAACAGCGGCCATTTCCAGAATCTCTTCCTCAAAAAGCCCAAGTGTGTTCGGGTTCGTTAACATCAATGCTGCTGTATCAGGTCCGACTTTTGATTTTAAGTCTTCGAGGTCTACTAAACCATGCTCATTCGATTTTACCGTCACGGTATCAAATCCAGCTACTGTGGCAGATGCAGGGTTTGTACCGTGTGCTGAGTCAGGAACCAATACTTTAGTGCGCCCTGTATCACCGTTTGCTTCATGGAATGCACGGATCATCATTAATGCTGTCCACTCACCATGCGCACCTGCTGCGGGCTGCAATGTAACTTGCGGCATGCCTGTAATTTCAGCTAAATGTTCCTGCAAATCATATGCCACTTCAAGCGCACCCTGTACAGTCGATTCATCCTGCAGCGGGTGAACGCGTGCGAATCCAGGGAAGCGTGCAACCGCTTCATTGATTTTCGGATTGTATTTCATCGTACAAGAGCCGAGTGGATAAAATCCTGTGTCGACGCCATGGTTACGATTGGACAATGCTGTATAGTGGCGCATAATATCCAATTCAGATACTTCCGGAAGCTCGGCATCTTCTGTTCGAATCAGCCCCTGCGGCAAAATGGACGCAACGTCTACTTCCGGCACATCTAATTCAGGCAAACTGTAGCCGATACGTCCAGGCTTGGATAATTCAAAAATGAGTGATTGATTTTCGTTATGCATGGATAGCCTCCAATTCTTGCACGTATGCATCGATTTCTTCTTTCGTACGTTGTTCTGTAACCGCAATCAGCGCGTGATTAGCCAGATTTTCATCGACAAGACTTAGATCATACCCGCCGATAATACCGCGTTCCAGCAAACGCTTATTTACCTCTTTGACAGGTTCTTTGCAATCTACTACGAGTTCATTGAAATGAGCAGAACCGAACTTCACGTCAAATCCGGCTTTTTCAAATGCCTGTTTTGCATATGCTGTCTTCGCAAGGTTCTGATACGCGATTTCTTTAATTCCTTCTTTTCCGAGAGCTGTCATCGCAACAGATGCAGCAAGAGCATTCAATGCCTGATTGGAACAAATATTGGATGTCGCTTTATCACGGCGAATATGCTGCTCGCGCGCCTGCAATGTCAATACATAGCCTCTGCGGCCCTGATCGTCATTCGTTTCCCCGACCAAACGGCCCGGAACTTTACGCATCAACTTTTTCGATACTGCGAAATAACCACAATGCGGTCCCCCGAATGATTCTGCGATACCTAGCGGCTGTGCATCTCCAACAGTAATATCCGCACCAAGTGCTCCTGGCGGCGTCAGTATTCCTAATGCAAGCGGATTTGCCGATACGATAGACAGCGCACCGTTTTCATGGGCAATATCACTGATCGCCTGAAGATCTTCCACTTGTCCAAAGAAGTTTGGATATTGAACAAGCACGCCTGCTGTCCCGTCATCAATTAACTCTTTTAATTGATCGATATCTGTGACACCGTCTTTATGAGGAATTGTCACAACTTCGATAGACTGACCGTCAGCATAAGACTTCACAACTGCCTGTGACTCAGAATGAACTGCAGCTGATACAAGCAATTTCTTACGGCGTGTATGTCCGGCAGCAAGTGTACCTGCTTCTGCAAGTGATGTCCCGCCGTCATACATAGAAGAGTTCGCAAGTTCCATTCCTGTCAGTTCGCAAATCATTGTCTGGAATTCAAAAATCGCCTGCAATTCACCCTGTGAAATTTCCGGCTGGTACGGAGTGTACGCTGTGTAAAATTCGGAACGCGAGATTACATGATCTACGATAACCGGACGATAGTGGTCATATACACCTGCCCCCAAGAAAGAAGCATAATCTTGCGCGTTGACATTTTTCGCAGCCAAACGGCCAAGTTCTTTCAATAGAGAGGTTTCCGATTTCGCCGGCTTGATGTTATATTCACCCGTGAAACGTACTTTTTCAGGAATATCGGAAAATAGTTCATCGATGGACGACACACCAATTGTGTCGAGCATGTCTTTCTTGTCTTGCTCCGTCATAGGAAGATAACGATGCTTCATAATTGTTTTACCCCTTTTCACTTATGATCTTTTATAGAAAGGTGTTGCAATAACTTTTGCTTTCAGACGTTTTGAGCGGATTTCCACTTCAACCTCTGTACCAGGCTCTGTAAAATCAGCAGACAATAGCGCAAAGCCGATGTTCTTCTTTAATGTAGGAGACTGTGTGCCAGTTGTGACTTCGCCAATTTCGCGGTCGCCCGAAAATACTTTATATCCGGTACGCGGAATCCCTTTATCGATCATTTCGAGCCCGACCAGCTTACGCTCCACACCTTGTTCTTTTTGCTTGATTAATACACCTTTACCAATGAAATCTTCTTCTTTATTCACTTTCACGACAAAACCAAGACCTGCCTCGAGTGGAGAAATATCTTCTCTCAGCTCTTGACCGTATAATGGCAAGCCGGCTTCAAAACGCAATGTATCCCGTGCACCGAGACCGGCCGGCACAACACTGTCCGCTTCACCCGCCTGCAAAATCTTTGACCACAAATTCTGGATCGCGGCAGGGGCACCGTAGATTTCAAATCCATTTTCACCTGTATAGCCTGTACGTGAAACGAGCACATCTTCCCCGCCTACCTGAACATGATCTTTGAAGCGGAAGAACTTAATTTCTTCCAGTGGCTCATCTGTTAATTTTTGCAATACTTGCTCTGCCAAAGGTCCTTGCAATGCAAGTAACGCATAATTGGAAGACTGATTGTCGATGACAACATTTTCCGACTTCTGCTTTTCCATCCAAGCCACGTCTTTTTCGATATTAGATGCATTTACCACGAGTAAATAGCGCTCATCCTCTAATTTGTAAATTAAGAAGTCATCGATCGTGCCACCCTGCTCATTACACATGACCGTATACTGCGCCTGGCTGATTTTCAGTTTTGAAACATCATTTGTTACGAGCTTCTGCAAATAATCCAGCGCACCGCTGCCGCTGACAAATACTTCCCCCATATGAGAAACGTCAAAGAGGCCTGCTTTCGTACGAACGGCTTCGTGTTCTGCTTTAATACTTGAAAACTGCACAGGCAATTCCCAGCCGCCAAAATCGATGGTCTTGCCTCCATACTTTTTATAACTTTCAAATAATGGTGTCCGTAATAATTGATTCGTCAAACTGTTTCCTCCTTTTTGTTCTGATCAAAAATTGATCAGCGTATAGGTCATCAAAAAAAGGACAGGGGTCTCCTAATAAAAGAGAACCCCTGTCCTTTTGCCTGAAAGCTTTACAGTTTCCATACTTTCTTCGGCCGCTGATTGCTCAGCACTCTCCAGAGATGCGTCATGTATGCGTTTTGTTACCTGAGAGATTCATAACATTTGTTACTTGCTCCTTCGGCGGCGCCTAATGCGCGCTCTCCCCATACAATCATTCGCATTATTAAATTACTTTTTTCTTCACTGATATCTTAACATTTAATTTTAGTAAGCGCAATCTATTTATTAAGAACGCTAAAAAACGAATGATTTATGAGAATTAAATAAAATCATTCGTTTTTACGCTCAGTTATTTGTATCTTTCGATTTGAAAGATAATATATTCTGCAATATCCGTCAATGATTTGCCAGTAGTTTCTACCGTGAAATGTGATGCCTGCAAATACTTCGGCTTACGTTTCTTGTAAAGTGTTTCAAGCTGCTGCCGCGAGGATTGCTGTACGATCGGGCGGTTAACATCAGTCGATATTCTTCGCCAAATATCACGGAATGAAGCATTAAGGAAAAAGACGATGCCGGTTTCTCTCATCAGACGAATATTTTCTTCTTTTACCGCGACGCCGCCGCCAGTCGCCACGATACAATACTCTTCCGGAAACTTCTCCAAAAACTCTGTTTCGAGTTGCCGAAAATATAATTCCCCATACTGTTCAAAGATTTCAGGAATCGTCATATTCATTTGTTCTGTAATTTCATGGTCCATATCATAGAACGGGATATCCGTCAGCGTATGCAGCCGCTTGCCGATTGCGCTTTTCCCGCATCCCATGAACCCCACCAAGTAGATTCTTTTCATTTTCATCCATCCCGTTTAATTAATTTAACTGCTTCCTGCTCATAATAGTTTTCGAGCCAGTCGTATATCTTGTAGATACTATCATGCCATGAAACGAGGGAGAAAAGAAAGAGACTTACCAAAAATAATAATACAATGGCGAAAAGAAATGAACCTCCCCTCTCATTCCGAATTTTTCCCAATCGCAAATGTCCTTTCTTTACGGACACCATTCAACATGACAACAACGATATGCAGCTGATCATCTAAAACGGTAAAGTTGCAGTTTTTTACATTCATCAGCAGCGGTACATGCCCTGCACCGTCGACCAGTTTGCGCAGCATCTTATCATAATGTTGTATGGTAATCCTTCCTCTTTCCGTACGGAATGCAAAACTTGTTTTTGTCGGCTCAGTTATCGACTCCACTTCTTTTAATAATTCCTGAAGTTCCAAAGAAAATAATTCCCATTCACCAAGCAGTTCTTCCTGATATACTTTTTCCACCGGTGCCTGCCAGTAGAAAAACAGTACAGTCATCTGAATAATGACAGAGAAAATAAGTAAGTGAATAATACTTTCCACAAGCGAAAACCCTTTGTCATTCAGCCCCTTCATAATTTCACACATTTACTGGCAGCGGCATGAAGCACTTCGTAAGCTACACAGATCTGGCCTGGATCCACAGACCAGTCATAATGGATCTCTTCATACGTTCTGCGGCCGGATGTTCGCCCGCTTGTTTTGAAGTGAATAGCGGCCTGATAACTTGTCTCTGCCGCAATCATAGCCTGTTTTTTTGCGGAGATGGAAGACGTCATAGTTGAAGCCATCGGTAACAGCGAACCGTAAATTATCATAACGATCAGTAAAGCCAGCATTGCTTCAGGCCAGGATTGCCCTTTTTCATCCACTGACGATCATCCTCCCTCTTTCCAGCTGAAACGTTATGGACATTTTCCCTCTGCTTTTTGTGTAAAAGATCATTTTACCCGTCTTCTGCAAGTAACCTGTTCCGGCGAAATCCAATTGCCGAAACGCTATAGAAGAACCCAGATACATGCCTGGCGGGAAATCACCTTCTAAAATAACTTCCGATTCACCTGTAAATACTTTGTATGTTGTACCGCCGTTTTCAAATTTCAGAGTTACTCTTTCCCGATGCGTAATCGCATATAATTGTGCCTTATGAACAGTTGTCATAAACTGCTCTAACGCATCATCTTCACTGATTTTTTGCAGACGTTTTTCACTGAAAGGTAAAATAACCGCCGCCAAAATCATGACAATGGAAAGAACCAATAATAGCTCAAGGAACGTGAACCCCAGCTGGTTCCTGATTATACGATTATCCTCCTCCATTTGAAGCTGAAACTTTTCCTTCCGCGTCAATTGCGATTGCACTGCCATTAGGACACGCAGGACTTTCCGGCAGATAACCGCCTTCCGTCAATTTAGTAATTGTCGGTATTTCTTTCTTATCCATTTTATATGCCTGAACCTGTCCTTCGACCATTTTCACGTAGGCGTCACAACCTTTGTCGTCTATTGATTTCGAGTGTTTCGTTACATTCGGAATGGCTATTAAAATCAACACGGTGATGATCAGCAGCACGATCATCATTTCAATTAGTGTAAATCCTTTTTCATTGGTAAGCACTTCTGTTTCCTCCCTTTATATGCTGTCAATCATCTTATAGACTGGCAGCAGGATAGATAAGTAAGACAATAAAATACACACTGCCAAAATGCCGAATAAAGCAGGCTGTAAAACAGTAATCCATTGATTGACCTTTTCTTCCAGCTGTTCGCTTGTATGTTCACTGTAAAGCAGTAATTCCTTTGGCAGATAGCCTGTATCCGCACCATGTTTCGCGAAATCCGCAAGACGCGGTGACAATCCATCTGTCAGCCGGATTGCCCCGTGCAACGATTCCCCATAGATCACCAGCTCACTCAGTCTTCTTGTCATGACGGAAAGAATCGGATCTTCTGTCTGCTCCGTCAGAACAGCAAGCGCATTTTGCATCGATAAGCCTGACTGCAGCAGACTGCCGAGTTCACTGGCAAAATCTCTTGTTTTCATTTCACTGTAGAATCTTCCTAAGACCGGTGTTTTTAATATATAATGCAAGGTGCGTGAAGCGGTCAGTTTTTTTAGCCATATCTTCAACAGCACAAATACCGCGCCGCCTATGACAGCTAAAATCAGTAATAAATCTGGTATTAAAGAAACCACTTTTGGCAAAAGCTGTACGATTCCGCCAGTCTCGCTGGCACGCATCACAGACAGCGCTTCGAAATTCGGCAAGAAGAACTGACGGAATGCGACCAATAAAATTAGCAAAAAAGAAAATAACACACTTGGATATGCCAGTAATTTCTGGATCTGCCTCCGTTTATCTGCTGTACGATTGACACGGTCTGCAACTTCTTTTAATGCCCGTATTAAATTACCGTCCACTTCCGCAATAACGATCGGCAGCATGATACTTCTTTCAAACCCCAGATTCTTTAGTATGTGTGACACGCCATAGCCCATTTTCAATTCTGCTTCCACTTGCAGCAGCTTTTCCTCATATTCTTTTGAGTGGTATGGAAGAATCAGTATCAGTCCTTCATGAAATGTATAACCTTCCTGTAATAACACTGACAGACGCTGCAGGAACTCAGCCGGTTTTATCAGTTTTCTGCCCGCAGATGAACGAAGAAGCTTATTCCGTTCCATATAATGCCCCGTCGTACACAGCCTGTTGTGTATCAATTTTTTGATGATCCGGAATAATGACGCGCTGGCCATTCGCAATCGCTTCAGTTGCCGATTGCAAACCCGCTTCCTGTAATATTTCAAAAATCGCTGCTGTGTCTCCCGACTTCTGTGTTACGAGGCGCTGGGCAGAAATTGCGATAATCGTCTGACGCAGCTCCTCCAAATGAATACCGAGATCCAGCAGACGATACAGGCAGCCGACCGTATCTTTTGCGTGAATTGTGCTGAGGACCAAATGTCCTGTCAAAGCAGCTTCCACAGCAATTTTCGCCGTTTCTGCATCCCGTATTTCGCCGATCATGATAACGTCCGGAGAGTGCCGTAATATAGCCTTCAATCCGGCTGAATATGTAATGCCGGAACGTTCATTGACCTGGATCTGCAGCAGATGGCTGTGATTGTTCTCCACAGGATCTTCAAGTGAAATGACATGACGTTTCAGTTCTGTCACGCAGTGGGATGTCAGGGAATAAAGCGTCGTTGTTTTTCCTGAACCTGTCGGGCCTGTCACAAGGAACAGCCCCTGTCTGCATGAAGCCGCCTCCGCCAACTGATGACTCCATTGCGGCTTTATACATAACTGGCTGAGCGGAACGATTTTATCATGTTTTTGTATGCGGATTGCGACACTTTCACGCAGTTGGATGGACGGAATTGTGGAGACACGAAAAGAGAAGCTGCATTCAGAGAATGACCGGTGAAAGGAACCGCTTTGGGGACGGCGCTGTTCGCTGATGTCTAATGAAGATAAAAATTTATAAAATGAGATCAGCCGGCTGCCCAGTGTATGGGGGTATTGCCCAATCTTTGAAAATAGCGAATGTTTGCGTATGGTGACATCATATCCTTCAGCTGTCGGTACGAAATGAATATCCGTCGCTTCGGCATCGATTGCTTTTTCGAGCAATTGCAGACAAGTTTTTTCTATTGGATTCGTTTCAATATCCATAATTCTCTCCTTTCTCCATTCGACAAAAGACCACTTTTTATCTTGGAGTGTAGTATATAACGTAAAGGAATTGTTGAAAAACTGTCTGCATTTGTGTCAATTTAATTTTCCTGCAGAAAACTGCGTCAAAATTCATTTTATCCCGCTCATTCCGCACCAAAAATGAATTTTCATATTATTTTTGATGACAGTTCTGTTATACTGTTAGTAGCTGCTGTCCTTCTTGCCGGTACAAGTACACTCTTTTGTCACAATGTAAAATTGATTGGAGTTTACTTTTAGGCAGGCGTTCTATTATAATGGATAAGAGCTTATTGTAATGTTGTGAAGGAGGGACTCGTAGATGGATAATATGTTCAAACTTTGCGGATTCTGGACAGGTATTTTTGCAGTCATGTTCTATGTAGGTAATATGATTCCGGCTTCTTTACTGCTGGTCGCAAGCACGATTTTCTTTATTCTACTTGGATACTTGAAACTTTCAGAGCGTATGTACGTTTACTTATTCGGAGCATACTTGATGATTTTCATGGTTGGTTTCAGTTACTATTCCATTTTTATTCACGTACCTGGTGGAGGACACTAATCCGTACATACAAAAAACAGCTGCCCCAATGGACAGCTGTTTTTTGTATGGATTATTATAATCAAAATCCATGCAAATACGGGTTTTGATCTTTTTCAATTCCTGGAGTTGTAGCAGGCCCGTGTCCCGGATAAACGATCATTTCATCATCGAGAGTCAGCAGCTGTTCATGAATTGCACTCAGCAGCGTCTCTGTGTCGCCGCCAGGCAAGTCTGTACGGCCGATACTGCCCTGAAACAACGTGTCTCCTACGATTGCGAATCCTTCGTCTTCAAAGATGTAGCACACGCTTCCCGGAGAGTGTCCGGGCACATGACGGGTGCCCATCGTAAACGGGCCTACCTGTAATTGTTTTTCATCCTGCAGCAGCACATCGGCTGGATTGCAGATGACATCCGGCAATACCGGATACTTCGCCGAACCGTTCAGTTCAGGATTTGCCAGCCACTTCTTTTCTGCTACATGCAAATACACCGGAATGTCATACGCATTGCGGACCGTCTCCACCGCTCCGATATGATCAAAGTGTGCATGGGTCAGCAGTATCGCCAGCGGCTTCAATGAAAGCTTCCGCAGCTCGGCAAGCAATAGTTCGCCGTCTTCTCCCGGATCAAATACTAAACAATTCTTTTCACTGTCTTCCACTATGTAACAATTTGTCTGAATAGGACCTAATGGATGTGTATGTATCCTCAATTATCTCACCTCTCTTATTGATTTTAATGAATCATGAGGATTAATTCAAACAATCGTCATTATTTAATCTCGACAAAACGTTTCATTAACAGTACAATAGAGGAGGAATATCGCTTTATGGCATTCATTTTTTCAATGCTGAAAGGAGTGTCTACTCAATGAATTTATTAGTCATCATTTTTGGATTGATTGCAATTTTAGCAGTCTTTGGAACGGTCCAAGCTTTTAAAGAGCGGAATCTATTAAGTATAATTTTCAATGTGGTAACGGTTGTAGTTATCGGAGGCTTTACGATCGCTACTGTTATATATTCAGGATACCCGCCACAGCTACACAAATAAGTTCCAAAAAATAAGGACACCCCTTCACTGGGGATGTCCTTATTTTTTATGCTTTTTGCAATTTGGCGCGGGCAATTTTTATCGCTGCGCAGTAATTAGCTTATATGCAAATTAACATGGAATCTCCTTTCAATATAGACACACTGCCTGTACTGATGGCACCTTGCGTCTCAGCCCCGCCAAGCTGTCTTCCAGCTCGTTGTTCGATTTCCCGCACATATTGTAAGCGCAAAAAAGCTGCACGGCTAAGGCAGCCGTGCAGCTCAGTAACTTATTTACTTTCTTTCATCTCTGGACTGCCTTCCGGTCTTTCTTTAAACCGGAGCAAGTCGCCGTTGATGATAGTATCCGAATAATTTAATTCAGTAGTTGCGCGTTCGATGTAAGGCTGACATTGCTCTTCATCACCAGGCTCTCCTGTTTCGATATCGTAGCATACTTCGTGGGCATAGATATTCTTGTCCGTAATCAGACGTCCGTCACGGAAGATGACGAATGGCTCATGATCAGGTGAGAATAAGTCGGAACCGAATTGCATATCCGCCTTTGTATCAATGCCTAGCAAGTGAAGAATAGTCGGGCGCAAGTCTATCTGTCCGCCAAGCTCGTTCATTTGCTTGCCTTCGCCGTAGCCTGGAATATGAATGAACAATGGAACTTTTTGAAGCTCCGCATTGTCGAATGGAGTAATTTCTTTATCCATATACATGCCCATTGCTTTATTGTGGTTTTCGGAAATGCCGTAATGGTCACCGTACATTACAATAATAGAATCATCGTACAAACCGCTTTCTTTCAGATCATCAAAAAATTCTTTTACCGCTTCATCCATGTATCGGACAGTTTGGAAGTACTTATTTAATGTGTTGGAATTCGATGTATACTCAGGGATCAGCTTATCCTGCTCATCCAAATCAAATGGATGGTGGTTCGTCAGTGTAATCATGCGTGTCGCAAACGGTTTTTGCATATCTTTCATGATATCGACTGACTGATGGAAGTAAGGGATATCTTTCATTCCCCAGTTGACCGCTTCGTCTTCCCCGATAGTATAGCTGTCGACGTCATAAAACTTCTGTACGTCCAGCGCTTTGTACATGATATCACGGTTCCAGAAACTCTTGCTGTTGGCGTGCATAACACTTGTGTAATACCCATTTTTGCCCAGACTTTCACTAAGGGAGTTATACGTGTTGCCGCTGTGCGTAAAGAATACCGCACTGCCGTTACGTCCGTACAATGAGTTCTCTACGATGAACTCGGAATCGGATGTTTTCCCTAGACCTGTCTGGTGATAGAAATTATCAAAGTAGAATGTGTCTTTATCCTTTGTTAATTCGTTCAGGAACGGTGTAATTTCATGTCCGTTCATATCATTATTAATAACAAAGTTCTGTAATGACTCCAATGACACAATGATGACGTTTTTGCCTTTAGCAGCACCGAACATTTTCGGGTCCGGCTGCGCATGATTGGCTTTCACGTAGTTCTCAATTTCCGTCAATTCCGTTCCATCCGCAAATGTACGCTGCGCATGTGACTTAGATTGTACGAATAGATCATATAAGTGATAGTTATACGTACCGATGTTTTTAACAAGTAATTCACGGTCAAAACTTCTTGTCAGTAACTGCGGGCGCTGTGCTTCTGCCATTGCGAGATTGAACATCATTAAGGTAGCTGCTGCCGCGAAGTACACTTTTCGTCCCATTTTACGGTTCGATTCCTGTACCGGCTCCTGTTTAATGAAACGTATAGCCAAAAGAATAATCAAAACATCCGTAAAGAAGAACACATCAAGAATACGCATATTCTCAGTAATGGAAGAACTTAAGTCTGAAAAGTTACTGGTCTGGAACAATAAAGGCAGTGTAATAAAGTCCGTAAAGAAGCGATAGAACACAGCATTGCTGAACATGACGACAGATGTCAGGATACTGACTGTCAGAATATAGCGGTTGCGTGTTTTGGTCTTCTTGATAAATAAAGCCACCCCGTAAACAAACAATAGAAATGCCAGGGGATTAATCAGTAAGATAAATTGTTGCATAGCATTATCGATTTTCATATTGAAACTGGTGAAATACCCGATATAGGTAGTCAGCCAAGTTGCGATTACTGCGATAATGAGTACGGAATGCTTAGGCCATGAAAATTTTCTCATTCCATCTCTTCCTTTCGTTTCGTGTAAATATTGCTGTTAATAGTCTTCATACATATAGACGTTTGATTGAGTGAAAAGTTTCACATGGATTGAAAAATGAGTAGTTCCGTTTATTTTTATGTGTAATCGCTTAGCTGGTTTGCTCTCTGCGTAAGACGAGCAGTGCCTGTAAATACGTCTGCTGATCGATAAACTGATGGTCGTACAGTTCTTTCACTTCCGATTCCATGATCATACTGTCCTGTTTTTTGTTGCCCGTGTAAATAATGATGCCGAATCGTTTGAGTAATTGCAGGACATCATAAAATTCATTCATCAGCTTCACGGACTTTCTGACAATCTATAATATGTTCATCCGTGTAAATATAGGACACAGGAACATCATGCGGCTCCACCTTTATATTATCGCGGATTTGGCAATGAAATGCCAGTGATATCGTTTCATATGGAAAATTTACCAAATAACGGTCATAATAACCGCCGCCGAATCCGATACGGTAGCCTGCTTTTGAATATACGACACCAGGCACTATCTGCAGGTCTATTTCCTCGGGCTTTACAGGCCGGGTCATATCAATTTTTGGCTCTTTCAAATCCATATAAACTATTTCTGTCTGATCAAAAGAATCTATCAGCCGAAAATCCATTTCTCTTGTGGAAGAAATACATCTGGGAATCGCAATTCGTTTTCCGGCCTGCCAAGCGATTTCTATCAAACGATGCGTGTCTACTTCCGGAAATCTCGATAAGGTGATTCCGATTGTCTGTGCATACTTAAATTCATCCGAAGCAAGAACTTTATCTGTTATAGCCGCTGATTTTCGTTCGTGGTCAGATGGAGATAATTGATGTAATTGCTGTAAAACCTGTTTCCGAAAAAGCTGCTTTTCCACTGTACTACCTCCCGTAAGAAAAAACCAAAACCGAAGCAGGTTTTGGTTTTAATAATTATTTCGTTTCACGGTGCAAAGTTTGCTTTTTTTCACGTGAGCAATATTTCATCATTTCAATACGTTCTGGATTGTTACGCTTATTTTTCTTAGTAATATAATTACGCTCTGCACATTCCGTGCAAGCGAGTGTAACGTTTACGCGCATTACTGTCCCTCCCACTCAATAGCATAGATATAAGTAAAACATGAGCATGATTTATACGACTTATAAATTATACCATAGATTTGCTCTTTGTACAGCAGAAAGATTCAATTATCATTCAATAAATGCTTATGGTATTATGAAAGAAACTCTAGTTATGTTGGAGGAAATTAACATGGACATCCCCTTACTTTTATTCATTATCGGTGTACTCTCCGTTGCTGCATCTTTTTTTGTGGGAAATAAAACACGCATGACCGATGATGAACTGGAAAACATTTCAATCAGTCTTCACCAGGAAACAAGCAATCTGAAAAAGAGAGTGCGGCTGCTTGAAGAAGAATTAATGGTCGCTTCCCCGCCTCCTGAACCTGCATCTTCGGAGCCAAAGAAAACAATTCACGCAATCATCGTCAATCAAATTACGTCACTTCACAGTCAGGGCTACACCATTCCCGAAATCGCCAAGCGCGCGTCATTGACTGAGAAGGAAGTAACGGATGTTTTGCATTCCAAAGGAGTGCGGCTGTCATGATGAAAGAATTATTGCGCGGCATCGGAATCGGCTGCCTGCTGGCTGGAGGCATTTTATATTTCGTTGCGCAGCAAACGTCTGAAGGCGCACTGCAAAAGCAGCTGGCCGACTCTAAAGAAGAAGTTGCCATTCTGAAAAGAGAATTAGCCATTTCTCAAACGCTTGGCGCCAAAAACGCTGCCCGGAAACCGGAGGCTGAGCAGGAAACCATTCCGGATGAAAATGAAGCCGAAGAAGTCATCATTAAGAAATTCACTGTCAAACCGGGTATTACTCCGGCAGAACTGGCGCGTGAGCTGGAAAAGGAAAAATTAATAAAAAACGCCGAAGAATTTGAAGTATATATAATTGAAAATGAATATACACGAAAAATTAAAACCGGCACTTATGAGTTGCGCTCCGACATGCGTTTCCCGGAAATCGCGAAGCTTTTCTTGCATCTGTAATAAAAAGACGAAAACCAAATTGGTCTTCGTCTTTTTTGTACCTTATTTTTGAATTTTTACATCCGGCGTTGCGTTGTCTGTCCGGTTATTTTTTTGTCTCTTCTGTTCAAAAAATACATCCAGAGCTTCCCTTGCAATTTCACTCGCTGTTGCGGATGGGTAACGTTTCGTATTTGTGGAGATATACGGAACAATTACAGAATATGCCACTTCGGGATTTTGCGCCGGCGCATATCCTACGTGCGACAAATTGATCGTCGGAATTACCGGATTAGATGTATTGCCGGTGTAGTAAAACGATTCCGCTGTACCAGTCTTCCCGGCTCCGTCGTATGGTGCACCCGCGAGCAGCCCTGAAGCAGTGCCATTCGCACCATAGTATACATAGTGCATACCTTTCTTCACCTGATCAATTTCAACTTGAGAGTTTTTCAGACGGTTCAGCACTTTCACTGGCGTTTCTTCAATCAATTCTCCGAGCACTTCGCCGTTTGGTGACGGTTCACGGATTTCTTTTAAAATCTTTGGTGCAATTCGGTAACCGTCTGACGCGATGGTCGCTACATACTGTGCCATCTGTAACGGTGTATAGGTATCAAACTGTCCAATTGAAAAGTCGAGAAGTTTACCGGGAATGGTCTCTGTGCCTGTTACACCCGTATACTCTCCAGGCAAGTCAATACCCGTTTTGACGCCTAAGCCAAATGATGCAAAGTTTTCGCGGAATGTGTCAAATGCCTTCTTATCAATCGGCAGCCCTTGCCCAGGCCGGTACGTGGCATTCCCCAGCCCCATGGCGATTCGGAACATATATACGTTGGAAGAGCGTCCGATTGCCGCAATATCATTCAGCGCGACACGTCCGTTTGGATTAAACAGTGATCGTTTATACCTTCCGCCGATGTTGATTGGCTGGTCAATTTTCACTTCGCCAATTCTCGCGGCACCTTCATTATAACCCGTCAGCATCGTTGCCAATTTCACCGTAGAGCCTACTTCATAAGCTGAAGTGAACGTACCGTATGTATAGTCCTGGATCGCCCATCTGCCTGTCGATTCGTCCTTCACCACTTTTTTACCGACAAGGGAAAGGATCTCTCCATTATTGGGGTCAAGCATTACAAGAAATGCGGATTCCAAGGCGCTTGTATTGGGACCTTGCTTTAAACGAAGCAATTTATTGGATACTACTTCTTCGAGCGACTTCTGCAGTTCAGTATCTGTAGTTAAGACCAGATCTTTACCGGGCAGCCCTTCTTTTACTGTCTTCGTTTCAACTACTTTCCCTGTACGGTCTTTAATGTTTTTTACAATTGTCTTCTGGCCTTTCAGTAAATCTTCATAATAAGATTCCAGATAGCTTCTTCCGACGCGGTCGTTACGGGAATAATCCCTTGCCAGGAAGTAATCTAGGTGCGAACGCGGTATTCCTTCCGTTGCGCTCGTCGTGGAACCGAGAATGGCGCTGTCGGATTTCTTGACGCGGTCCCAGTCTGTTGTTGTATTGACTCCCGGCAATTGGTCCAGCCGTTCAGAAACGACCGCAAATTCTTTATCCGTTACGCCGTCACTTTTGATAATTTGCGGTGAATAGGCATATCCCGCCATCATTTCACGGTAGATCGCCAGCACTTCCAGATCTTCTGCTGACAAAGATGCCAGTTCCTCTTCCGTGATCCGGTCACGGGTCAGCTGGTTGATTTCCCGCTGAATATCTTTTTGCGATTTCTTATCATCTTTAGCAAGCTCTGCCTGTTCCTTTTTCGGCACTTTTTCGGCAGCTTTTTCCGGATTCAATAAAATCCAAAAATCACGCTTATCACCCATGGTGACACGCTTCGTATCTTGTTCAATCAGCTTGGCCAATTCTCTAGCCAATTCAAGCATTTCTTTTGTCGTAGTAGAAGAAGTCTTAGTATAGGTAATTGCATTTTTCGCCTCATTGTCTATGAGCACTTTTCCATTGCGGTCGAAAATTCTCCCCCGGGGCGTGCTCGTATTGACTGCGATTTCTTCTGTCCGTTCAAGACTGCGTGTATAATCTTCCCCTTTGACTATTTGCAGATAGCCTAGACGGAATATAAGTATGGAAAATAAGACAAAAATCGCTACAAATAAAAAATTCATCCGAAACGCTATATGCTGACGCTGACCCGTTTTCGGCGGATCTGTCTTTTTCTGGGTTCTCTTCAACAGGAATCTCCTTTCTCAAATTATATATGTATAAGAATTATAGCATGAAATGGCAAGTGAGAAGCAGTTGTTGTATACAACATTACATAATGTTTTACACAACCGGGGCTAAAAGGCGATTTCCGCTGTAAATATAAGAACACACATCTAGACGAACTAGATGTGTGTCAGGTTTCAATTATTTATTGTCTTGGTAACGCTTTTCAACTTCATCCCAGTTTACTACGTTCCAGAAAGCTGAAATGTAGTCAGGACGACGGTTTTGGTAGTTCAGGTAGTAAGCGTGCTCCCAAACGTCCAAACCTAGTAATGGTGTTTTACCATCCATATAAGGTGAGTCCTGGTTAGGTGTTGAAGTTACTTCCAATTCACCATTGTTCACAACGAGCCAAGCCCATCCTGAACCAAAGCGAGTTGTTGCTGCTTTAGCAAACTCTTCTTTGAAAGCGTCAAAGCTGCCGAACTTCTTGTCGATTGCTTCAGCTACTTCCCCAGTCGGGTTGCCGCCGCCGTTTGGCGATAGGATCGTCCAGAATAATGAGTGGTTAGAGTGTCCGCCACCGTTATTGCGTACCGCTGTACGCTTGTCCTCTGGAACTTTGTCCAAGTTTGCAACCAACTCGTCAACAGGCATGTTCAGAAGCTCATCGTGACCTTCTAGTGCATTGTTCACGTTAGTTACATACGTGTTGTGGTGTTTCGTGTGATGGATGTTCATCGTTTCTTTGTCGATGTGTGGCTCCAACGCGTCATAAGCGTATGGCAGTTCTGGTAATGTATAAGCCATTTTCCATTCCTCCTCAAAATTATCTCTGTTTTGCCCTACCTCTTCACATTATCAAAATATGAGGCGGCATTCAAAGAAAAAGAACTGTTAACGGAGAAAATATAGAAAAATGACAATCATGACCCCCATAATAATACCTTTTACGGCAACCGATGTCAGAAAACCGACTACCGACCCGATTCCCGACCGGAATGCCTGCTTAACTCCTGGTCGCGTGAAAATCAGTTCCGCAATGACGGCACCAAGAAAAGGTCCGATAAGAATACCAAATACCGGGATAACGAACGGACCGGCCAGCAAGCCGACCGTACTGCCCCACATTCCCGCTTTACTTCCGCCGAAGCGTTTAACACCGATAAGATTCGCTGCGGTATCTGCTCCAAACAATAATAAAACAAATAATAGCTGGATGATCCAGAACAGCCATGTCAGTTCTTCAAATGAAACGATCACACCGTACAGCAAAAATCCCGCTGCTATAAATACGACTGAAGGAATGACAGGATAGATCAATC
This sequence comes from Sporosarcina sp. P33, assembly GCF_002077155.1. Lineage (GTDB taxonomy): Bacteria > Bacillota > Bacilli > Bacillales_A > Planococcaceae > Sporosarcina. The sequence goes on along the minus strand of NZ_CP015027.1, from coordinate 17,310 downwards.
CGGCATACGCAATTGCGAACATAATAATAGCCACTGTCCATCCGATCCACAACATAGCTGTCACTCCTTATTCATTATGCGTGCTTGCCGAGAATTGCTTCTGCAATATTTACCGCATGATCACCGATACGTTCCAAGTTTGATACGATATCGACGAATACCATACCCGCCTGTGCACTGCAGTGTCCTTCATTTAAACGGACAATATGATTTTTACGGAAACGGCGTTCCATATTGTCAATTAAATCTTCTTTCTCTGAAACGATCCGCGCCAGATCTGTATCATTATGATCCAATGACTCGATTGCTTTCTGAACAGTTTCGATTGTCAAGGTGAACATTTCTGTCAAATCATCCATTGCATCGTCTGTCAGCTTCAATTTATTTGTTTCGCGTAAATCAATCAGCTCGATGATATTCTCAAAGTGGTCACCGATCCGCTCGATGTCCCGGACGCTGTCCATCAATAGTACGTGGCGGCCGGATTCAGCAGCTGAAACGGTAACTGCAGATACTTCTACTAAGTAATCTGTAATCTTGCGGTCCAGATTGTTAATGGCGTCTTCAATCTGATATGCAGTTTCCGCGTATTTTTTCTGGCCGGTCTTCAAGTACTCAAATGATTCCTGAAGTCCCCGTACACTGAAATCACCCATCCGAATAATTTCTTCCTTGGCTTGTCCTATCGCAACTGCCGGCGATTGTGCAATGAAACGGCGGTCGAGATGCTTTGGCTTGTACTCGATCGTCACATCCTCACCCGGTATCATCCGGGTGACGAGGTAAGCCCAAGCGCCAATGAACGGAAATTGCAGGACGGTGTTCGCAATGTTAAACGAACCGTGCGCAAATGCAATTTGCATCTTGCTTTCAAGGTTCAACGTGCTTGCCATCCATTCTACATACGCGGTGAACGGAACGAGCAGAATCATGAAAACGATCGTGCCGACAATATTGAATAAGACGTGTACGGCGGCTGCGCGTCTCGCTGCGACAGATGCACCAAGTGCCGCAAGTACCGCAGTAATTGTCGTACCAATGTTATCTCCGAACAGAATGGGCAATGCGGCTTTCATTGTTACCAGGTCCTCTGCGTACAGGCCCTGCAGAATCCCGACAGTCGCACTGGAGCTCTGTACGATCAGTGTGAAAATGGTTCCCGCAATTACGCCTAGCAATGAATGTTCACTCATTGCCAGCGTGAAATCCGCAAACGCTTCTAACGAACGTAACGGCTTCATTCCGTCACTCATTAAGTTCAGCCCTAAAAATAATCCCCCGAAACCAAAGATGACTTCACCGAGGTTCTTGATTTGAGCTTTACGAATGAAGAAAATCAGGAAGGCACCGAATGCCATAATCGGCAGCGCATATGCTCCGACGTCCAAACCGATAATGAACGCAGTCACAGTCGTACCGATATTGGCGCCCATGATGACGCCGATCGCCTGACGGAGTGTCATGAATCCGGCACTGACCAGACCCACTGTAATAACGGTCGTTCCAGAACTTGACTGGATTAACACCGTAACAACTATACCGACAAGAACACCCATAAATGGATTGGTAGTAAAACGGTCAAGGATTGCACGAAGTCTGTCCCCCGCAGCCTTTTGCAACCCATCCCCCATGTACTTAATTGCGAATAGGAATATTCCTAAGCCCCCAAGAAATTGGAACACCAACTCTTGCCAGTTTACTTCCATTTAATTGTCAACCTCCATCAAACGTTTTATGTATGATTGTAGTACTCCCTTCACTGTGACAAATCACTGTGAAGTTTCAACCTATTATGTGAGAAGCAGAGACGAATTGTAAAGTGCCTGAGTCCAATCTTTACATCACCTTAACAAAACGGTAATGAAATGTCATAAGAATGTCGAAATTTCTGCAAACCTGTATGTTTTAAATAAATGGTAGACTGTATATAGAAAGGGAGGCCGGAAATGTGAAATTCCATCAGCTCTTCAAAGCTTCATTGCACGAACCGAAAAAGCTTGCTGCATTCCGTCTGCTGCCAATCGGTAAAGTTATTCAATACATATTTGTATTTATCTTTCTTTACACCGGTGTATCATTTCTGCAGTTTGTACTCGGCGACCACATCCTGTTTCAATCGTCTCCTGAACTGGCGGAAATTGGCGAAACCATCGGATTGCTGATTTATCCAATCGCATTCGTACTGCAATTGGTTATTATCACGTCGTATTTATTTATTCGCATCAGTATATTTGCTATTATAGGAGTATTGCTATTAAAAGTATTACATCGCCGGGGCGAGTTCCGATTTATGTGGCGCACAGCAGCAATTGCCGCTACACTGCCCATCCTGCTGACGATGGCATTTGAATTTGTGCCGTCCATGCAGTCATACAGCCTGTGGATCGCATCACTTGTGCATTTGTTTTATGTGTACCGGGCCGCAGTCTATTATCCAAAGAAGCCGAGATGAATAGTTCGCCCCTGCTCTGCATAGTGTAATGCAGGAGGGATGCGTTATGAGAATTATTCTGCTTGCGCTTGCTGTATTCTGCACTGTACACTTTGTTCGGATGGATTTAACAGATGGGACAATCCCTCTTGCAGCTTTTTTTGATGATGAAACGTCATGTATAGAGGAAATGTCCAATCCTTCAATTATCATTCGGGTGGTTGAAGGTGATACAATAGAATCGTTATTCGCATTATACCCAGACCCGACGCAAAACTTTCTGGAGAGGCTGGAGAATTTCTACTCTCTGAATCCGCATCTGGAAAGACAGCAGCTGCTGGCCGGCGAACAAATTAAACTGCCGATTAGCAAACAGGCTGATCCTGTTTGCGAAGAAGGCGAAAAAAGATAATTTCCATTCCATCCAGTACGATGGTATTTACTTATTTGAAGGAGAGAGAAACATAATGACTGAAATGATTCATCGTTCTAATACCCGTCCTGTAAAAGTCGGCAACTTGACTATCGGAGGAAGTAATGAGCTGTTTATTCAAAGTATGACGACGACTAAGACGCACGATGTCGAAGCTACGGTGGCGGAAATTAAACGTTTAGAAGAAGCAGGCTGCCAGATCGTGCGTGTGGCATGTCCGGACGAGCGCGCTGCGTATTCAATCGGTGAGATTAAAAAGCAAATCGATATTCCATTGGTAGTAGATATTCATTTTGATTATAAACTGGCGCTGATCGCCATTGAACAAGGTGCAGATAAAATCCGCATTAACCCGGGGAACATCGGCCGAAAAGAAAAAGTAGAAGCTGTTGTCAATGCAGCAAAAGCAAAAGGTATTCCGATTCGCATCGGCGTCAACGCTGGTTCTCTCGAGAGAAAAATCCTTGAAAAGTACGGCTATCCTACAGCTGAAGGTATGGTAGAAAGTGCTTTGCATCACATTAAAATACTGGAAGACCTGGACTTCCACGATATCATTGTGTCGCTGAAAGCATCAGACGTGAACTTGGCTATTGAAGCGTACAAGCTTGCGGCAGCTGCATTCGACTACCCGCTGCATCTCGGCATCACGGAATCCGGTACATTATTCGCCGGTTCAATCAAAAGTGCGGCTGGACTCGGCTCCCTGTTATCTTCAGGTATCGGGAATACAATGCGTGTATCGTTAAGCGCGGATCCCGTTCAGGAAATTAAAGTAGCGAAAGAGCTGTTGAAAGTATTCGGTCTTTCATCCAATGCCGCAACATTAATTTCTTGCCCGACATGCGGCCGTATCGAAATCGACTTGATCTCGATTGCCAATGAAGTGGAAGAATATATTTCAAATATTAAAGCACCGTTGAAAGTGGCGGTTCTTGGCTGTGCAGTAAACGGCCCGGGTGAAGCCCGTGAGGCAGATATTGGCATCGCCGGTGCACGCGGTGAAGGATTGCTCTTCATGCACGGTAAAACTGTACGTAAAGTACCGGAAGAAACAATGGTTGACGAGCTAAAGAAAGAAATTGATATTCTGGCGGAGGAGTACTTTGAGAAGAAACGTCAAGAGAAAGCTCTTGCACAAGGCAGCGCTTCTGAATGAAAGACATCCGTTTCGGGATCGATATTGACGGCACCGTAACATGTCCGACAGCTCTTCTCCCCCACATTAATAAACGTTTTGGATCCAATCTGACACTTGACGACATTAAAGAGTATGATTTGACGAAGGCATTTGATGTGGATCCTGTACTGTTCAGTGAATGGTATAAAGAAGCAGAGGAACTGATTTATCGGACATCTCCTGCTCAGCAGTTTGCGAAAGAAGTTTTGACGAACTGGCAAAACCAGTATGAGCTGTTCTATATTTCAGCACGGGGACAGAATGTGCTGGAGTGTACGACAGACTGGTTCCATAAACAAGATATTCCTTACGATCACGTGGAGCTGATCGGGACGCATCATAAAATTGAAACTGCAAAACAATTCAGCGTGGATGCCTTTTTCGAGGATAAACATGACAATGCGGTAGGGATTCATGAAGAATTAGATATTCCTGTGTTCTTGTTTGATACGCCTTATAACCAGGATCCGGTTCCAGAAGGCGTTATCCGTGTATCGAATTGGAAACAAGCCGACCAGTACGTCAGACGGCTGTTTCATGCTACTGAAATGATTAAGAATAAGTAAGTGACGGGAGCATCGCGTATAGCGGTGCTCTTTTTTAGTGCGGACTATAAGCGGTTAGCCCGCCTGATTGAGCGGTTGAACGGGGCTTATGGGCGTTCGGCATGGGCTATGAGCGGTTAGCCCGCCTGATTGAGCGGTTGAACAGGACCTATGAGCGCGTGGGCATGAGCTATGAGCGGTTGTAGACGCGGTTTGAGCGCTCGGCCGGGGGTTATGAGCACTTGAAGATGGGCTATGAGCGGTTAACCCGCCTCATTGAGCGGTTGAACGGAACCTATGAGCGCGTGGGCATGAGCTATAAGCGGTTAGCCCGCCTGATTGAGCGGTTGAACGGGGCTTATGGGCGTTCGGCATGGGCTATGAGCGGTTAGCCCGCCTGATTGAGCGGTTGAACAGGACCTATGAGCGCGTGGGCATGAGCTATGAGCGGTTGTAGACGCGGTTTGAGCGCTCGGCCGGGGGTTATGAGCACTTGAAGATGGGCTATGAGCGGTTAACCCGCCTCATTGAGCGGTTGAACGGAACCTATGAGCGCGTGGGCATGAGCTATGAGCGGTTAGCCCGCCTCATTGAGCGGTTGAACGGGGCTTATGAGCGCTTGGCCGGGGGCTATGAGCGGTTAACCCGCCTCATTGAGCGGTTGAACAGGACCTATGAGCGCTTGCAGATGTGTTTGAGCCCTTGACCGGCGCATTTGAGTGCTTCACTTCTCTCGGATTCATGCACCCCACCACCCCACCAGACACCCAATCACTCCTCCACTCATAATGTCCCCTCATTTTACTATTCAACTGTAAAAAAAGAATGCCGCTTGAAGTGTTTTCACTTCTGCGGCATCCTTTTCATCTATTCCACTATACACTTCGGACATCTTCCGTAAATTTCAAATTTATGTCCTTCTATTTCATATTCCGACAGATTCACTGTGACGGTATCCATCGGGCAGCTCGGAATTGATTTTGTGCTGCCGCAAGTCGTGCAGATGAAATGGTGATGATGGCTGTCCGTTGCGCATTGCATGCGGAACAGACGCTCACCGTTTAATTCTGTTTCATCCAATATTCCAAGCTTCGAGAACACCGCAAGATTCCGGTAGATCGTGTCGAAACTGATGCCGGGATTATCGCGCTCCACTGCCACCCGCACTTCCATAGCCGTGACATAGCGGTTCCCTTCATCAAAAAATTTCAATAAAATTTCCCGGTTCTTCGTACGTTTATAATCATATTTCAATAAAATTTCCCATGCTTCATCTATCGTCATGACAAAACGCCACCTTTCCTGCTGCTCATGACCGTACCTTTTTTCCAAAAAGAACACACAGTAAAATGATCACCGACGTTACAACAATAGTTCCACCAGGCGCGATATCTAAATAATAAGCAGAAATTAGTCCAATGACGACCGCGATTTCACCGAATACTACAGAATAAACCAAAGCCCCTTTATAGCTTTTTGCCACTTGAATTGCTGCTGCTACAGGCAATGTCATCAGTGAAGATACGAGTAAAATTCCTACGATTCGCATCGACGCGCCAATAACGAGAGCCGTGACAACCATGAATAACGCCTGGATGACACGTTCATTAATGCCTGACACTCTCGCATACTCTGGATCAAATGCTAATGAAAATAGCTCTTTATATAAGAAATATAAAAATGCGATGACAATGACCGCTATCAAAATGACAATATATAAATCCTGACGGCTGACCGCTGATACTGAACCAAATAAATATCCGACTAAATCAGTGCCAAAACCTTTGGCAAGTGAAATAAAGATTGCACCAAAGCCGATTCCGGCAGATAAAATAATTGGAATGGCCAGTTCTTCAAAACTTTTATAGACTCTGCGAAGACGTTCAATCAATAATGAACCGATTACCGCGGGCCCCATTCCCAGATAAACGGGATTGAGTGCTGCAAAAAACAAGACCTGCTGACTCAAATACAGACTTCCTGCAATGCCGGCAAGCGCCACGTGGCTCAGTGCGTCCGAGATCATCGCCATCCGCCGGACAACAATAAATAATCCGAGCATTGGCGCGATCATTCCGATAATCAGCCCGGATAATACAGCATTTTGGAGAAATTCATAAGTAAAAATAGCTTCAATCATCGTATCGGCTCCGTTTCTTTTTGATGGAGCCTGCGAATAGGATGACCGTACCAGCCGGAAAGTTCCGCTTCACTCATTTTTTCATAATCCGCATGAACGCCGTGGAAATGGATGGATCTGTTCAGGCAGGCGATGTGTGTCGCAAGCTTCGTCACAACATCGATTTCATGTGTCACGAGTAAAATCGCTATGCCATACTCACGATTCAATTCGCTCAGCATAGAATAAAAGGATTCAACATTTTGTCTGTCAATCCCTACAGTCGGTTCATCCATAATCAACAGATCAGGCTGGCTGACGAGTGCGCGCGCGATAAATACACGCTGCTGCTGACCCCCTGACAAATCGCCGATACTCTCATCTTTACGGTCAGCCATTTTTACGACATGAAGTGCATCGACTGCCCGCTGCTCATCCTCTTTATTGAACCGTTTGAAAAGACCTTTTTTACTCGTCAGGCCGCTTTTGACGACTTCGAGGACCGTTGCAGGAAACTTTGTTGTAAAGGCATTAGATTTTTGTGAAACATAGCCGATTTTTTGCTGCTGTCTGAAAGAATCAATCGGACCGCCAAATAATTCAATCATGCCTTCTGAAGGTTTGATCAGGCCCAATATAATTTTCAGTAATGTGGATTTACCCGAACCATTCGGGCCGATTAATGCCCAAAATTCCCCTTGCTTCACTTCCAGACTGACATCTGAAAGCGCAACGGAATGGTTATATTTATGTGTTATATGCTCAAGTTTAATGATGGAATCCGTCATATACATATCCCTTCCTTTAATTCGGAATCATTCCGATTACTTTATGAATTATATAGGAAGACGCGGAGGGATACAACCAATTGAAAGGATTTGATAACTATGGATTTACTTCAATTGATTCAGGAGATCAAACAACTGCCCGATCAGGAAGCGGTACAGTACGCGGCAAGTTACGGTGTAGTGCTGTCTGCTGCCGAAGTGCGGCAGCTGCGTCCATTGCTGGATGAAGTATCACTCGTCTGGCTGTTCACTGGCATCCCGCAGGCGTTTATTGAGAAAGTGTCTTCGATTATTGGATACGAAAAGACGATGCTCTATTTGGAGCAGTATAAACTTCAATAAAAAAGCGCTGCGGGCAGGCAGCGCTTGAACAGATCAGCTATGCAGTGCTTCCAGTAATTCAGGAGTGAATTGACGTTTTTTCAACATTTCAATTTCGACTGCATAAGGTGCTTTTTTATTTGCTTTGTCTGTTCCGATAAATGGTGTTTCCAGGATTTTCGGAATTTCTTTGAATGTTGGATGGTGAACGATGTAAGCCAGAGGTTCAAAGCCAATATGTCCCATTCCAATATTTTCGTGGCGGTCTTTTCCTGCACCCCGTTCATTTTTGCTGTCATTTACGTGAATGACGGATATTCTGTCAAGTCCGACGATACTGTCGAATTCATCCAAGACACCCGAGAAATCATTCACGATATCATACCCCGCATCGTGCACGTGACATGTGTCGAAGCAGACAGACAAACGTTCGTTATGTTTCACACCATCGATGATTCTCGCAATTTCATCAAAGCTTCGTCCACATTCCGTTCCTTTGCCGGCCATCGTTTCCAGCGCAATGCTGACATCAGCTTTTTCAGAAAGAACTTCATTCAGGCCTTCAATAATTTTCGCTATGCCTGCATCCGTTCCGGCTCCGACATGCGCACCTGGATGAAGGACAATCCGGTTCGCTCCGAGCGCTTCGGTACGCTGGATTTCCTGCTGCAAAAAGTCCACGCCAAGGCGGAATGTTTCAGGCTTTGCGGTGTTCGCAATATTGATGATGTAGGGAGCGTGTACGACAATGTTTGACTGCCCGTTTTCTTTCATATGCTGCGTACCGCTTTCAATATTTAATTCTTCAATTGGTTTACGTCGCGTATTTTGCGGAGCACCCGTATAGATCATGAATGTATTGGCCCCGTAGCTCAGTGCTTCTTCACTGGAGCCAAGCAGCATTTTTTTGCCGCTCATGGATACGTGAGACCCGAGAAGGATTTCATTTGGTATCATGATTTCTTTTTCATTCTCCTTTGTCTTTTCTTGAAGTTTTCTTGCTGCTCTGCCAGTTTTTTCTTATACCCTGGCTTTACTTTGTCTGGTTTACGAATTATAGAAGCAGCCTTTTTATCAATTTCATCTGCTTCGCGCACACGTTTCTTACGTGCCTGGCGCTCTTTCACTTGGATCCATTCACCATTTTTAACATCTTCATGGACAAATGGAATACCAAGCTTTTCAATCTGGTTGATCGCATCTTCATCAGCGGGTTCATATAAGGTTATTGCATTGCCTTCCATGCCAGCGCGTGCGGTGCGGCCCACCCGGTGGATGAAGAATTCCAGATCTTCCGGCAGTTCATAGTTAATCACATGGCTGACACCCGGAATATCAATCCCTCTTGCCGCCAAATCTGTCGCCACGATGTACTGATAATCCAGATCACGAACTTTCTTCATCACGCGTGTGCGTTCACGCGGTGTCAGATCTCCGTGTATTTTACCTGGTTTATGGCCATGTTCCGCCAAGAAGTTGGCCAGACGATCCGCATTTTGTTTTGTATTCGTGAAGATGATTGCAAGATACGGCTGAATTGCATCCATTACGTGAAGCAGCTTTTTATTTTTATCCATACTTCTGACCGGAACTAATGAATAATGCATATTCTCCGTCAGCGGCTTTTTATCCCCCATCTGTATATGAACAGGTGAATTCATATATTTTGCCAAGAAAGGTTTTAATTTCTCAGGAATCGTTGCTGAGAATACATACATGCTGAGCTTTTCAGGCATTCTGGACGCAAATTTATCAATGTCTTCAATAAAGCCCATGTCGAATGCCAGATCCGCTTCATCAATGACAAGCTGTGTAGCTGTATGGATTGGCAGTGCGCCTGTTTCAGACAAATCCTGGATACGTCCCGGGGTGCCGACAATGATATGCGGTGTGCTCTTCAGACGTTCAGCAGAGCGTTTTTTATCGGTCCCGCCAATCAGTATCGCACTCTTAATATCCGTTCCCTCAATCAGTTTTTTCAGTTCATCGTGAAGCTGAACAGCCAATTCACGCGTCGGCGCCGTGATGACAGTCTGCAGTTCATCCAGCTCCGTGTTGAGCTTTTCAACCAGCGGAATTAAAAAACTGTGGGACTTCCCTGTACCTGTATGGGCCTGTCCAATCGCACTTGTATTTTTCATAATCAATGGGATGATTTCTTTTTGTATTGGTGTCGGTTCTTCAAACCCTAACTTTTGAATAGCTTCCCTCAAAAATGGCTTGAATTGGTAATCTGTAAATTTCGACATATCGTTCCTCCTCTAGTTACTTCTTATTGTACCATGATTCGGTGCCACCAGTGGCTTTTTTCGCATAGGATATAGGGGAAACAACTAAAAATGTCAGGAAGGAGTTCGTGATGAGATATCAATCATTTTATCCGTTCAGCAATCAGCCCCCGCAGCCTGCCATGAAGCCCGGCCCGCCCCCATCCCCTTTCGGTATGCCTTTCCTGCAAGGTATGTCTGGAAACCCGGGCGGACCGCCGGGAATGCGAAACAGCGGCGGTCCAAATATGCGCCCGCAGCAGCAACTGCAGCAACAGCAGACAGGCGCCCAGGGTACCGGCCCTTCACGTGCCGATCAGTATATGCAGACTGCGAACCGCTTTTTGAACACCGCGCAGCAATTCGCGCCGCTCGTTCAGCAGTTTGCACCGCTCGTTCAAAATCTGCCGGCCATGTGGAGGTTATATAAGGGAGTTCAATCCATGCCGGATGTACCGCCTGCCTCATCTCCTGCGCGTCCTGGCGGTCCTGCTGCGCCGGGTCCGGCAAATTCGGAAGTAATTAATCGGCCATCTTCGCCGCGTATTTTCCAGCCTCCGTTCTGAACTCTTTGAATCACCCGCGAAACTCCGCTATAATGAGAGAGAAGTTATTAGAGGAGTGGAGTGGAATAAATGAAAGTACTCAAGATTTCACCAAGAGGTTATTGTTATGGTGTGGTTGATGCGATGGTCATTGCAAGAAATGCTGCGCTCGATACATCCCTGCCGAGACCCATTTATATATTAGGCATGATCGTCCACAACAAGCACGTCACGGATGCATTTGAAGAAGATGGGATTATCACACTTGACGGTGAAAACCGCCTGGATATTTTGCGCAAAGTTGACAAAGGAACAGTCATCTATACAGCTCACGGCGTTTCTCCGGAAGTCCGCAAGCTTGCAAAAGAAAAAGGTCTGGTAGCCATCGATGCGACTTGTCCTGATGTATCTGTCACGCATCATCTGATTGAAGAAAAAGTGGCAGAAGGTTATGACATTCTTTACATCGGCAAAAAGCACCACCCGGAACCTGAAGGAGCAATCGGCGTCGCACCGGATTCCGTTCATTTAATCGAGCATCTGGAGGATATCGACAATCTTAATATTACCAATGAAAAATTGCTCGTGACGAATCAGACAACGATGAGTCAGTGGGATGTTGCACATTTGATGGAAGAGCTCGAGCGTAAATTTCCGCATATTGAAGTACATCAGGAAATCTGTCTGGCTACACAAGTTCGGCAGGAAGCGGTCGCAGAGCAAGCAGGTGAAGCTGAGCTGCTGATTGTCGTGGGAGATCCTAAAAGCAATAACTCTAACCGTTTGACGCAAGTATCAGTGGAAATTGCCAATACACCTTCTTACCGCATATCAGACGTCTCTGAAATCGACCCTGCGTGGCTGATGGATATTGAGACAGTGGCTGTTACAGCAGGTGCTTCTACACCAACTGTGATTGTTAGAGAAGTGATTGCGTTTCTGAATAATTTTGATAAAGAAGACCCTTCAACACATCAGCCGGAAAGACAGTTCAAGTTGGAAAAAATCTTGCCAAAAATCAAGAATCCAAGCCCTGTTATTCGGATTGAACCGTAAAAATCAAGAAAGAGCTGTTCAGGAAATCGTGATGATTTCCCGGACAGCTCTTTTTCAATTCTTTCAATGAAGCGGCATGCAGGGCAGCCTTCCTCCTGTATTATGAGAGAAATTGGAAAGGTTCTGTAATGATTTTTGATTCAATAAACTCAACAGCTAACTTATTTTCTTCACATAATGCCGACATTTTCTTCGCGACACCTGAAATCATAATTTTTTCGATATTATGACCGGGATCCACTACAGCAAGGCCGAGCGCTTGTGCTTCATGTGCGACGTGGTAATATAAATCACCCGTCACGAGTACATCAGCGCCTTTTCTTTTTGCGGCAGTGATGTACTTATTGCCGTCTCCGCCGAGAACTGCCACTTTGCGGATCACCGTATCCGAGTCACCGACAAATCGCAGGGCCGGAACTCCAAATACCTCTTTCACATGCTGCGCAAAGTCTTTCAGTGTCATCTCTTCTGTCAGCCGGCCGACACGTCCGATGCCTTGGACATTCGTTTTCTGCTGCATCCTGAATAGATCAAATGCCGGCTCTTCATACGGATGGGCCGCAAACATCGCTTTCACAACTTTTGTCTGCTGGCTTTCGGAAAAGACTACCTCTATTCGTTCTTCATCTACCAGGGCAGGTTCGCCAATTTCACCAATCGTCGGATTTGCACCCGCAACCGGTGTAAATCGTCCGATACCCTGTGAACTGAAACTGCATGCCTCATAGTCGCCAATTGCGCCGGCCCCGGCACGAGCTAATTCCTGACGCAGGACATCGGCGTCGGATTGCGGGCAAAATACGGCCAGTTTCACTAAATACTCTGAAGCGGTATTTTCAATCGGTTCTGTCTCCTGTATACCAAGGCGGTCTGCCAGCATGTCATTAACGCCGCCTTTCGCAATATCAAGATTCGTGTGAGCTGCATAGACTGCGATGTCATGTTTAATGCACTTCTCAATCATCCTGCCCTGCGGCGTATTTGTCATTATTGCCTTTACCGGCCGGAATAATGGCGGATGATGCGCAATGACGAGAGCCGCACCGTGTTCAATCGCTTCATCGATTACCTCTTCATTGACGTCCAGCGTGACCAATACCTTATCTACAGGCCGGTTTAATTGTCCGATATGCAGTCCGATCGGATCCCCCTCGAAAGCAAGCTGTTTCGGTGACCACTTTTCAAATAGTTCAATGATCTGATGTCCGTTACTTTTTTTCATACAGTCAACACCTTCCTGACCAGTTCATATTTGTCTTGCAGTGCAGCTTTTTTCTTGCGGATTTCTTCTGTTTGCGCGGCTTGATCCAGAGCCGTCATCACACGATCCCACTCAATCAGTTCGCGCTGCCATTTCGCCTGAAACACTTCGGATTGTTTATTACGCAAGACCGGACCTACAAGTAGATCTGTGTTTGAATACTCCGCCTTGCCTCTCTCAAGTACAAGCACTTCGTAGATTTTTCCGTCTTCCTGCAAAATTTCTTCATCCATGATATAAAAACCGTTTTCAGCTGCCCATTGTCTGACTGCCAATGCGTGCAGATTCGGCTGCGCGATAATCCGCTGCACATGAGTCAGGCGGTCTTTTCCTGCTTCAAGTATCGACGCAATCAGCGTCCCGCCCATTCCTGCAATTGTGACAGTTTCCACGCAGTCTGTATCTTCAATCGCCTGCAAGCCGTTTGCCAGACGCACTTCAATAGCGTCCGCGAGCCCGTTGCTGCTGACATTGCGCACCGCTGCATCAAACGGGCCAGCTACGACTTCTCCTGCAATTGCCCGGAGAATTCTGCCTTTATTCATCAAATAACATGGCAAATACGCATGATCGCTTCCAATATCCGCAAGTATCGTATCTTGCGGTACAAAACTTGCTACCATCTCCAGCCGCTTGGATAATTGATTGGTATTCATACTCCCCCGCCTTTCATTCTTATCTATTGTATAATCGGCACCTTAATCATGCAATGCAAAAGAGCCAGTAAACCGGGAGTTACGCCCGTTTACTGGCTCTTTAATGTAAGTAGACAATCAGTCTAGTGATAAAATGTAATCAACCATTTCATCTATGTTCTCGTCCGGAACTAGTCCAGCTGGCATTGCAGTTCCAGCAACACCGTTTTTGATTGCGTCATGTGCAGTTTCAGCATCAAGTGAGCTGTTTAAAGCTGGCCCCATTCCGCCGGATAAGTTATCACCGTGACAACTTACACACTTCTGCTGAGCAACAGCTTCTGCGTCAAATTCGCCGGTATTTGCACTTTCTTCTTCAGTACCTTGCGTAGTGCCTTCTTCGTCAGCTCCAGCAATTTCCTCTTTTTGATCTAAACCATAAAGTGACATGAAGAAAATCAGTCCAATTCCTAATGCGAAAATCAAAAGAAATGGTACAACAGGATTTTTATTCATTGGATTACCCTCCTTCACCAGAATCTATTCTGTAAAAGATACAGTACACAATTAACATTGTACTGTATCTATGAGAAAACTGAAAGTGTTATTGGGCGACTTTTCGTCTTTTGTGACAGAATCGCCATAATTCGCAAATTAGCAGCCGATTTGCCTTGCGATGACCATACGCTGAACTTCTGAGGTGCCCTCTCCAATTTCCAGCAGCTTGGCATCGCGCAAATAACGCTCCACTTCGTATTCCCGCATATAGCCATAGCCTCCGTGGATCTGGATTGCTTCATCGGCGACTTCCATAGCAATTTCCGAAGCGTATAATTTACACATGGATGCCTCTTTCGTAAACTTTCTGCCCTGATCTTTCAGCCAGGCAGCTTTATAGACCATCGTGCGTGCAAGTTCAATTTTCATCGCCATATCGGCAAGCTTAAACTGCGTAATTTGGAATGAAGACAGTGTCCTGCCGAACTGCCTGCGTTCTTTAGAATACTTTAGCGCACGGTCGTACGCAGCCTGCGCAATGCCGACTGCCATCGCCCCGATTCCGATGCGGCCGCCGTCTAGCGTTACGAGGAACTGCTGGAAGCCTTTGCCGCGTTCACCAAGCAGGTTCTCTTTGGGAACTGTCACATCTTCTAACAGCAGTTCGGTTGTATTGGATGCATGCAGACCCATTTTTTCATAGTTATCGATGATGCGGAAACCTTCAGCATCAGTCGGGACGATAATGGCACTGATCTCCTTCTTTCCGTCCGTACGATCCGTTACAGCAGTGAGCGCGAGATGTTTGGCATAGCTGGCATTTGTAATATACACTTTCGATCCATTGATTGTGTAATTGCCGTCAGCCAGCACAGCAGATGTCTCTGTACCACCGGCGTCGGATCCCGCATTTGGCTCAGTTAAACCAAATGCACCAAGAGATTCGCCTGTGCAGATTGGTGTTAAGTATTTCTCTTTTTGCTCTTTTGTACCGAATAAATGCAAAGGCGCACCGCCAAGGGAAATATGAGCAGAATACGTAATGCCCGTTGATGCACAGGCACGGCTTAACTCTTCCGTGACGATTGCAAAGCTGATGGTATCCGCTCCGCCGCCCCCATATTTCTCGGGAAATGGCAAACCCATCATGCCCATTTCAGAAAGCTTTTTAAAAATTTCCACCGGAAACTGACCCGAACGGTCCCTGTCCACTGCCCCGGGCGCCACTTCTTCGTTCGCAAAGTCCCTCATCAGTTTTTTCACCATTTGCTGTTCTTGAGTTAAATCAAAGTTCATTTTGATCATCCTCTCTGCTAGTTCACTTGATTTTCGCAAGTCCATGAAAGCCCTTACATAACAGTATATAGAAAACGGACGGAATTTAGCAATGAATTCCGTCCGTCTGAACACTATTACATAGATAATAGTAAAAATGCGACAATCGTCAATAAGCCAAGCGACCCTGAGATTGTAAAATACAGCAGTTTTAATAATCTTCCCGTGAACAGCCATAATCCGCAATTTAATACGAGGAGTCCGATTAATAACGTCGTATCTTCATTAAAGAATTCAGTCCATAGTTTCAATGACATCATCAGCAGCAAAAGAGCCATCGATATGTAAATAAACGGTGCAAAACCTTTTTTGATAAATGTTTTTCCCGAGACAAGTGACAGGAAAACCAGCGACAGCACTGCTGCAGCAATAAAGGTGACTGTGGGATATTCCGTCATCGTAAACATCGCAGCTGATGCTGCCGCCGCCAATAATAAACTGACTAGCAAAACCATAATTTGCCTGGCCCGCAGCTTTCTGCGCTCTATTTGGAGTGTGGAAGATTCCTTCTCTGCCACTGCATCAGGATCTTCGCCCTGTGCATATAATGTAATCAGGAAATCGCAATAATGTTCAGGAAGGAGTTTGTTTGTTTTCCAATACCGGATTTCAGAAATGATGATTTGCTTCTTATCCTTAGACATCCTTTCTCCTCCAATAGTATCAATCTTCTTTTTATACATACAGAAATAAAAAGCATCGGCTAGTTCAAAGCCGATGCATCTATTATTCTAAAAAGTCTTTCAGTCGTTTGCTGCGCGAAGGGTGACGCAGCTTTCGGAGCGCTTTGGCTTCGATCTGACGAATACGTTCGCGCGTAACACCGAACACTTTTCCGACCTCTTCCAATGTACGCGTACGGCCGTCATCCAGCCCAAAACGAAGACGCAATACATTTTCCTCACGGTCAGTCAGTGTATCCAGCACATCCTCGAGCTGCTCCTTCAGCAATTCATACGCTGCATGATCCGAAGGGGACTGCGCTTCCGAGTCTTCAATGAAATCACCTAAGTGAGAGTCATCCTCTTCTCCTATCGGTGTTTCCAATGAAACCGGCTCTTGTGCAATCTTCAAAATTTCACGTACTTTTTCCGGTGTTAATTCCATTTCTTCTCCAATTTCTTCCGGAGACGGTTCCCGCCCAAGGTCCTGAAGCAACTGGCGCTGGACACGGATCAACTTATTGATCGTTTCCACCATATGCACGGGAATACGGATTGTGCGCGCCTGATCGGCGATTGCACGGGTAATTGCCTGACGGATCCACCATGTCGCATACGTACTGAATTTAAAGCCTTTTGTATGGTCAAACTTCTCGACCGCTTTAATCAGTCCCATATTTCCTTCCTGAATCAAGTCAAGGAACAGCATGCCGCGGCCGACATAGCGCTTGGCGATACTGACAACGAGACGAAGATTCGCTTCCGCCAACTTCTTTTTGGCGTTTTCACCGCGGATAATCGCAGTATCTATTGCTGGGGTCATTTTATTTGTTTCTTCAAATTCTGCCTCAGCTTCCAGACCTTCCTGGATACGGATTGCCAAGTCCACTTCTTCTTTACCAGTCAATAAATCCACTCGTCCGATTTCCTTCAGATACATGCGGACGGGATCGTTGATTCTGACACCCGGCGGTACACTCAAGTCATTCAGGTCGAATTGTTCTTCTTTTTCACTCTTGGGATCAGCTTCTTCTTTTCTGTCCATTTCGATTTCCTGCGCTTCTATCTGATCAAGAAATTCTTCGAATTGCTCAGGTTCCATTTCGAATGATGCGAGTTTTTCTGTTACATCCTCTAATGTTAGTTCACCTGTTTTTTTACCGGCTTCAATAATAGCCGCTTTTGCTTCTTCAAGGGTCAATTCTGCTTCTCCCGTTTGTTCTTCTTTTGTCAT